>CAZMFT010000001.1:0-3289 GCA_964565655.1 uncultured Candidatus Saccharibacteria bacterium
CCTCGTCAGGGTCCGATTCGACGCGCTGCTCCTCCTCGACCTGCTCGTTATAGTCTTCCGCATCGTTCCCGATAGCGGCGACCTGGTCTATGAAATCGTCTTCTGCGGCGGTTGCTGCTCCCGCGATGTCCGTCAGGACGCGCTCATGCGCCTCAAGGACGGTCTCGACGTCGGAGCCCGCGTCGAGCGCTTCGTCATAATCCTTCGCTTCCGAGCGCTCTGCTATATGCGTGCGGATCTCTTCGACCGAGTCGGTGATGCTCGCGACCAGGACCGAGGCGCCATCGGCATCAAGCTCGTCGCGCGCGGCAAGCGTCTCCGCTTCCTTGAGGCGGCGCTCGACTATGGCCGTATGCGCGTCAGCCTCCGCTTCCGGAGACCATGCGACGACACCCACATATGCAGGCTCGATGACATACGTCTTCAGGGGATAGAGCGTGTCGTTCGGGAGCGAATACTCCGCTGCATAGACGACAGGCGCGGATATCGCGATGAAGGCCATGAACGCGTATGAGGCATAGCGGAGTGCGGGGTAGTACGGAGAACGGGTGGGGAGCGCGGGACGCGCCGGGTGCATATCGAGGTAGGTATGGAAAGAGGCGCGCATAGTGTCACGCTCCTCGGCGGAGAGCCGGGGATCTATGGCACGCTTCACTGATTCGAATTCGTTTTTCATAAAGTGTCTGGCTTATAGATAGCACGTAATCTGCCGAGCGCCCGGTGTATGCGCACCGAGACCGCGATGGACGAGATGCCGAGCGCCTCGGCTATCTCTCGGGTCGAGAGCTCGTCGAGGAACCGGAGCCGGAGTATCTCTTGGTGCGGCTCCTCGAGTTCCGAAAGGCGTGCGAGTACGAGCTTCGCTTCCGCGTCGTCTTCCGGGGTGCGCTCCGTTCCCGCGAACTCCTGCCCCTCGTCCATGAGGATGTCGAGGGACGCGGCTTCCTTCCGGTCGCGGAGTTCGTTCTTGAAGAGGTTCGCGGCGGTCGTATAAAGGAACGGTTTCAGGCTCTTCACCGGGTTTCCGCGTGCGGCGTAATCCCATGCCCGCAGGAACGTCTCCTGAGCGAGTTCCAGGGCCCGGTCACGGCTATTGAGGCGGTACGCGAAATAGCGGAACAAGGCATCGCTGTGCTCCTCGAACGCTGCCTCGAAGGCCGCGCGCATGTCCTTACCCTCTGCCATCAAAGACACGATAACGGCTTCTCCCTTACCTGACTAGGCCGAAAACGTGGTGGGTAAGGATTCTCGGACCCTGGTGTCTCTATATATGCGTGCGCCGATGCGCAGCGCATTTACTCGAAACAATCACTCTTATGACTAGCGTTATCAACTCAACGTTCCGCATGCGCGCCGCGACCATGCTCCTCGGCGGTGCGATGATCGCGACCTCGTTCGCGTCATTCGCCCCCGCAGCACGCGCCGCATCCGCATCGGAGCTCCAGGCACAGATCGCTGCTCTTATGGCGCAGCTTTCGGCGCTCCAGGGAGGCCAGAGCGCATCCTACGTCTTCACGCGCGACCTCACGGTCGGCTCGTCGGGCGCGGATGTGACCGCCCTCCAGAAACTCCTTATCAGCAAGAACTTCCGCATCGCTGCGGGGGCTACCGGCTATTTCGGTGAGCAGACCAGAGCTGCGCTTGCCGCGTACCAGGCGTCCGCAGGCATCTCGCCTGCGTCCGGGTACTTCGGTCCCGTGACCCGCGCTAAGCTCGATGTCATAGTCACCGTCCCGCCGCAGAATCCTCCGAAGGATGATGACCTTACGGGCGGCGCAGGTTCCATCGACTCCTACGAGCTCATGGCCTCTCTCAACAATGAGAAGGTCGGTGAGGACGAGGAGGATGTGGAGGTTGCCGGCCTCGAGATAGAGGCAGACGATACGTCTGACCTCCGTCTCACGGCGCTTCGCCTCGTCTTTGCGCAGGGCACGGCGGACAGTGACTTCGAGGACTTCGCGTCCGAGGTCTCCGTCTACCTCGACGGCGATGAGATCGCCCGCGTTGACGCGGACGAGTTCACCGACCGCAACGACTACACGAAGACCATCTCCTTGGACCGCAGCGCGATCATCGAGAGCGGCGACACCGCCGAGCTCACGGTCGCAGTGTCGGGTGAGGACAACATCGACTCGGCTGACCAGGGCGACACGTGGAGTGTCGACTTCCGCCAGATTCGCTTCGTCGACGCCGATGGTGCCTCGATTTCCGAGGACCCATCGACTGCGGCGCGCATGTTCTCCTTCGAGAGCTTCGCGTCCGCGACGAACGCAGGTCTCCGCATCGCGGCAGACGATGATGCGGTGAATGACACGCGCGCTATCGCGATAGACGACCATGACGATACGGACAATGAGCCGGTCCTCTCCTTCACGCTCGAAGCGGAAGGCGATTCCGACCTCGATATCCGCACTATGGGCGTCCATGTCGCGGTCACGGGTGCTACGAACACCGACGACGTCATCAGCGACCTCTCCCTCTGGATAGATGGGAAGCGCGTCGCGAACGCAGAGAGCGTGACCGGTGGCGGTTCCTCGCATGACTATGTCTTCGAGGACGTCGATTACACCCTCGACGCGGGCGACACGGTCGACGCGGAGATCCGTGCGGATTTCCTCTCGACCGACGATGCGCTTGACGAGGGCGACACCATCTCGTTCCGCATTGACGAGACGGAGACCAACAACGGCGATCTCTTCGATATCGAGGATGAGTCCGGCGAGGAGCTCAAGGACGCGGATATGCGTGGAAACGTAGACTCCGGCGCGTTCGAGCTTCGCACCGCGGGCATCATCGTGAGCTTCGTGTCTGCCGACGAGGACCTCCTCAAGGGCGACAACGCGGACGATGATATCGGCACCTTCACGGTGAAGTACAAGGTCGAGGCGTTCGGCAGCGATGTCTACGTCTCTGACTCGGCAGCTGCGACGACGACCGCGGATGTGACGGCGCAGACGGTCTCAGGCGACGGCATCCTCTACCTCATCACGGATTCCAGCGTGCCGACGACCGCAGGCGTCGCGACTGACGTGTCCTTCACGAAGGGCTCGGGCGTCACGGACGCAGGCGTCGTAAACGGCGTACGCATCCGCGAAGGCAAGTCGACGACCTTCACCTTGACGGTCGTCCGCACCAACGACGGCGATGTGGACGACGACGGTTTCTACCGCGTCAGCCTCGTCGGCCTCGGTTGGGCGACGACTGACACCTCGACGTGGAATGTCTATGACTTCAACCTCGAGAACTTCAAGACGGGCGGCCTGGTGATGAACTAGGGAGCACGCTGAAG
>CAZMFT010000001.1:3389-53252 GCA_964565655.1 uncultured Candidatus Saccharibacteria bacterium
ACCTCGAGAACTTCAAGACGGGCGGCCTGGTGATGAACTAGGGAGCACGCTGAAGCAAAACGCGAAAAACCCGGTTTCGGCCGGGTTTTTTGCGTTTTGCACCACAAAGGGCACTTCTTATTTCCTAAGTCGCTTCGCTCCTAACGAAATAAAGTCGTATACTTCAGGCATGTCACGGCTCAAGAAAACCCTTATCGGCCTCGGCGTCCTGGTCATCCTGTCTGCGCTCGCGTGGGTGCTCTTCCTCGGGAAAGCGGTCTTTCCGCCGGCCTCGTACGACGGCCGCATGGTCTCTTTCATGTACCCGGGCGACCAGGTCGTGAAGGAGTACGGGCTCCGCTCGGTGCTTGTCGGGAATGAGAGCGAGGAGACCGGGTTCATGCCGTTCGTCGAGATTGTCGAATATCGCCAGGACCCAAATTCGCCCGCGCCGCTCGACTACGACCTGTTCCTCGGCGCGCAACTCTTCGCGCTCTGCGGCACGGACGCGCAGGGTATTACGGTCGCGTGCGGCAACACGGATAAGGAGCCGTATACCACCAAGGATGGTACGGAAGGGGAGAAGTACTGGCTCGAGCTGACGCGCACCACTATCGAAACGGGAGAGAAGGAGGTGATGAAGTATGGCCCTATCTACGCGTTCAATCACACCCGGGCGGCGACGGATAATAATCCGCTCGAATACAAGGCCCTCATCGTCTACCCGTCCCTGGGCTCGTTCCTCGCGGGCGAGGACGCAGCGGACGTCGTCGAGTACGTGATGAGGACCTTGGTCGTCAAAGAGGAGCCGAGCGACGTCGTCGAGGAATTATAGAGAAAGGGCCGGCACAAGAGCCGGCCCTTCGGGCGCTAGAACTTGGTCTTGCCGGCCACGACGTCGTTCGCATACCGGTATTTGTGGTACGAGATGAAGATTATCGGGATGGCGGCCAGGCACGAGAGCGAGACGATGATGACGATCGTGAGATAGTCGCCAGGGCGCGTGCTGACGCTCATCCAGATCAGTATGGTCATGGCGACGATCAAGAGAACGAGGACGAACACCCCGGCATCCGCGCCGCGGCGTTCCGACGTAGCGATCTGCCTCCGGTGGACCATCTGGAAGATCGAGTCCGGCGCGCGAAGCGCCTCCTCGCTGGTTCTGTGCATGACAAACTCCCTTCGTTTCTAGGGCGACTCTAGCACGGCGCAGCATTGCCGCAATTCAGGGTGGAGAAATCTCTATCATATATGATAGAGATTTTTAGAACGGGATTCAGGTACATGGATAGGAAAAACGGGCCGACCTGGTTGTCGGCCCGTTTGGGTGTGGGTCGTAAGTAGTCAAAGCGCGTGTGCCAGGTCGCCGCGCGCTTCGCGCACGGGCTCCGCGGCCTCCTGCGCCGGCTCGTAGGAAGGGAAGATGCCTTTGGTGGCGTTGGGAAGGTATTTCTCCGCCGCCCTACGCGAGAGCGAGAAATGGAAGCCTCTACGCTTCAGGTTCTCGACGTAGTAGAGCTTCGCGCCACGCTTCTCGCAGCTGCCGCCGAAGATATTGACGCCGGCGTCGCCCCGGGCGCGCGCTACGCGTATCTCTTTGCGCGGGATCTTGTCTATCGTGAGATGCGACAAGGTCCCGATCTGTTCGCCGTTTCCGGTAATCAGAATGTGTATCCGCGTTCCAGGCTCGATTCGACGGCCCGACTCGCGGCACATGAGCTGGCTCATGAACGTCCCCTTGTGAGTGATCGTCTGTCCTGACTATGGCACCAAGTCCCGCGGGCGCAAGCGGGGATACCGGAGGAGGGGATTTAGTGGCATAACAATCATCAGAAACTGGATCAGCTAGGGGTGATTGGCATGGGTGACGAAGACAAGGTCGTGCCGCTCTTCGGCCGCGGCAAGCCGGGGGAGAAGAGTGCGCCGAAACCGCGGCTCGCGGTCGACAACCCGCCCGCAACGCGGACGGAAGCATTCTTCGACGAGTCGCTCGAGGACGAGATGCTGACCGACGAGGAGATGGATACGCCGGAATTCGAGCGAGACGCGTATTTCTGTCTCATCGCGGGTTCCGACAAGATGATCGAGTTCAATCAGAAGGGCGCCGAGCTCGTCGAGTTCGTCGAAAGCGTTTTCCGGTATCGCGGCTTCAAGCAGGAGTCCCTCGTGCTCCGGGAGGCCACGTTCGCGGACTATTCGCTCGAGAAGCTTTGCGACATCCTGCTCTCCTCCGATGAGATTAAGTGGCGGAGCAACCCTCCCTGGTACGGCGCCGTCCTCCAAGAGGGCCGTATAAGGCAGAAGAAGATCACGGCGAGCCTGCGCAAGAGGGGGATGGGCGAGTGAAGGAAGGACCCCGCGGCTTGGCTGCGGGGTTTTTGTTGGCAGGCAGGGGTGCTACGGCCACCCCCTCGACACGGTCGTGCTAAGAGATAGAGTGATATAGTCCACTGAAAATTGGGTCTATATGTACAAATACGTCCACCCAAAACCGATCGAAATAAGTCTTTCTGGAAAGGATGGATTCAAATTGCGCGAAACTGCCGCAACATATATAGCAAAGAACCCAAATATAACTGGCGCGCAACGAGGTAGCATTGCGGAGCAAAGTTATGGCGCGCTAGCGGAAATTGTTATTCGCCATCACCTTGGAATGCCGGAAATCAATCCGGAAGATCATCCGCTTGG
Source organism: uncultured Candidatus Saccharibacteria bacterium (assembly GCA_964565655.1). Lineage (GTDB taxonomy): Bacteria > Patescibacteriota > Minisyncoccia > Phycocordibacterales > Phycocordibacteraceae > C7867-001. The sequence continues at coordinate 6,057 of CAZMFT010000001.1, forward strand.
GTACGATATTGGCCTTCCTTCTGGTGTAAAAGTTGATGTTAAATGTCGCGGCGGCGAGAAGCCATTTCTGGAAAATTACATGGGAGGGGACTCTCTGCCTAGAGAGTCGAAACACAATTTTTTTACCCGTCAGCTTCATGCAGAGAATCTAGACGCAGATGTTTACGTGCTAACGCACCTGCGGCGTCCAAAGGTAGTAGCGAATCAACCGTTGCTCCCAGGATCTGCACGTCAGCGTATCTGGACCCTTTACGTTTGTGGATGGGTGTCAAAATCCAGGGTTCTTCGAGAGGGAGTGTATTTGCCTCCTGGCGCTATATCCGAGCGTGGAAGAGAGTGGTTCGCTTATAGAGCGAACGAGACAGAATTCTATAACAAGAACTTAAACGGCCTCTCACAAATAGGAGATCTACTTAAAATTGACGCTGCAGATGTAATTGAGGATCAAGAAAAGATGGGGGACTTGAACCTTACGCGCGTTGATACTTTGCGCATCGGCTACGATCTTCTCGGACGGGGAATTTTACTTAAGAAACACCTCGACTATATTCGCGAAACGACGAATCTTGGAGCCGAGGCTGGATCATTCTTGCATGCAAACCAATCTCACCATGTTCTCAAATGGCTCTTAGAAAACAAGGTTGTTTCTAAAAGTGAGTACACTGAGATGGCGCAAAAATTACCTCCCGAAATCAATTTCACAGGTTTAGGAGAATAGGCTTTTAGCCGCGTTACGAATTCTATCCCTTGAAACTTTTATCAAATCCACCTCATCTTTCTTAAATTGAATTGTCTCTTCGTTCTTTTCTATCCCAATAAATTGTCTGTTCTCTAAAACTGCGGCAACTAAGAAGCTGCCACTTCCAGACGCATTATCAAGCACGATATCTCCAGGTTGCGTAAACGTGCGGATCAAATACCTACCTAACTCGACGGGTTTCTGTGTCGGATGATAGACGCGACCTTCAGACTCTGCAGTCTTGAAGTAGATAACGTCAGACGGATATCTTTGCCCATCACTTTTCACCTCTACGGCCCTAAACTCACCGTAGCTGCCTGTAAGTTGGTCCTTTCGAAAGCCTTTATTATAAGGCACGCCTTCAGACATCTGAGGGAAATATCGCGGTTGTGATTTGTAAAAAACACAAATATCTTCGTGTTTGCGCAAAGGTTGCTTCTTCGCATTCAAAAAATTCGTCGGTTTAGACTTTACCCAGGTAATTTTGTATTTGAAGTATCTTTGATTGGAAAGCATCAATTGGGCCGTAAATAGACCTTGGCCAGTAAGAACGATAACTCCATCATCCTTAATAATATTCATATAATTATCCCAAAGCTCTTCCAGAGGGATTACGCTATCCCAGGAATTTTGCGTCGTGCCGTAAGGCAAGTCGCATAAAATCATATCGATCGACTTTGCTGGAAAATTAGGCATGACGCTAAGGCAGTCGCCCTCAATTACGCGGTTTACGTATTTCGAGATATCTTGTGTCTTTTTTGAACGAGCCACTTTTAATCTTGTTTCAAGATTTTTTCGCAGTAGCCAGCGGCAATAAGTGTTCAGGGCAAGTCCTTCTTGTTCAGATTTATTTTTTAACTCTGACAATGAATGGACTCCAATAAAATCTCTAAATTCAGAACTGGAAAAAGTTTTGATCTGGTCGAAAATATCGCTATCCTTAGGACCAAAAGCAAGGGTTAAATTATGCTGCCTCGCACCATCTGGTATGTAAATTGATTTGAATTTCTGAGCTACAGGCATGGAATATATTATAATATGTTATGTCTGAAGTAATTTCACATATCCACAAGCGAAAAACTTTCATAAGTTAAGCAAGATCATTTTTTATTAGGTAAGTACGGGGTATTTTGAGCTATTTACATGAAAAATGGGTGTGAGACAATTATGAACAAGGCAACTGGCGTAAGAAATCGCCCCTCACATCGTCTTCATGTACGTGTCTGTTATTTTCCGCGTTTTTGCTGCTTTTGTAGCGATATTCGCTATATTCTCGGCACCGTTTACCGCGTACGCCTCTCTTAATGGCGACGCCGGCGTATATGCCGACGCAAGCGACCGCCGCGGCCTCTCTGCCGCCGCTTCTTCTAATATCGACGGACTCGGGGACGAGGTCGCGTCTTCTGTGCCTATTCCTGTCTTGTTCGGCGTCGCGAAGTCGAATATCAAATCTGATTTCGGGGACCCGCGCGGTGGGGGAACGCGCGCGCATGAGGGGCAGGACATCATCGCACCGTCGGGTACGCCTATCGTCTCTCCGACTGATGCTGTCGTGCTGCGGACCGGCACGGGCGCTTCCTCCGGTAAGTACGTCTACACCGCAAACCCGGGCGGAGAGACCTTCGTGTATATGCACCTCTCGCGTATCGCGACTATCGCCGCCGGGCAGAAGCTTGCGGCGGGCGACGTCATCGGGTATGTGGGGAACACTGGGAACGCAGCCGGTACTGGTGCGCACCTCCATTTCGAGATTCGGAAGAATCGCGTACCCCTGGACCCGTACGCGCGACTTAGCGATGGATTCAGCCTGAAAGAGAAGATCAGCTTCCTCGACGGCATATTCGAGGATTCCGACAACGACGACCAGCTCGCAGAGCTCCTTGTCGCTGCGAGCCTTGGCGAATTCGCGCTTGCCAAGAAGGAGGGGATGGATCTTCCGAGTTCTATAGAGGTTGCGCTCGGCGGTACTCCAACCAAGAAGGTCGCCAAGGAAGACGAGCCGCTTACTGACGCCGCGACGGTGACGCTAGCTACCGGCTCTGTAGATCTTGAGCTCGAGGACGAGGGACCGGATGTCGTTGCGATGCAGAAGCTGCTTATTTCTGTCGCCTCCGGTCCCGCTGCTGTAGCGCTCGCAAAGACTGGTGCGACCGGGTACTTCGGTCCCGCAACCGAGAAGGCGCTCATCGAATACCAGAAGGCAGCCGGCATAAGCCCCGCAGCCGGATACTACGGAGCAAGGACCCGCGCGAAGCTCGCGTCCGCGGCGCCAGTAAAATCTGCGACTGTCGCTGCCGCTCCTGCTACGCCGACCGCGCCAGCGCCTGTCGCGAGCGCGAAGGCGACGAGCGCGTCCGTACCAAACGTGGATCTCGAGCTCGGGGACTCCGGGAAGGCCGTCACCGACCTCCAAAACCTCCTTATCGCAAAAGCGACGGGCCCTAAAGCTGCTGCGCTTAAGGACGCGGGCGTGACCGGCTACTTCGGTCCTGCAACCAAAGCTGCGCTCGTCGAATTCCAGAGCGCGAAGGGCATCGCGCCCGCCGCCGGATACTTTGGCGCGAAGACGCGCCAGCAGATAGCGTCTCTCTAAAGTTTTCATACATGAAAGGGACCCTCCAGCGGAGGGTCCCTTGGTTTACGTAGCGGCCATGTATTCCGCGAGCGCACTCGCCATGAGCTTCTGCGTCACGCTCTTCGGCATGATGCCCTCGATGAGCCATCGCTCGATGGTCGAGGGCGAGGCCCCGATGATGCTCTGCATCGTGTCGTGATCAACGCCGGCTCCGAGTGACATCCGTATGATCTGCGGCCAAATCTTCTTCCGTGTCTCGAGATCGAGCTCCTGAAAATCGAATCCCGACTCAAGAGCGCCGGCGAGTTCGTGCGCCCATTTGCGCTGCAGCTCGGCGAGCACCTTCTGTATATCGATTTTCTCTCCAGCCATCGTCCGCTCCTTCAGATTGTCTTGCGGCACGCTACCACGGCGCGCCTTGCCGCGAAAGCGCAGCGAGGGTAGTGTCGGGGCAGATCCTCTTGAGGAGATTCGCATGCTAGACATGATGCTCGTCGCCTCAGCGAATGAGGCAATAAGTGCAGGAGTACCGTTTCCTCTCATTGCCATTCCGTTCGGGGCGGGGGACGGCGAACGCTGCTACTGCTTCCGGGATGCGGGTGAGATGACGGATGCGGCAGTCGAGGACCTTCTTGCTCGTTCGGCGGTATACAAGAAGCGTGGGATACGGGCCTTCCATATCCGGCATATAGCGTCATCCAAGGAGAACCCGCTTCCGTTCGGACTCACCTTCGAATACTTCGCTACCTGACTCAAGCGGCAGCCCAAGGGCTGCCGCTTTCTATTGTGAAATACTGCTCGTTCGAGCGGTGTATCAAGGGATGTGACGCCCATAGTGGCCGGGCTACACTATTACTGTAATCATTCATCACGGCATATGAGCATAGATAAAAATGTCGCTATCGCAGCCCTTGTCGGGCTTATCGTCGGGGGAGGCGGAGTCGCGCTCGCTGCGCCCGAGCGCGCTGATATCGGAGAGGGTATGCATCGGATGCGGGGTGGCGAGATGATGGATGACGATGATATGCGCGGTATGCACGGCGCGATGGGCGACATGATGCAGGGTCTCTCGGGGAAGACCGGGGACGCTTTCGATCAGGCGTTCCTTTCGGAGATGATCGTCCATCACCAGGGTGCGGTCGATATGGCGAACGCGGCCCTCAAGAGCGCGAAGCACGAGGAGATAAAGACCATGGCGAATGCGATCATCACGGCACAGACCGCCGAGATCAAACAGATGCAGGATTGGCAGAAGGCGTGGTACGCGGGTACGCCGACGCCGCAATAGCAGCGCTGTAACATTCCGACAGGTCCCGGTGTAGTAGTAATCGGAGCGAGGGCACGACCCGCTCAACCCGCCTTATCAGCGCACCCTAACCATCCACTCCCATGCCAGAAGCGAGCGCCGCCGCACGAGTGCGGTCGGCTCTCGCGCTCGATCGGGCGATGGAGGATAGAATCATCCCATGATGCCTAGCGAGCGTACTGATGAGGATATCGCCCGACTCGTCCAGTCGGGCGATAGGGATGCGTATGGCGAGCTGATGCGTCGGTATGAAGGGAAGCTTGCGCGCTACGGGCGACAGTTCCTGCAGAGCCATGACCAGATAGAGGATGGCGTCCAGGAAGCGTTCATCCGCGCGTATCAGAACATGCACGGGTTCGATGCGACGCTCCGCTTCTCTCCATGGCTCTACCGCATCGCGCACAACGTATTCGCCAACATGCTGCGCATGCGTTCCCGGTCGCGCGTATTCGCCATGGATCTCGACGCATTGGTACCGCACGCAGCCTACGAGGATCCGGCAGAACGCGAGCGTGACGTGGCTGATATGCGGCGCGCGATCGAAGCGGGGATGGAGCATCTCCGGCCCGACTATCGCGAGATACTCGTCCTGTACTATACGGAAGACCTCTCGTACCAGGAGATCGCGGACGTGCTCCGTATCCCGGTAGGCACGGTCGGCGTCCGGCTCTCTCGCGCCCGGGCGGCGCTCAAGAAGCATCTCGAGCCCTCACATCTCGTATGACAACCAACGAACAGGAAACCCAGCTCCGCGAGCGCATCCTCGCGCGTATCGAGACCGGGACGCTCCGCATGCGTCCGAGGGTATACTTCACCGGCATGGCGGCGCTTACCGTCGCGCTCGCCGGAGCGGTCTTCCTCTTCTCCGCATTCATCCTGAGCTACATCCTTTTCATGCTTACGGAGCGCGGCGAGCACTTCTTGCTCTCATTCGGTCCGCGGGGCTTCCTCGCGTTCCTCGCACTCTTCCCGTGGACGTACCTCGCGCTCGACCTTATCGCGATATTCGCGCTCCGCGCCCTGTTGAAGCGCTTCCGCGCCGTATATCGCGTGTCGTATGTCCCGGTCATCATCGCGCTTACGCTGCTTTCAACGCTCGCCGCAGTGGGCATCACCTTTACTCCCGTACACCGCTCGCTTCGTGAGCGAGCCGACGCGGACGATCTGCCGCTTATCGGTCCGTGGTACGCGGATCTCGAGACTCCTCGCGAGGAGTATGGCGAATTTCGAGGCACCGTCACCCATATCGAGGATCGGATGCTCACGATCTTCCATGATGACCGAGACCGGGATCAGGACGATGGGGAGCGGCGCGTGCATGTCCCTGAACCTACGGACATCACGGTATTCCGTATCGGGGACGAGGTATACGTCTTCGGCGAGTGGACGGATGGCGTCATCGAAGCCTACGGCGTGCGCAAGATGCCGGCGCGACACGATGAGGAAGATGAGGAAGAAGATGACAGCTCGGACGAGCTGGAATAGAGAGGAAATATATCGTCTGCGTGCGGTGTATGAGAGGTATGGCCCTATAGGCCGTACCTCATATGACGTACTTCCAATACATCTGTCTCGAGTGCGGCTGGATATACGACGAATCGCTCGGCATGCCGGAGCGGTCGATACCGCCTGGTACCCGGTGGGAAGACCTGCCGGATGATTTCAAGTGCGGAGAATGCGAGGTGACGAAGGCAGAGACCCATATGTGGCAGAAGATCGCGATATGAGGAAGGACACCCGTACGTTTCTTGCGACCGTGCTCGGCATCCCGTTCGCGCTCCTCTTGGCGAGCGGACTCCATGCCGCGAACGATTGGAATACCGTCTCGTTCGGACAGGACGCGACTCTCACCACAGGGTGGGTCGAGGAGGAAGATATCGACGAGTCCCTCGATGTGGCTGACGAAGTGATCGAGACAGCACCGGTCGCACCTGCGGAGCCTCCACCCAAGAAACCGACTCCAGACGCGATAGTGCCTGTGACGCCTGCTTCGCCGCCCGCGCCGACTCCACCCGCACCGACACCTGCGCCTGTCGTAAAGGAACCGACCGTAAAGAAGCCCGTGAAGAAACCGGCGCGCCGTACGCGCGCGAGCTAGGTATGCGCGAGTACGACTACGAATTCAGGACGATGGGCTGCGAGGCGAGCATCAGCCTCGTCGCACCGGACCAGGCAAGCGCCGACGCCGCATGTGCGCGCATGCGTGCGCACGCGCATGCGTATGACGCGCGTTTCTCACGTTTCTCTGCGGAGAGCGAGCTTTCGCGGCTGAACCGCCTCGGCACGCTCGCCGTCTCGCAGGAATTCATGGATGTCTTCCTCGTATCGCGGGAGCTGTCGAGACGAACAGGGGGAAGATTCAATCCGCTCATGGATATCTCTCGTTTCGGTTATGACGCGGATATCAGCGATGTGCGCGAACGAGAGCGCGCGACGATGAGCCCGTCCGAGCCGTATGACCTCTCAGTCGAGGCTATCGAGATCGATCCTCGAACCCGGACGATCACGCTTCGCGCAGGGCAACGGCTCGATTTCGGAGGGATCGTGAAGGGATATGCGGCAGAGCGGATAGCGCTATCCGAGCCTGACATGGCCGGAGTCATCGTGAACCTCGGAGGCGATATCTTCACCACAGGCTCGGACCCCTCTGGTGCGCCGTTTACGTTCTCGGTCGACGACCCGACCGACAGCGAGCGTGATATCGATTTCTTCGGTGCGGACGAAGCGGTCGCTACGAGCGGGACCTACGCACGGTCATGGCTCATTTCCGGCGTACCGACCTCGCACATCCTCGGCGCGTCAGGTACGCCGCTTTCGGGCTCTGATGTCATCTCGTCAACCGTGCGAGCGAAAACCGGCGCAGAAGCTGATGCGCTCGCGAAAATCCCACTCGTAGCAGGCGCTGCGGAAGGGGCTCGTATCCTCGCATCCATGCATGTGCCGTACTGTCTCATACGCGCTGACGGCACGCTTCGGATGTCGGATGGATTCATCGCGGTACCGCAGCACACGCACGATTATGCCTAAAGCCTATTTCGAATTCATACGCATCCTCCAAGAAGCGCTGCTTTCTATAAGCATCGTGGTGCTCGTCGCGCTCCCGCCCCTGCTCGCGTATGGCAGCGAATTTCTTCCGACGAACCTATACTCCATCCTATTCACGGTATCTCTTTCGGCGGTAACCCTTGTCATGGCTGTGCGACCGCTCGCCGATCTGTTTCCGCGCACCCTTTGGCCCCGCCCCCTCGTGATCCTGCGTAAAGGCGTCGGTGTTCTTTCCGCATCCATCATCGTCGCGATCATGCTCTCCCATGTCATGGTGGACGGCATAGGATACTTTTCTCGATTTGCTGATCCTGTCACGTGGTCTATAGCGGGGGGTGCGATACTCGCGCCCCTCGGGGACCTTTCGGCACTCGTCCTTCTTATAACCTCGAACCAGTTCTCAAAGCGCGTTCTCGGGAAGCATTGGAAGCGTATCCAACGTCTCTCATACGTCTATTTCTATGCCGGAGCGCTCTACGAAGTTATCCTGTATGGAAGCGCATTCGCTCTCGTTTCTATGATTATCGTCACCATACTGGTAGCGGCGGCCTGGCTTCAGAAGCGCCTTTCGCCTGCCCGGCTCGCCCCGTTATGACCATCGTACGCATGAAGGCGCGTATCGAGCGCGTCACTGAACTCTCTCCATCCGCGCGCGAAGTGGTTGTCGTGCCGGAGCGACCGCTTCCGTTTATCGAGGGTGCGTTCGTGAACGTATTCATGATTCATAACGGGCGCCACGTCCGCCGTGCGTACTCGATATCATCTTCGCACGAGACGACTGATCGGTTCACGCTCTCTATCAGGAAGGGTTCGCCGGAAGGCATGAGCATACGGTTCTGGGACCCGGATATCGTGGGGAGGGAGATCGAGATCATGGGGCCGTTGGGACTCAATACCGCGGATAAGATCACCAGACGACGGATATTTCTTTTCGGGTTCGGTATCGGCGTCTCAGTGATTAAGAGCATCCTATCTGCCGTACTTGTCAGAAGCGAGGTGGAACGCATTACGGTTGTAACTGGAAATCGTAATGAAGAGGAGACGCTCTATAAGACGTATCTTGAGGATATTAGAGCCCGTGACCCGCGCGTGAACCTGCGCTTCGTGCTGTCGCGCCCAAAGGACGATTCATATGCGTATCGCGGGTACATACAGGACCATATGGGGGAGTATGATTTCACGGACGCATCCGTATATATCTGCGGCCCGAATGGTGCCTGCTACGACCTTAAGAAAGAGATACTCGCTCGCGCACCAGACGCCGAGTTCTTTATCGAAGCGTTCGACTAGGATTTCCCTACGGTGGTACCATGGCGTCATGAAAATAGAGGAACACATGGTGGACCTCCTTGCATCGCTTTAGATGGACGTCGTACCAGGAAAATCCAAGATACAGGGTGGCGGACTCTTTGCCGCGCGCGCCTATGCGCGCGGCGAGCGCATCATAAAGATGGGCGGGAAGAAGATGTCGGGGCGTCAGGTCGACCGCCTCATCGAGCGCGGGAAGCTTCGTATCGATGATCCGTTCGAGATAGGAAACGGGCGTTACATCGTGCTTGATCCGCTGCCTTTGCTTGCAAATCACTCCTGCAAGCCGAACGCAGGAGTCAGGGGTGTCGATGACCTTATTGCCCTCCGCGCCATACGAAAGGGGGAGGAGATAACGTATGACTACTCGACCATGGTGGGAGACACCGCTGAGGACGAATCGCCGTGGACGATGCGCTGCCGGTGCGGCGCAAAGGGGTGCCGCATTAAGGTGGGGAATTGGCGGACGCTCCCTACGCCGCGACTCGCGCTCTATCGCCGGAACGACGTGCTGCCCACTTTCATCAAGGAACTCGACCGCGCAGCGAACGTCCGTGAATAGTCTTTACCCGGAAAGGAAATATGTATCATATATGATACATATTTCCTTTCATCCAGGAGTCATGGAAACGTGGTAGCGTAAGGGCATGATGATAGATAGAAATTCGCGCCGGAACATGTTCCTCTGGCCCATCGCGCTCGCGGCGCTCCTTATCGGCATCTTTTTCCTCTACTCGCACCTCACGCGCGATGCCACGCCGCCTATAACCGCAGACCCGGACACCTCGGTACCGGACACGCATCCGGATTGGGAGACGTATATGAGCGCATCGAGCACGTTCAAGTATCCGAAGGATCTCGGCCTCACGTACGTCCATGCGACCGATTGGCCGCCTGCCGTAGTAATGTCGAGCGAGGAATTTTCCTGCACGGAAGCAGGAGTTGAGAATGAGTCGGGCGGCATAACCGTAGGCACCTGGCTTACGCCCGACCAGCCCGCCTGCGTAACCGTCCGAAGCGAGGGCGCGGCAGGGAGCACGTATCGGCTCTATGCGTACGCGATACCGCAGGCAGAAGGGCAGATCATATTCACGTGGGGCGCGAGGTTCCCGCAGTGCATGAATTACGACGATCCGCAGCAGTCCGCATGCAAGGCAGAGCAGGAATCATTCGACCCTGACGCCCTCATCTACGCCATATATAAAACGTACAAGCAGGTAGGCGACTAAGGCCATCTCTCAAGTACGTAGCGCTTTGCGATATATCGGTACGAAAGGAATCCCATCAGGGAGCCGATGAGGATGCCGGCCACGATGTCGGACGGATAGTGGACGGATGCGGCGATGCGCGAGAGGACGATCAAGACGGAGCCCGCGAACATAAGCGCCCCGAGGCGCTTATCGTAGAAATAGATCACAGTCGAGAACGCGAACATAAAGGTCGCGTGACCCGAAGGGAACGATGGCGCGTCGACGAAGAGGAGCTGATTCACGTCATGGGATAGAAAGGGACGCGGACGTTCGAAAAGCCGCCATATCACCCCGGTTATCGCGAAGCGCGCGAACGTCGCAGTCGCGAGCGCGAGTAGGAAGACATATATGCGCTCTCGAAGCGGCCCGTGGCGGCGTACGATGAGCAGATGTCCGACAAGAAGGACAAGGAGGTACGGCAGCGTCTCCGCGAAAAAGACGATGAGCCAATCCACGCGCCCACCCCCGCCTGCGAAGCCGTTGAGGAAACCGAGCACGAGAAGATCAAAGGACATACTCCTTATTCTACAAAATCGGAATCGTATTTGACAGAATCGTACATTCTACGTATTCTATAAACAGATTAGGAGGGAATAATGCCACGTACGCGTCTCGCGGTCTTGAATAATAGTCCGCTACTCCAGACGGTTCTCGCCGTCCTCGATGATGCCTCTTTGGCCAAGATCGACATCACGCAGGAAGCGAAGCAGAGAGGATTCAACATCCCCGACGGCAATCGCGTCGTGAAGTCGGCGGCGCTCATCGAGGTCTGCAATAATGGCGGGCACACCGAAGCCGCTCAGGCCGTCGCGGACCTCAAGTCGACCCACGTCGCCTTCGACGCCAAAGGCCTTCACGCAGCCGCACCTGCCTCGTGAGACCCGCTTCACCCGTCGCACCATTGCGGCGGGTTCCTTTTATACTCTGTATATGGCCGCCTACTACGTCTATATCCTCGAGTGTCGGGACGGGAGCCTCTATACCGGCATTGCGACCGACGTCGCGCGTCGCGTCAAAGAGCATAACGAGTCGCCGAGGGCGGCGAAATATACCCGGTCGCGCCGTCCGGTGAAGCTCCGCTATAAAGCACGGTTCATGTCGCGCAGTAACGCGCAGAAGCGCGAAGCTGCCATAAAACGCCTCACCCGAGCGGAGAAACTCGACCTGGTATCATGAGCGGAATGAATGAATCTGAAGCCGAGCCCATCGTCGTGCCTGCAGTCGAGGAAGGGAAGGAGGAATTAGAGAAGCTCACCGAGATATCGAACGAGCTCGAGGAGATAAAGCATAAGGTCGCGCCTTCGCGCTGGCGCGTCTTGCGGAACGGCCTCTACCAGGGCGCGGGTGTCGTCCTTGGGGGTGCCTTGGCGGTCGTCCTCATCGGTTGGCTTCTCTCCTTCCTCGGCGTCATTCCTGGCTTCCACGACACCGCGGAGTATCTCCAGGACATCGTGAACAGTCGCCGCTAGAGCGCATGCAGATCCTGCACCGCCTCGCGCTCGCCGCAGTAGTCCTTCTTGCGGCGTACCTCATCGTCGCCAGCATAGTGTTCTATCGAAAGGTGCAGGTCTCAAAGACGCTCATAGAGAAAGCAGAACCGTTCGCGCTCTCTTCAAGCGATATGCGCGTGACGCTCCTCGTCCTCGGTGATAGCACCGCCGTTGGAGTGGGTGCAGATGCTCCCCAAGACACAGTACCGGGCCTGCTGGCTCAAAAAATTGGCGCGACATATGTCGAGAATCGTGCCGTTTCGGGCGCACGCCTCAAGGATATTCCCGGACAGATAGCGGCATCATCCGTGTCGTCCTTCGACACGGCGCTCCTTATGGTCGGCGGAAACGACATCATCCGATTCGCGGGGAGCGATAGGACGGCGGACGAACTGTCGCATGCGCTCGATGCGCTCCAAGAGAAGGGCGGTCGCGTGTATGTGATGTCCGCCGGGAACGTCGGAAGCGCAACCCTCTTCCCCTGGTTCATCCGGCCATTCCATACGAGCCTCAATCTGCGGTATCACGACGTGTTCGCGCGGGTTGCTGCAGCCCATGGCGCCACCTACGTGAATCTCTATTCGCCGCCTGAAGAAGATCCATTCGTGAAGCAGCCCGAGACGTATCTCGCGAAAGACGGCCTGCACCCCTCATCAGAAGGCTACGCGCTCTGGTTCTCGCGACTCTTGGAAGTGGTACAGTAAGCAGTATGTGGATGATCTATGCGGGCGGGTCAGCCGTTGCGGCAGCGCTTGTCGCCATATTCGGGAAGATAGGTCTTAAGGGTGTTGATCCGACCCAGGCCACCGTGGTACGCGGCGTCATCATGGCCGTCATCCTCGTCCTTGCGGCTCTCGTCTTCCGGAAATTCGACGGCTTCACCTTGGCGACGTTCGAGACGCGCGCCTGGGTCTTCATCGTGCTTTCTGCAGCTGCTGGCGCATTGTCATGGGTGCTCTACTTCATCGCCCTCCGGGACGGGCCTGCGGGCGCGGTCGCCGTGCTCGACAAGATGAGCGTCGTATTTGTTATTATCCTTGCGGCCCTGTTCCTCGGGGAAGCGCTCACCTGGAAGAGTGTCCTCGGACTCATCCTCACGGTAGCAGGCACCTTACTCATCCTTTTCAAATAACTATGGCGGGATACACCACAAACATAGAACGCGACACGCTTGAGAACGAAGATTTTCGCAAAGTCCTTTACACGGGCTCGTACTTGCAGCTAGTCCTCATGAGCGTCGCTGCGGGTGATGAGATTGGAGAAGAGGTTCATGGGCAGGACCAGTTCATCCGCGTGGAAGAGGGGGAAGGTAAGGCGATACTCGATGGGGAGGAGCACGCGCTTTCCGATGGATTCGTGGTCGTCATACCAGCTGGAACGAAGCACAATATCGTGAATACTTCGACTTCCGACGCGCTGAAGCTCTACACGATATACGCGCCACCGCACCATGCGGACGGGACGATACACAAGACGAAGGCGGAAGCAGAAGCCGCAGAAGAGGAATTTCACGGCGATACCTCGGAATAGCTTCATCCGCCCTTGTAGGGTGGAGCGCATGTTCACACCCCATCATTGCTAAATATAGATTTTGTTGTATTCTATTTCCTAGAAGGAACCTTTTTACGGGGAGTACGCCATGCAGTTCATGGATGTGCCGTGCCAGATAGACGTGACAGCCGTCATGCCCATCGGCGATGCCGAGATACGTCCGGCGCTGCGGTTCTCCGATTTCAAGGACCGTCGCATCGAGATCGCCATCGATTCCTACGCCTCGAATCCACAGCGGATGCTCGTCACCGGCGGAGGCTTGTCGGGAAGCACTATCGCAGAGCGCGAGATCCTCTACAAGGACGTGACCTCATGGCTCAAGAGAGCGATCCTCGATCGGATCAGGGAGTGTCTCGGGAAGGAAGATCCCGATGCGCCCCAGTATTCCGTCCCGGAAAGCGACTACGTCATGTGGGGTCTTGCGGATGGTTCGTTCCGCGCGGCTACGAGAAGCGAGCTGCCTGCTTTCGAGCGGCATCTGCCCCCGATCAAGCATTTCGGGATCAAGCTCACGCGATACCTCTACGAGAAGGAGGGCGACAAGCAGGTCGCGACGCCCTGCCTCTTCTACTCGAACGAGTTCTGACCCAAAGCCCTGGCGCAACGCGCCGGGGCTTTTCTGCAGCAGGACTGGATTTTTTATGAATTATGTGGCATGGTGATGGTACTAATCGCCATGAAGAACCGACCCCAGATCTCCGCGGTCGTGCCTGTCTATAACGAGGAAGGGGCGCTTGCTGCGCTCCATACGGAGCTTGTCGCTGCGCTCTCGGCGCTTGGCGGCACGTACGAGGTCATCTATGTGGACGATGGGAGTACGGATAATTCTCTCGCGGTCGCGAAGTCTTTGCCTGGCGCCTCTATCATCGCGCTTCGCCGCAATTACGGACAAGCGGTCGCGATGGATGCGGGCCTCAAGGCAGCAGAAGGCGACTACATCGTGACCTTAGACGCCGATGGGCAGAACGATCCTGCGGACATCGAGAAACTTCTCACGAAGCTTACCGATGAGGATCTCGACGTCGTCGCAGGCTGGCGCAGGAATCGCCGCGATAATGCGGACATCCGCATCATCACCAAGGCCGCACGCTGGCTCCGTCGCGCGTTCATCTCGGATGTCGTCCATGATTCGGGCTGCACGCTCCGCGTCTATACGCGCGAGGCAGCGAAGTCCTTGGATATCGGCGGTGAGATGCATCGCTACATCCTCGCGCTTCTCCAGTGGAAAGGGTTCCGCATCGGGGAGGCAGAGGTGAATCACCGTCCTCGTACGACCGGAAAGAGCAAGTACGGGCCGACGAAGGCGATTCGCGGCCTCATCGACCTCGTCTACATCTGGTTCTTGTACAAGTACTCGCAGCGCCCGCTACACCTTTTCGGCTACATGAGCTTCGCTTCAGGGGCGCTCGGTGCCGCCGCATTCTGCTGGTCCGTATACGGAAAAATCGCGCTCGGCCTTTCGGTAAACCGAAACGGATGGTTCCTCTTGGCGTTCTTCTTCCTCCTCGCCTCCATCATCTTCTTCAGCTTCGGCATCGTGCTCGACCTTCTCATCCGCTCGCGCTACGACACCTCCCCTCACGAGAAACGCTACTATGTCCGTTCTACGCATAAGGCATGAAGCGCATCCTTCTCCTTAACTACGAATTCCCGCCGGTGGGAGGCGGGGGAGGCGTCGCGTCCCACGTAATCGCAAAAGGCTACGTCGCTGCGGGATACGAAGTGGACGTCGTGACTACCTGGATGCCCGGGCTCCCGAAGCGCGAGACGGTAGACGGAATCACGGTCTACCGCGTCTTCGTCCCAGGACGCATGAAGAAGGCGACCGGGAACCTTATCTCGCTCCTCCTCTATCCCGTGGCCGCATTCCTGCGTGGCGTCCTCCTTTGCTGGAACCATGAGTACGCGTTCATCCATACGTTCTTCGTCGTGCCGACGGGGCCTCTTGGCTACGCGCTCTCTCGTCTCTTCTCCATACCCGACATCCTTTCCGCGCAGGGCGGCGATATCTATGACCCCACGAAGAAGCTCTCGCCGCATCGGCAGTGGTACTTGCGCGCTGCGGTACGCTTCCTCTTGAATCGTGCGCACGCCATCACGACCGAATCGGAAGACCTCGTGCATAACACCTCTTTGCGCTACGCGACGACGCGCGTGCCGCACCTGATCGCGCATCCTTATGAGCCGCATGAGTATCCGGCAGCGTCTCGCAGAGAGCTCGGCCTCAAGGAAGGCGTCTTCTATACGGCGAGCGTCGGGCGCCTCGTTAAGCGGAAGGGATTTGATTGGCTCATCCGTGCGATCGCCGCGGACACCACAGGAAAGGAAGCACTCATCATGGGCGACGGGCCGGAGCGCGAAGCGCTCCGGACGCTCGCCGAGGAGCTCGGCGTCGCGTTGCGCGTACACCTCCTCGGGTTTGTTCCTGCCGAGAAGAAACACCAGTACCTCGCTGCGTCCGATGCGTTCGTCCTCACCTCGCTCCATGAAGGACTCGGACTCGTCTTGCTTGAGGCCATGCACGCAGGGCTTCCGGTCGTCGCGACCGATGTGGGCGGACAGACAGACGTCGTTGCGGACGGTGAGAATGGCCGGCTCGTTCGGTTCGGTGACACCGGCGCGCTCCTTGCGGCGCTCGATGAGATGACACCCGAGTTTTCGGCGCGCGCGAAGAAGAAGAGTCGGGAGATCCTCGCACGCCATGAGGTAGGGAAGATCATCCGCGAATACCTCGCCCTCGTATGACCGACACGCCGCTCATATCCGTCATCATCGCGACCCATAATCGGGCGACACTCCTTCCGCGCGCGGTACGGAGCATCTACGCCCAGACCTACCAGCATATTGAGGTCATCGTCATAGACGATGCATCGACGGACGAGACGCAGGCAGTCATCGCTTCCTTGCGTACGGAATTCCCATCCCTGGTTACGCTCAAGAATGACACCAACCTCGGGAATGTCGGTACGAAGAACCTCGGTATCCGTACTGCGCGCGGCGAATACATCGCATTTCTCGATGACGATGACGAGTACGAGCCGGGGAAGCTCGAGAAACAGCTCGCGCTCCTCCTTGAGACCAGCGAGAAATGCGCGAGCTGCGCGATGCGCTGGGTCGAGGACGGTCGTACCGTAAAGACGACCTTGGCGCGCAGTCCCGGCATTTCGTTCGAGAACGGCGGCGCGATATCCACGTGGCTCATTCATCGCTCGGTATTTGACGAGGTAGGGCTCCTCGACCCTGCTATCTATATGAACGACGACGGGGATTTCCTCGTGCGTGCAAACCGGAAATTCCGCTTCGTCTTCGTCGAGAGCGTCGAATACACCCACTATTATTCCGCGTCGCAGATATCGAGCTCTCGGGAGAACAAGATACTCGCGTGGTCGCGCCTCCTCGACCGCTACGAGGCGACGTTCACGAAGCGAGAGCGCGCTCGCGCGTACTTGAAGCTCGCCACCTTCAGCCTCATCGCCGGAAAGAAAGATATACGTGCCGCGCTCCGCTCCCTTGCTGCGCACCCATCCGCATCCGCGCTCGTCATACTCTTCATACTGCTTGTCCCGAGCGTCGTCGCCTCGAAAGTGATCCTCAATAAGGCGCTCGACCTTATGCACTACCCGATGAGCTTTGCGAGCCGTTACGCATGAACGATCTCTATCGCAAGTCGAAGATAGGGTTCTTGTGGACATTCACCGGGAACGTAGGGAAGGCTGCGTTTGGTCTCGCGACCTTGATTGTCCTCACCTACATGCTCCCGCCGGCGGAGCTCGGATTAGTCAGCATCATCATGGTCGTCTACGGGCTTTCGGAGACGATCGCCCAGTTCGGACTCTCGCAGTCCATTATCGGACGGAAGGGAGTTACCGCCAACGAGCTCTCGAGCATCTTCTGGGTTAATGTGCTCATCGGCTTCGCTGTCTTCGGGCTTACCTGGCTCCTTGCGCCCTGGCTCGCCGGATTCTATGCGCATGAGGAGCTTGTCGGCCTCATCAGGCTCATGGGCGCGATATTCCTCATCGAGCCGTGGAGCCTCGTCTTCAAAGCGGTACTCGAGAAGGAGTTGCGGTTCCCGATAGGGGAGAAGGTGTTCATCACGCGCCATGCCGTTCAGGCTATCGCCGTGATCGCGTTCCTCTTCGCCGGTTACGGAGTCACAGGCTACGTGTACGGTACTCTCATCGCTTCAGCGTCCGTCGTCCCGCTCTTCTTCCTCGTATTCGCTCGGCACGGATGGTGGTTGCCGGGCTTCCATCTGCGCCTCGCGGAGGTGCGTGCCCACTATGCGTTCGGCGTGTACGTGACCGGGAAGGAGTTCGTGAATTTTCTCGGCCGTAACCTCGACGAGCTTCTCGTCGGGCGGGTCTTCGGGCTCGAGACCTTAGGCATCTATTTCTTCGCGAAGAAGATCATCGAACGGCCGACCCAGGCGTTCTCGAGTCCGTTCTCGCGCGTCACGTTCCCGTTCTTCGCCGCGTTGCGCGATGACGCCGAGCGTCTCGCCAAGGCATACTTCGGTCTCACGCGTATCGTCGCCTCCCTCGGCTTCATGGCAGCAGGATTCGCGCTCATTCTCGCGCCCGCCGTGATCGGTCTCGTCTTCGGTCCGACCTATGCGGCGGCTGACAGCCTGATCCGCATATTCATACTCGCGAGCTTCTTCCAGATACTCTTGGTCGGATTCGGTACTCCGATACTCTATGCGCTCCAGCGTCCTGGCGTCGTGTTCATGATAGACCTCGCCGTCACGAGCGCGAAGTGTGTCGCAGTATTCGTCGCGGCGCTCTATTCCATCGAAGCGGTCGCGCTCACCGTCCTCATCGCGACCGCGCTTAAGCTCGTCGTCATACAGGTTTTCGCGAACCGGTACCTCGGCACCGCGTGGCGTGAGTATCTCGCGCATGTCATGCGCCCCTTGGCCCATTCCCTTATCGCGCTCGCGATTTCGCTCATTCCGTTCATCGTGACCGGAGCCGCGCATCCATACATGTCCGCGCTCATCTTCCTTATCGCCGGAAGCGCAGTGATACTTGTGTACGACCCTGATACCGTGAGCCGCATACGGAGCTTGACGCCATGATCACGGACCCCCGCATCTCTATCGTCATCGAGACCGAGAACCTCGGCATGGCCGGGCTTGATGACCTCATGACGAGCCTCGCTTCGCTCCATGCGCAGACGCTTCCGAAAGAGGCGATCAAGGAGATACTCGTCATAGGCGGTTCTCATATATCCACTGACAGCCTCGCCCGTATCACGGATGCGTATCCCAAGGTCCGCGTTGTCGTGTCCGAGAAGCCGCTTGAGTACACGGAATCGAAGATGCTCGGCGCGAAAGTCGCGACAGGCGACATCCTGGTGTTCGCGGACTCTGATACCGATTACGAGCCCACGTGCGTAAAGAACATGACCGACATCCTCCTCTCTGACGAGAGCGTATGGGTCGCAGGAGGCGACACTCGCGTCAGGATCGAGTCAGGTTATGGCCTCGCTATGAACCTTATCTGGATGTTTCCGGTCCTGTCGCGGCTCTCGGCGCCTGCGAAGCGGCCGTATTTCCCTTTGAATAATTTCGCAATACGACGCGAGGTGATGCTCACATACCCAATACCGACCGAATTGCCCCTATATCGAGGGAAGATAGGGCACTGGCAGGATATCCTCACGAACGCGGGGTGCGTCACGTATCGCGCGCCCGGAAGCCGCGGCGCGCATGCGGCGCCCGCGACACTCATCGATTGGTGGTACCGCATGCTCATACACGGGGCGGACGCGGTCGCGAAGGCGGACTTCCGGCTCGTCGAGGGAGGTCGCGTCGTCGAAAAGCGGTCCCTGTCTCGACGGCTGTATGCATTCCTCATGCTCGCGCCGAAGAAGATACTCGGATTCTTCCTCCGCGGCGCGAAGCTCCTCCGGGAGGACTGGACCCTCCTCCGCTATGCGCTTACCGGCATACCGATAGCGCTCGCGAGCCTCATGCTCATCCAGGTGGGTGCCATGACCGCGCTCTTTGATCGCGCCTTCATCCTTCGCCGCATCGCTGCCCATGAAGCCGCTCATGTCGTCTAACATCTTCAAGAAGGGTGCGCGCGAAGGGTCCGTGAGCGTCGTCATCCCGGTCTATCGGGATGAGAAAGGGCTCCGCGATACGCTCGAGTCCTTAGGCACCCAGAGTCTAAGAAGAGATCGTTTCGAGATCATTGTCGGGAATGACGGAGGCGACGCTGCTATCTCGGCCGCATGCGCTGCATACGGCGTTCGTCACATAGCCGTCCTTCCGCGGCAAGGCTCCTATGGCGCGCGAAACGCCGCGCTCGCGGAATCGGAAGGGGAGTTCATCGCGTTCGTCGATGCGGATATCACGGTGCCCTCCGATTGGCTCGAAAAAGGCATCGCGCTCCTTGCGAACCACGACTACGTGGGCGGCGCAGTGCGTTTCGATCCGCGCGCGCTCATCCATGCGTCCCATTACTACGAAGCCGGCGTTGCATTCAATAATGCGAGCCGGTTCGCACGCCATCATTACGCACCGACCGCTAACCTGTTCGTCAGACGCTCATTGCTCGAAGAGATCGGCGCGTTCGATCCTCGGTTCGAGTCAGGCGGCGATGCGGAGTTCGGCAATCGCGTCTACCTCGCCGGCTGCTATCGTATGACCTTCTCGGATGAGCTTTACATACACCACCCGCCGCGCGGCTACCGTGCGCTCGTACGGAAGGTCAAGCGCACGACGCTCGGCATGCGCGACAAGCTCCGCTACTATCCGGAGCGATTCGGATACCTCCGCATGTCGCCGCTGCGCTCCTTCCTTATCCCGTTTATGCCTGCGTGGAAGCTCGTGAAGGAAGGACGGCTCGGCACGCTGCGCACCGTAGCTACGCTCCCGATAGCACTCTGGTTCGGGCTCGTCGAGTATTACTACTTCGTCCGCGTCTTCTATACGGGCATCAAGGTGTGAAGGTTTTCACGAACACGTCGAACTTCGGCTGTTCGGGGCCATAGGGCTCATAGGTCGCGAATATATGCTCGCGGATGGCAGGCGAGACGAAGCGCCATCTATCGCGCTCCATCATCACGAATACGCTCCGTTCGTTCTCGAGCGCGAGGAGTTCTGGAAGCGTCTCAAGTATCGCCGAGCGCGTGTAGTGGTATCTGCCGTCGCGGCCGTAGAGCGCGATCTCGCCTGCATGCGATATGAGCCAGTATTCGGGCTGCTTCGCGTAGATCATGACGAGTTCCGGTGAGCTTCCGACTACCGCGTAGTCCCCTGACGCGAGCAGGTCGGCAATGTCGCTCCGGAACGCCTCGCGTTCGAGGGCTGTCACTTCGCGCGCCGGAGGCACGAGCGCGAACGCAGGGGTCGTGGCGATAAGCGCGATGAGGAACGCGACGCCCGCGCCCCTAAGGCGCGCAAGGGTATCGGCCGCGACAGCTGCTACCGCGGCAAGCATGAGGAAGAGCGGCATGATGAGGAATACGTAGCGGTCGCGGTATCCCGTACCGAAGGCCTGGGAGTATATGGCTATATCGACTGCGAGCGCTATGCCGACGAAGGCATACACGAGAAGGAGGAGTACGCCGTCTCGCCCCGCGCGGCGCAGGTGCCCTGCGACGAATAGGGCGCCCATCGGGACGAGCGCTGCGGCGAGGCCGAGCGCGTCCGCGATGAGCTGGTACGAGCGCCCGATTTCAGAGAACATGGCACCGAAGCGATAGGGCGTCTGGTTCTGATAGACGCGCGCGAGAAACGCCTCATGAAGGAGCGGGAATAGAGCGATGCCGATCAGGACGAGAAGGGCGAGTACCGCAACAATGAGCGAGAGGCGCGTCCGCGCGATACGCCCGTACTCCGCGCGCCACGCGTACATCGCCATGAGGAGCGGGATAGGGAGCGCGATGAATCCGATGCGGTGCGAGAGGAAGCAGAGGACCGCGGAGAGGGCCGTAAGCGAAAGCCAGAGGAGCGAGCGCTGATCGAAGAAGCGTACCGCGCAATACATAGTCAGCGTGAAGAAGAACGCGAGGAATACATACATGCGCGCGAAGGTGGAGTACTCGATCATCACGAAGGAGAGCGCCATAAGCGCAGCGAAGACGAGGCCGACGCGCCGGTCTGCGACCGCGCGCCCGAGGAAGAAGGCAAGGAGGACGGTAAGCATCCCGAACGTGACGCCGGCGATGCGCGCGCCGAACTCGTCGAAACCGAAGACCGAGATACCGCTTGCGATGAGCGCAGTCGAGAGGATCTCGCGGCCGTATATCTTTCCAGACGGCATCGTCGGAGAACCTGTTTCCGCAAACGCTTCAGCTGCGATGCCGGAGATGCCCTCGTCCACGTTCAGGAATCCGTCAGAGAGATGCGCGGCGCGCAACCAGTATCCGCCTGCGAGGATGAGGATCAAGAGGAGGGGCGCGAGCCACGCCCGCCCGCCCGCCTCCGGCGCGAGCATCTCATGCGCGCCGCCATAGTGCATCCACGCGAGCGCGATGCCGAGGACGACGACTATAGGGAACATGATCCGAAGCCCGTCGAGCGCTGCGGCATACGGGAGCGCAGTCGAGGCATACGCAGCCACGGCGAACGCGACGAAGAACGCGGGCGTAAGGATCCGCGCCGCGTACCGCGGGAACGCGCGGATGACCGCGCCTGATCCGTGCAGGTGCGCTTCGAGCCATGCGCGTTCGAAACGGATGACATGAGCGAGTGCCAGCAGGATGGTCGCGAGCGCGCCGGACTTCACGAACACCGAAGGCGAGAATACGAATACCCACACCGAGCCGAGGGCTATGAGGACGGCGAGGTAGGCGGACATATGTTTAGAAAGAATAGACCCAGATCTCCGAATACGGCGCGCGTCGGTCATGGAAGACGAGCGTCGTATGTGTGTCTATGTAGGAGAGCAGCGCTTCATCCACGCGCTTCGCGGAGGCCATCCGGTCGAAGACGACGAATCCGTGCTTGGTCTCGATGAGCGACACGAGCTCCTCGACCGACTCGATGGCGCGAGCTCCTACATAGGATTCCTTCCCGTCCTTGATCTCGTCCGCGGGAGACGGAACTCCGAGGTAGGAGTACGGCAGCCAGTAGCCGGATTCGCCGAGATATACCTTCGTCATGACCGGCAAGGAAGAGATGATGATGCTGCCTTCCGTGCGATGTTCACGTATATAGCCATAGGCGTTGCTCCAATCGGGCTCCGGAGTCGCTGCGGAATACGTACGACCTGGAAGCCAGATACCTTCATCGGTCTCAAGCGGATAGAACACCTGAGAACTAAGCACGCCCGCGGAAGACCATATGAATACGACGAGAACCGCAACGAGAGTCGCTCCGCGTGAGATACGATCTTTGATCCGCTCGAACAGGACGACGAGGCCGAACGCCGCGCCGATGAATATGACCGGCACAAGGTGGAAGAGGTAGCGGTAATGGATGATCGGGTTGAAAAGCGCGAGCGGAACGAGGTAGGCCAGGAACACGAGGATGAGGAACCAGACCGGTCGCTTATCGCGTCCTGTCGTGAGCATGATGCCGGGAAGCGCAGCGATGAGGAGTATTGCGTACGTGCCTACGAGGTACGTCGCGTAGAAGACGAGCGTGTTATAGAAGGCGAACCGCTCGAGGTAGAGGGGGAGGGAGGTGGAGAATAGGGCGAGTGCGCCTAGGCCTACGAGTACGACGACCCCGAGCATGATCAAAGCCTCCCTTTTCGTGCCGCGTTTCGCGATGAGGGAGCGATCAAGCGCGAACCAGGCAACGAATATGAGCGGCAAGAGCCAACCCAGAGCGTGGGTAAGGATGGCGAGCGCGGTCGCGACCACCGTCACCGCGCCCCACAGGAACGTCTGACGCTTCCAGGTTCCTTTCGCCCGCATCCATTCCCAGAACGACCATAGGCCGAGCCAGAAGAAGAGTTCGAAAAGGGTGTACCAGCGCGCGTCCCGAGACCACGCGATATGAATGGAGGAGAACGCGAGGAATGAGGTCGCGCCGAGCGCTACCCACGTCGAGAACATCCGTCGCGCGATAAGGAAAAAGAGCGGAATGAGTAGCACGCCCGCGACAGCCGCCACTAGGCGATAGGAAGCAGGGCTATCGCCGAGCGTGTCCGCGACCCAGGCCGAGGGGTAGCAGTAGAGCGGGCACCGATACATCTCTCCGGAGGCGAGCCGCGCTTCGCCGGTCCTCTGTATCTCCTGTATGGCGTTCACGGAGAATCCCTCATCCATCCAGTACGACTCCCGCGAGAGGTCCTCGAGCCTCAGATACCCTCCCCAGAGGGTCAGGATGACGACGGCAGCGGTTATCCACACCCTTGACGGGGAAGATGAAGTAGCCATTGACCTTACCCTAGCGCGTGGTAGGGTACATAACAAGTTAGGGGGGCCTAACTTCTTACTGAATTTTAGGGCGTAATTCCTTATCTATGGACAAGAAAGCATCTCTCGGGCTCCTGATCGGCGCTGCCGCTGTCCTCGCGTTCTCAAGCGCGGCGATGGTCGGCGCAGCCGGTTACGGCTACGGATACGGCGGCTACGGATACGGCTTCACCATCACCTCGACGGTCGAGGGCGACGGTGCGGTCTCTCCGCTCGGCTCCGTCTTCGTTAATGCCGGCGGCAGCCAGAATTTCGTCTTTACCGACGGCTCGCAGCAGCTTGTCGAGGTCAAGGTGGACGGCGTAGATATCGGCAACCCAGCCAACTACTCCTTCACGGGCGTCGATGCAGACCACACCATCCACGCACGCTTCGCCTCTAACGGCGGCGGTGGCGGCTCGTCTGGCGGCGGCGGTGGAAACAAGAACAAGGATGACGATGGCGAGGTCTTGGGCGAGTCGACGGATGGGCCTAAGACCAATCCGGACGGCACCTGCATCCCGCTTCTCCACACCTACATGCGCCAGGGAAGCATGACCAACGATGTTCAGGAGGTTATCGATCTCCAGAACTTCCTCAACAAGGAGATGAATGCGGGCCTTCCGGTCACCGGCTTCTTCGGTCCTCTTACCGACGCAGCGGTCCGCGCCTTCCAGATCAAGTACAAGAGCGAGGTTCTCGATCCTTGGGTCAAGTTCGGCCTCACGGATCAGTCGACGGGATACGTCTTCAAGACGACTCAGTGGAAGATCAATAACATCTACTGCGCACCGATATCGTTCCCAATGCCCCCTCTTCCATAACCCATAGGTTATGAAGCGAGCGGCCGCCTCCGGGCGGTCTTTCGCTTTAAGGGCTTGCTATCATGGAGGCGATGCCGAAGAAGGTCCTTACGAGGAGAGTCCCGCCGCCGCGCGTCCGGAAGCGGCGGAAGAATGGCGTGACCTTGTGGCTCTACGACCATTTCGTCCCGCATGCGGGCAACAACCACGAGCCCCATTATTTCCGCACGGGCTCTCTTATCGCGCTCGCGCTTGGCGTCCTCATGCTCCAGGGGCTCTACTTGGGGGCGACGAGGATAGTCTTCCTTCGTACTGATTTCCTCGCCTCCGTTCTTCCTGGTGTCCTGGTGTCTTTGGCGAACGAGGACAGAGCGGCAAACGGCGTAGGGGCACTTGAAGAGGACCCGGAGCTGTCCGCCGCTGCGCAGGTGAAGGCGAATGATATGGCAGCGCGCGGATATTTCTCCCATGCGACGCCTGAAGGGCAGCCGCCGTGGTACTGGTTTAAGCTCGCGGGTTATGAGTACGAGCATGCCGGTGAGAACCTCGCGGTGAATTTCACGGACTCGAAGAACGTAGAGGAAGCGTGGATGGCCTCGCCGACCCATCGGGCGAACATCGTGAAGCCGGTCTACACCAAGGTCGGCATCGGAGTCGCAGAAGGCATTTACGAAGGTAAGCGGGCGACCTTCGTAGTCCAGTTCTTCGCGACGCCGAAGGCGGTCGCAGCACCCGCTCCGACCCGGTATGCGGAAGCGATACCCGAGCCCGCAGTGGAAGCAGAGGCAGTGCGGGTCGCGAGCGTAGAGCCCGATTCGGCAACCGAAGTCCTCGGAACAGAGGCTTCAACCGTACGCACGCCGCCCGCCAAGGAGGTGGCGAATTTCTGGCAGAAGTTCATGACCGAGCTTACGAGCCCGACGGCGCTCCTCGTCTCCGCTCTCACCGGCTTCCTCTCCCTTACCATCGTCGTGCTCCTCGTCATCATGCTCGTGCATTTCAGGATCCCGCACCCGCGCGTCATCGCGGGGAGCATGGTCCTCACTGTCCTCTTTTTGGCTGCGCTCTATATGAACGCCGCGAATCTCATCCCCGCGACCTTGCCGGAAGACCTTGGCACCGCGAACGCGATATCGGCAATAGGCAGATAGTTTTGCATAAAGACCGATTGCGTGGCATAGTGCGGACAGATACTGGAGCATAGAAAGGAGACGATCCATGAGTGCTGTCGCGTACGCTCGTTCCGGCCTTGTCGGCGGGAGCGAACCGGTCGTACCGGTCGAGGGCGCGAGTACATTCCGTATCGATGGTTCGAACCGACCACTCGTCCTCGACGACGTCATCGCAGGTCGGAGGAATTTCGCAGGCGCAAAAACGCATATCGACAGGCGATTCCCGCATGCGTTTTCGGGCTTCATCGAGCTCGGCACGCCCGAGGGAGAGATCGAGTTCCTGCACGTCTACGGGGAGACGCGCCTCGCACATGTCGTGTGGCCGCAGGTCGTCGTCGCGGCACCCATGACCTTCGGCGCTCTAGAGCGTGTCGCCACCGCCCATCTGCGAGAAGACGCGCTCCTGCCGCGCTTCCATGGCTTCGTCGCCTTCGTGAAGAATCATCGCGACGAGCTGTGGGCGGTCACGGCGACCTGTCACTGGAGCCGGTTCGCGGTAATGCAGGAGTGCCTCTTGTCGGCCCTGCCGGCGAATGACGGACTCTACCGTTCACCTGACTGCCTTCTCAAGTTCACGCCCCGTAAGTAGGGGTCACCGAGCCCGGCGCCACGCGCCGGGCTTTCGCTTTCGCGTTATAATCGCGATAAATGATCGAGAATCGTTCGCCCTGGATCCACCAACTCAACAGGAAACGCCCAGTCGTCGCCATCGACGCGCATCACGCGGCTGACCTCGCGATCGTAGGCGGCGGGATCGCCGGGGTCGCGACCGCGTATTTCACCCTGCGCGACACCACGGAGACCGTCGTCATGCTCGAGGCCGATAAGGTCGCGCATGGGGCGACGGGGCATAACGCAGGACAGATCGCGAGCTATTTCGAGCGGCCGCTCACGTCGCTTGCGAAAGAATTCGGGGAGGAGGCGACCGCGGCGGCGCAGAAATCGGTGGAGAGTGCATGGCTCCTCATCGACGAGATACTCGCGGAGACGGGACTCACGACCCCGGTCTACCGGTTCACGGGGTACGCTGGTCTCTCGTGCCTCGACCACGTCATCACGCGCCTGAATGACAACCGCATACGCGCCAAAGGCGGGCTCGCGCCAGAAAGCCTCATGGTAGCCGAGGAGTGGGCGGACCGCGCGAAGATACCCGCAGGATACGAGAACGAATATTCCGTCGTCCCGCACAAGGACATCCTCGCGCTCCTTGACGCGTCGAATCCGGACTATATCGCCGCCTCTTCGTACCAGAAGGGCTGCACCAACAGCGCACTCCTGTCGGAGGAGATCATCGCGTACCTCCTAGAGAAATATCCTGACCGCTTCACGCTGCGGGAGGGGAGTCCGGTCGCGAAGGTGAAGCTTTCGGCCGCGGACGTGACCCTGGTCGTCAAAGAACACGAGGTGAAGGTGAGCCGGGTCGTACTCGCGACAAACGGCTTCGAGAATTTCCACATCTTCCATGAGTCAGGCCCGCAGATAGACACGAGTTTCCATCATGATGTCACCGGACGCATAGGGTACATGGCTGCCTATGTGGAGCCCCTGTCGAATCCGCCCACCGCTATAAGCTACTTCCCGAGAGGCGCCACGATGACCGGCGACCCGACCGGGGAAAGCTATTTCTATCTCACGCGCCGTCCGCACGACGCCGAGGGTATGCCGACAGCGAACCTCGTCTGTGTCGGCGGACCCGACATGCCGCTCCCCAATCAGGCCTTATATGTGCGCGACGAGGTGTCGCAGGATCATGTGCCTGCGGTCATCGACGAGTTCATGAGGCAGAATTATCGCCTCTATCCGGCGGATAAGCCGGAGTATCCGTACTTCTGGAACGGTCTCATGGGGTACACGCCAGGCGGCGTGAGGCGCGTCGGTCCCGAGCCGGTGAATCCGCGGCTCCTCTATAACCTCGGCTGCAACGGGGTGGGCATCCTGCCCTCAATCTGGGGAGGGAAGCGTATCTCACAGTTCCTTCAGGGCGGTGAGATAGAATCATCCATCTTCGACCCCAAGGACCAGCGTGCGCATTAAGAGCCTCATATCCCACCATGCATAAGAAGCGCACGCTCCCAGTCCTCTTTTTGACCCTCATGCTCGATATGATAGGCACCGCGATGGTGGTACCTATCATCCCGATCATATTCACGGACCCGACCTCGCCGTCGTTCCTCCTATCGGGCTACCCGGAAGCGAGCTGGTTCTTCATCGCCGGCCTCATCACCGCCTTGTTCGGCCTCATGCAGTTCATCGCAGCTCCGATATTGGGCGAGCTTTCCGACCAGTACGGCCGCAAGCGCCTCCTCACCATAGGTGTCGCGGTCCTTGCCGTATCGCAGCTCCTATTCGGCTTCGGGATACAGATCGGCGCCTTGTGGCTCCTCTTGGTCGCGCGCACGGTCGCGGGGCTCGCGGGCGCGAACTTCTCTATAGCGCAGGCGGCGATCGCGGACGTGACGAAGCCCGAGGACCGCGCGAAGAATTTCGGGCTCATCGGCGCAGCGTTCGGCATAGGCTTCATCCTCGGTCCCGTGCTCTCGGGCTATATTGCGGGATTCGCCGGAGACCCGGCGGCACCGTTCTGGTTCGCGGGCGCGCTGGGAGTCGTGAACGTCGTCTTCATATCGCTCTTCCTGCCGGAAACGCACCACGCGCGAAAGGCAGCCGGTGCGTTCCATCTCGGCAAGGGAGTACAGAACATACGCGCGGCATTCCGCGATAAGGACGCGCGTCCCGTCTACCTCGCGAGCTTCCTCTATATGTCCGGGTTCGCGTTCTTCACGTCCTTCATCGGCGTCATGCTCGTGACGCGGTTCGGGTTCGATGAGGCAGCGATAGGTACCTTCTTCGGTATCGTGGGGGTCTCGGTCGTCGTGACCCAGCTCTTCATCCTCCGCATCATCTCGCGCTTCTACAAGGAGCGGCAGATACTCCGGTACTCGATACCTCTGGTAGCCCTCACCTTGGCCGCCTACGCGTTCGTGCCATCGGCGCATTACGCGTATTTCCTCATCCCCCTCATGGCCGTACCGCAGGGACTCACGATGGCGAATATGAATGCGCTCGTGTCGAAGTCGGTGTCGCCGGACCGCCAGGGTGCCGCGCTCGGTATCAATGGCTCCTTGCTCGCCTTTGCGCAAGGCGTGATACCGCTTGCGGCCGGCCTCATCACGGGCCTCGCTTCGGTCCGCGCGCCGTTCCTCATCGGGAGCGCCTCGATGCTCTTAGCTGCGGTCGCCATCTGGCGGCGTCCGAAGGCGGCGTGAGTTATGCACCGCAGGTGCCTGGCGCGCGTCAGTACAGTGCTACGCTCTAGGTATTAGCCTAAACGTAACCCAATGACCACGCTCTTTCTTTGCCAGCTCTTCGGTCTCTACTTCATACTGATCGGTCTCGTCGTCCTCCTTCGCCGCGGATCGGTGCTGCCGATCATCCGCGAGATCATCGCGAACCGCGCGCTCCTCTTTGTCGTCGCGGTCATCGAGCTCGCCGCCGGCCTCGCGATAACGCTCTCGTACCCGTCTATCATGCTCTCGGTCGAGGGTCTTTTGTCCCTTATCGGCTGGATGCTCATCGTCGAAGGTATCCTCTACATGCTCATGCCGGTACGCGACGTGAAGAAGATGATCAACTCCTTCAACAAGCCGTCGTGGTACATGACGGGGGCGGTGCTTTCAGTGGTTGCGGGGTGCTATCTGGCAGCGGTCGGGTTCGCTCTGATCTAATTCGCAGTCCTTAGAAAGAAAGCCTTCACCGTATCTGCATACGGCGGAGACTATCTTTCTTTGCGGCTGCCCGGGGCTTCCCCCGAGGCTCCATCGCTGGTTAAATAGGGAAAGAAGACCTTACTAGAAAGGGTTATTCACTTATATTTCGAACATGCATTCACAGAAAGGATTCGCCGCAGCCGCCTGGATCGCTATCGCAGCGGTCGTACTCCTTGGCGGCGGCGCGTACGTCTACATGAACCCGGGGGTTCTCGGTACAAGCGACGCGGAAGAGGGCAGCGATATGGACGCAGATATGTCCGTCAATTTCGAGGGTTCGCTCACGATGGAGGAGCTTCTCTCTCGCGGACAGGACGTCACCTGCACCTTCGCGTTCGAGGGTGGTGACTCTCGCACGACCGGCACCGTATTCGTCGCCGGTGGCATGCTCCGCGGCGACTACCAGACGGTCGCGAGCGGAAAGACCGTTCTGTCGCATACGATAGTACGCGACGGGTCTGCTCACTTCTGGATGGACAGTTCCGCGACCGGGTTCAAGGGCTCTGCAACCGGCGCCGTCACGACCTCGGGTTCCGCTGGAACTCCTGACCTCAACTCGAAGCTCGATTACACCTGCGTGCCCTGGGTTAAGAACGACAGCACGTTTACGCTTCCTGCGAACGTGACCTTCACCTCGATGGGCTCGATACCGATGCCTTCTTAATTAGGGAAGCGAGAAGGGCCACGCACCTAGAGAAAACGCTCCGCGATCGCGGAGCGTTTTCTCTAACACAAAAAGCCGTCTCCCAAGCGGCTTTTCGCTGGTGAGACGGCTTTACGTCTAGTGGTTTCCGCGTGCCCAGAAGAGTTGCATGAGCAGGTCATACGTTCGCTCCGGGTCGGTCTCGATGGCCTGCGTGAGCATGGCCAGAAAGGCCTGATCGATCACATTCGTGCTATCGAGCGCGACGAAGCGGACGACCTCCTCGATACCGTACTTCGTCGTGATGGTACGGGGCGCATCCGAGCCCTCCGCCACTTCGTGGAGCTGGACGCTGTAATGGTCCGTGCGTTCATCGAAGAGGTACATGATTCCCATACTCATGTGTCGCTCCCTGGTGTTGTGCTACGTTAGTTTGCTGAAACCATAATAACATATTCATACAAGTATGTCAACAGAACAGCCCCGCGTACGCGGGGCTGTTCTGTGCTGCCCGTAGGGCAGATTAATGCGGCTCCCAGCCCTTTCCAGGCCAGCGGTGATAGAGGACCGGGATGAGGATGAGGGTGAGGACCGCGGACCACGCGAGGCCGAACATGATGGAGAAGGCCAATGGGCCCCAGAGGCTTGAGGCGAAGGAGAGCGGGATCATGCCGACCACGGTGACGACGGTGGTGAGAATGATAGGGCGGAAGCGGATAGACGCCGCCTCAACGACGACATCGGTCGTAGAGAGGTCCGGGCGCTCCTTGTGGATGTGCGCGATGGAATCCATGAGGATGATGGCATGGTTGATGATGACGCCCGCCAAGGCGATGACGCCGAGCATCGACGGGAAGGAGAGCGGTGCGCCCGTGAGCATGAGGCCCACGAGGACGCCGATCAGTGAGAGCGGGATGATGGAGAGGAGGTAGAAGGAGTAGCGGAACGAGTTGAACTCGAGGACGAGTATCGCGAGCATGAGGGCTGCGCCCGCAAGAAGCGCGATACCCATCTCCGCGAAGGACTGGTTGACGTCCTCGCTCTCACCGCCGGTTGAAAGGGTCACGCCCTCGGGAAGCGCGACCTCTTCCATCCGGGAGAGGAATTCGCTCGTCGCCTCGATAGCGGTGGTCTCGGCGGATACGTCTGCCGAGAGGGAGGCGATACGGTTGCCGTCCTCGTGGCGGATGACGCTTTCCGCAGGCTCGTAGGTGACGGTCGCAATCGCCGCGAGCGGGATAGGGCCCTTGGTACCGTTTATGGAAAGCTCCTTCACGGCCTCGATGGTCGCGCGGGTCGTCTCCGAGGGGTCCGCGTAATCCGGGTTGAGGTCGAGCATGGTGCGCACCTCTATCTCGTCGGAGCCGGTCCGGACATCAAGCGCCTTCGAGCCGAAGAGTGCCGTACGAAGAGTGTCAGCTGCGACAAGCGGAGAGACGCCACGCTCGACCGCTTTCGCCGGGTCGATGCGCACGACGAATTCCGTGCCGTCGTCCTTGGTCGAGGTCTGTATGTTCACCACGCCTGGCATCTCGGAGAGGACCAGAGCGCCCTGATTGACGGCTTCTGAAAGCTTTCCGAGGTCATCGCCCGAGAACGTCGCTGCGATGGCGGTGCCGGTAGGAGGGCCTCCTGCGGGCTCGGTGACCGTGACGCGCGCGGACTCGATGGCGCTCATACGGGCACGAAGGGAAGCGACGACCTCCGCGCTCGTGACGTCCCGATCTTCCTCGAGGTTCACGGTGATATTCGCGCGCTTGCTTCCCTGGCCTGGCGAAGCGCCGAACGCGGAGCCGGCACCCACTTCAGATACGAACGATGCGATGTGCTCGTCGCCGTAGAGGAGTTCCTCCGCTTCGCGCACGGAGAGATCGGTCTCCGTAAGCGTCGTCCCTTGCGGCTTCTCGATCTCGACATAGATGAAATCCATGTCTTCAGGCGGGAAGAAGACCGACTTCACGGCGCCTATCCCTGGAAGGAAGAGCGCAAGGACGAAGAGTCCTAGCATGCCAAGGAGGAACCGATTCTCCTTCCTGCGGTCACCGAGGATGCCGCGGAGGAATCCGGCATACCAGTGCTTCGCGCGCTCGTTCCACTCTTCCTGGCGGCGCTCCATCGAGGAGAGTTCCGAACGGATCATCGCGATGGCGATAAGCGGCACGAGGCCGAGTGCGACGAAGATAGACGCGAGAAGCACGAAGATGACGGTGAAGGGGATGGAGGCGATGAACTTGCCGACGATGCCCGAGAGGAAGAAGAGCGGTATGAAGACGGCTATGGTCGTGAAGGTGCCGGCGACCAAAGGCCATGCGTACTCGCGTATCGCCTCGACCGCAGCGCGCCGCTTGTCCCCGTAGCGGACCAGGCGCGTATGTATCGCCTCGACGACCACGATACCCGAGTCGACCAAGATGCCGATGGCCAGGATGAGGGAGAAGAGGGATACGAAGTTTATGGTGTTTCCGGACGCCCACATGCCGATGAAAGCGATGAGGAAGGACAGAGGGATGGACACTGCGGCTGCGAGCGACTCGCGCCAGCCGAGCGTAAGGAAGAGCATGATGAGGACCAGGGCGACGGTCTCGAGTCCAGCGCGCGTAAGCTCATGGAGGTCTTTGGAGATATCCTTGGCGGCGTCGTAGGAGATGACGGTCTCGGTACCGGCCAGGGTCGTCGCCTGAAGTTCCTCGAGTTTCTCGCGCACGTCGGTGCCGGTCGCAAGAATGTTGCCGCCGCGGCTCTTGAATACGGAAAGGGTGAGTGCGGGAGCCGATGGCGCGCCGTCTACCGAGACGCGCGAGAAGGTCGCCGGCGCCGAAAGGCCATCGACGACGTCAGCGACGTCGCGCACGTAGATAGGCGCGCCGCCCGGACCCGAGAGCGCGATATCACCGATGCGCTCCGGGTCGGTCGCCGCAGACTCAAGGCGTATCGCGTACTCGACGCCGGAGACCTTGATGGAACCGAGCGGAGAGGCGACGCCGGATGCGCGAATGGCGGAGGTGACATCCGCGGCCGAGAGGCCGTACTGACGGAGGCGATCCTGGCGTACGATGACCGAGACCTCGCGCTCGCGGACGCCCGAGAGGGAGACGGAGGAGACGCCGCCGACGCGTTCGAGCTCGTCGCGCACGGATTCGCCGAGAAGCGTAAGCTCGCCTTGCGCAAGATCGCCCGCGATAGAGATGATGAGGATGGGCTGGTCCGCGAAATTCACGTCCGACACCATCGGGTCCTCGGCTTCTGCCGGAAGGTCCTGCACCTTGTCTACCTCATCCTTAAGGAGCTGTATGGACTTGTCGATATCGGCGGAGGCGACGAACTCGACCTGTATGGAAGAAACGCCGGAGCCGGAGGACGACGTAACTTTCGATACGCCCTCGAGTCCCAAGACGCGATCCTCTATCTTGTCGGTGACGAGGCGCTCGACGTCCTCTGCACTTCCTCCCGGGAGTATGGTCGTGACGATACCGAGCGGTATCTGGACCTCTGGCGCTGACTCCTTCGGGATGCCGAGCGCTGCGTATACGCCGGCAAGCGTGAGCACCACCGCCAAGAGGACGGTGAAGCTCTTCTTACGAAGGAAGAAGGTCCAGAAACTCGTCATAGATATTATTCAGCGCCCGCGATCCTTACCTCCTGTCCTGCGGCAAGCCCGCGCGCGTCGCGTACGATAGCGAGGGTAAGCGGAAGCTCGGAGCGGATCTCGATGCGGTCACCACGAACCTCGCCGACCTCGACTGCGTGCGAGATGAGGCGGTTGTCCTCGCCGACCGAGAAGACGACGCGGCTACCTGCGGAAAGCTTCACCGAGGAAAGGGGAAGGAGGATAGGGCCCTGGGGCGCTTCTGCCTTCGGTGCGGTCGCAAGGCGAACGCGCACGGACTGGCCGTTCGTAAGCGTGTCGCTCTCGTCCGCTGCGATGCGCACCTCTATCTGCTTGCGGATAGGATCGAGTGCTGGCGCGATAGCGGTGATGGTGCCGCCTGCGCGCTCGTCGATGACGACCTTGTCGCCGATCTTGAGGACCTCGCGGCTCTCCGGAGAGACGTATGCAGTGATCTCAAGCGCGCCGTTCCGCGCAACGGTCGCTGCATGGGTCATTGCTGAGACGTAGTCACCGACCTTTATAGGAAGGAAGTTCACGGTGCCGGCAATCGGCGCGCGGATGACCGTGCGCTCGTACGCGGCCTGCGCAGCGCGAAGGCCGCCCAAAGCCTGCTTTACCGAAGCGTCTGACGCAGAGACCTGCGTCGACCCGGTACCCGACTCATACGCGACGCGCGCGGCGCGGAGGCTCGCGCGAGCAGCTGCGACGGTCGTGCGCGCAGTGTTGATGTTCGCGAGCTCCGAGGCGGTCGCGCCCGAGTCCTTACGGTTCGCGACCAAGGAGATATCGGTGATGAGACTCTCAAGGTCAGCGACGACCTTCTCGGCCTCGCGAAGCATCGCCTCGTCAGACAAGGTGCCCGACTGCGAGTTTCGGCGCCAATCGGAAAGCGCGTCATAGATAGCATCGAAGCGCTCGCCCAAGTTGCGGCTCCCGCCGTCAGACATGCGGAACTGCGCGCGTACCGTCGGATTGATGTAAAGCGGCGCGATATAGGCGTTCACTGCGGAGTCTATGGAGACGCGCGTCGATTCGTAGACCGTCTCTACGTCCGCGCCCGTCGAGGCATCTGCCGCGCGCTTTGCGGCCAAGGCCGCCTCGTAGGAGCCTTCAGCGGAGAGGACAGCAGCTGCCTCCGCGCGGTTCTCAAGAGACGCGATCACGAACCCAGCACCGACGTCAGCCCCGATGCGGGTATTCACGGAGGTCACCGTGCCGCTCGTCTTCGCGAGGATCTCCGCTTCAGAGACGCTCTCGACCGTGCCGAAGAGGGTCGCGGAGCCGTCGCCGCCCGAAAGGGCGCCGACCGACTCGAGGGTCACTGCAGGAGGAGTATCAGAGACCTCGTCGGCAGAGCCGCCCGTGAGCACGAAGAGCGCTATGACGAGGATGGCGACACCGACCCCGATAAGCGCCTGGTTACGCGCGGAAAGGGAACGGAAGCGGCGCCACGTAGCGCGCACGAAAGAAACGGCCCTGTATGAGAGCCGGCGGAAGACGCCTATAAGCGAGGTGATGAATGACATATAACGGTAGGGATTTATTATACACCACAGCTAGCCACTCTGTCAAATATGGCTTCGGACCCTGACAGGGTAGCTCCGGGAGGCTGATATACTCATGAGGCATGAGACACGCGGGCGATAAGCGCACCTCGAAGCTCGCCTTCCTCGCGATCGCATTCGTCTTCATCTATCTCGCATTCTTCCGGTTCGACCTCGCAGCCGCGTACGCCTACACGGTCACGGGCGCTCGCTCGATGCTCTCCATCTTCGGGATATAGGGGTCGCACACGAACGCGCCTAAAGGCGCGCGGAGCGGTAGAATAAAGGACGCATGGCGGATGAAAGGAATGACACGGCGGCACGTCTACACTCACGGAACACCGAGGAGCTCTTTGAGGACGCGTTCACGCGCTACGGCGATGAGCTATTCCGCCATGCGTACCTGCGGCTCTCTGACCGCGAGCGGGCAGTAGACCTCGTGCAGGATACGTTCCTTAGGGCGTTTGGCGCCGGCAGGAGGCCCGAGGAGATACGCGACATGCGCGCGTTCCTCTACCAGACGCTGCGGAACCTTGTCATCGACGAGTACCGTAGGAAGAAGGCGCACTCGCTCGACGCCATGCTCGAAGACGAGGATACGAACGGGGACGCACTCCTCCCTAAGGACGAGACCAACACGGTCGCGGCCGCGGAAGAGCGCCTTGACGCGAAAGCGGCCCTCGAGAAGGTGCATGAGCTGCCGCCCGCATACGCCGAAGCGGTCCTCTTGCGCTTCGTCGACGGACTCTCTCCCGGCGAGATCGCTGAACGTCTCTCGATATCCGAGAACCTGGTATCGGTGCGTATTCATCGCGCGCTCCAGGCCCTGAAGAAGCTCCTCACCCCAACGCTATGACCGATTTCAACACCGACATCAAGAACGAGGCATACCGCATCCGCCTGACGGAGGCGGAGCGTTCGCGTATCCGCGCGCGCATCCTCGCGAATGCTCCTCGTCCGATCGCGTCTCCGTACGCGAGCGTATTCGCCTATTTCACCTACTCGCGCGGGCTCGCGGTCGCGTTCTCCTTCGTGCTCGTCATCTCGGGCGCGGGCGGCACGCTCTATGCGTCGGGCTCGGCGCTCCCCGGAGACGCGCTCTACACCATAAAGACCGGCGTCGCAGAACCCCTCTCTGGCGTATTCGCCGTCTCTAAGAAAGCGGAGACCGAGTGGCACGCGAAGATAGCGACGACGCGCCTTACCGAGGCGGAGGAGCTCGCGAAGGAGGGCCGGCTCGATGAGGAGACGAGCGCTACCTTGGCGCTCGCGTTTCGCGAGCATGCGGACGCGGTAGAGACGGAGGTCGCGGATGACGAGAGTAACGCCCATGAAGACGCGGATCATGAGACGGCGCGCGAGTCGTTTGCGGCGCTCGTCGCCGCGAAAGGCGCCTCTATCCTTGAAGCGACCGATACCGATGACGCGAAGGAGGGGCGTATCGCATCCGCGAACTTCGTCCTCTCCGTCCTCGATGACGAGCGTCACGAAGAAGCGATAGCTGCGGACACGGCAGTCTCGTCGCGCATGGCGAAGAGCGCGGTTCCGGAAGATGCGGAGCCGGTAGCGCTCATGATGGCATCCGTACCTGCCGACGCGGCGCTCATGATAGAAGCGCAGTCTACGGAACGCATCGTGGACCTCGCGAAGCGCGCGAAGACGGCGTTCAGTGAGGCGCGCGAGCGCGCGGGAGACGGTGCATCACTCGATACGCGTCGGGAGCTTGCCGCCTCGTTCCGTATACTGGTGCGCGCAGAAGCGGAGCGCGCCGCTGGGAACGAGGACGCCGCACGCGCGCTCTATGACGAGCTGCTTGCGCGCGTCGCAGCTCTACGACCGGAAGGAGAGGTGAAGGGATGGATGGATTCCGGTGACTCGCGCGAAGAGGATTCCGATCTCGATGAGCGCGGATGGGATCGCGATAAGGATTCGCGTCACGACCGGTAAGAGCGTGCGCTACAATGTACCTAACGGTACATGAGTTTCTTCCGTCGTTTCCGCTACCTTATCGCACTCGCGGCGCTCATTCTCGCGCTGTTCTCTTCCTACGGCGCCCTCTTCGGTCCTGCGGGCGGCAGCTCCTCTATCCGCACTATCGTCGTCACGCCTGACGACACGCTTGCGACCCTCGCGGGGCGTCTCAAGGACGAAGGACTCGTCAAAAGCATCTGGGCGTTCGAGCTCGCGTATGTGAGGGGGCGCGGCGGCGTCTCGGTGCGGCCCGGCGGATACGAGCTCTCGCCCGCGGAGGATGCATGGAGCATCGCTGACACGTTCGCGAGCTCGCCATACCTCGCGTGGGTCACGGTGCCGCGCGGCCGCCGCAAAGAGGAGATAGCCGACATACTCGCCGAGGCGCTCGCGTGGTCCGTCGACGAGAAGGCAGCGTGGCTTGCGGCGACGAGCGACAGCGACGGGTATTATTTCCCGGATCTCTACCTCATCCCGTCCGATATGCCGCCAAAGGATGTGGAGCGGGTCATGCGCGACCGCTTCGCGAAGACATGGGAGGAGTACGCGCCTAAAGCGGCTGCCATGGGGCTCACGGAAAGCGAGGTCGTGCGCGCAGCGTCCTTACTCGAGCGCGAGGCCGCAGGCGGACACGACATGCCGCTTATCGCAGGCATCATCGAGAACCGGCTTTCGCGCGGCATGAAGCTCCAGATAGATGCGACCCTGCAATATATAAAAGGAAGCGAAGAAGCAGGATGGTGGGGGAGGGTAGCGAGCGAAGACAAATACCTGGAGTCCGATTTCAATACGTACCAGCACGCGGGGCTCCCGCCGTCAGCTATCGCGAACCCGGGCCGCATGTCCATAGAGGCGATCCTCTCGCCCGAGAAGACCTCGTGCCTCTTCTATCTGCATGATAACGATGGCGACATCCACTGCTCGGCAAATTACGCAGGCCACGTCGCGAACATCCGGAAATACCTGCAATAGAGAAGGGCCCCGCATAGCGGAGCCCTTCAGCAGTCGTGTGGTCTAGAGATCAGGGGCGCAGGAGCATCGACCAGCGCATGTCGGGCGAGAGCAGTTCGGCGAACGGCTCGATGTCCGACAGCTTCACGCTATTCACCCGCTCGATGAGTTCCGTGTCCGTCACGAGGCGTCCGTCCGTGGAAAGCATCGACATAGCGAGGTCAGTGAGTCCCCACCCGTTCCAGTCGCTCATGCGCGTGGCGTTCACCAGGAACTCCTTCGCATGCTGGAAGAGGTCCGGTTCGCTCGCCGCTTTCTCGATGCAGCCGGAGACGACCGTGAAGATCTCTCCGAACGCCGAAGGATCGAGACCTTTCGCACCCACGCCGAAGTCGTAGAACTCCGGGAACGGGTGGATATCCGCCTGGATACCGTAAGTCCATGCCCTCTTCTCGCGGATTTCCTCGAAGAGGACCTTGTTGAGGCAGCGTGCGTAGAGCATCGCGTGCTCACGCGGGATCTTCCGGGACAGCTTCGCCCGCGAGACGAACTCGCCGGTCGAGACCCCAGGAAGGAGCTCGCCGCTACTCACCTCAAGCTCGGTCTCTGCAAGCGGGAGCATGATGACTCCTGCTGCGGGTTGTGTCGCGCGCGCGCCGCGTTTCTCGCGCGCGAACGAGGATGCGCTGATGAACCGCTGGAGCTCATACATCGAGAAGCCGCCGACCGCGACCACGCTCATGTTCTGGGGAACGTAGTTCACGTCGTAGTAACGCTGGAGATCGGTCTCGGTTATGGCCTCGATCGACTCCAGGGATCCGAGCGGCGAGGTGGTGCGCGAGAGCGGGCTCTCGCCGTACACCGCCTTAAGGCCGCGCAGCTCGTACTCGTAGCGGAACTCGGCCGGATAATAGTCGTGGAATTCACCCATGACGACCTGCCGCTCGCGCTCGAGGTGTCGCTCGATCCTAGCGTAGAGCAGCATGTTCCCGAAGAGCTCGAGGCTCTTCCTGAACGCAGCTTCCTCGGCCGGAGCATGGAACCGATACGTGGTCTTCTCGTAGGATGTGCAGCCGAGCTCTGCGCGACCGCCGTGGGACTCGAAGAAATCCTCGATGGCGCGCGCCGAGCTGCCGCCGTTCTCGGAGACCAGATGCTCCATGAAGTGGGCGGTTCCCTCGGTGCCGTCCTGGTCGTGATGGGAGCCGCTCATGACGAGCACTCCCATCATCTGCCACGGGCAGCCACGAATCTGGTGCGCATAAAGCGTCAGACCGTTCGGAAGCGTTGCAGACTCGAATGATTCGAATGGATCGCGCATGGCGACCCTCCTTTCTCTAGGGGTGTAAGGAACTCAAGTTCGGAAAAATAATAGCACGAATACGGGATATTTCAATGATTCGACCCGGGAGCCCTTGCTCTAAGCCGGTTTTTTAGGTACATTCCATCTATCGGCCCTCGGGCCAATTTTTTATGGAGATACGCAACATCGCGATCATCGCGCACGTGGACCACGGCAAGACCACCCTTACGGATGGCCTTTTGAAGCAGACCGGTGCCGTAAACGAGGGCGTCTCCATGGACTCCAACACCATCGAACGCGAGCGAGGCATTACCATCTACTCGAAGAACGCGTCGGTCGAGTACAAGGGTACGAAGATAAACATCGTCGACACCCCGGGGCACGCGGACTTCGGCTCCGAGGTCGAGCGCGTGCTTCGCTCCATCGACTCCGTCCTCCTCATCGTCGACGCCGCAGAGGGCCCGATGCCGCAGACGCGGTTCGTCCTCAAGAAATCCTTGGAATTGGGACTGAAGCCCATCGTCGTCATCAATAAGATAGACAAGCCAGCAGCGAACCCCGACAAGTGCGAAGAGGATGTTCTCGAGCTGTTCCTCGAGCTCGGAGCAAGCGATGAACAGTCGAATTTCACCGTCGTATACGCGATAGGTCGCGAGGGAATCGCGAAGCGGAAGCTCGCGGATGAGTCGAAGGATCTGACACCCTTGCTCGACGTCATCCTCGAGGAGGTCACGCCTGCGAACAAGGATGCAGACGCGTCGGCGACCCTCGCTGCGCAGCCGTTCAATCTCGCGTATGACAACTTCCTCGGGCGCCTCGCGCTTACGCGCGTCTACACCGGGACTATCTCCATGGGTCAGACGCTCTTCGTCAAGAAGCCTGATGGCACGACGCGTACCGGGAAGGTCACGAAGCTCTTCTCGTTTAAGGGGCTCGAGCGTGTCGAGACCGATAAGGCGGAGGCAGGCGACATAGTCCTCGTTGCCGGATTCCCGGACATCTTCATCGGCGAGACGTTCACCTCGGACCAGAACGCGGAACCGCTTCCTGCTATCGCGGTCGATGAGCCGACCATCACCCTCAACTTCCTCGTCAACAACTCGCCGTTCGCGGGTCGCGAAGGGAAGTACGTCACCTCGCGCCAGATTCGCGACCGCCTCGAGAAGGAGCTCGAGGTGAACGTCGGGCTCAAGGTCGATTTCGTCTCGCCGGAGGCCTTCAAGGTCTCGGGCCGCGGCGAGCTCCACATCGCGATATTGATGGAGAACATGCGCCGCGAGGGGTACGAGCTCCAGGTCTCGCAGCCGCAGGTCATCATCCGGGAAGAGGAGGGTCAGAAGCTCGAGCCGTTCGAGGAGACGATCATCGATACGCCGTCGGAGTTCCAGGGCGCCATCATCGAGCGCCTCGGCATGCGCGCGTTCGTCCTTCAGAACCTCATCCAGCACGGGAACCAGGTGCGTCTCATCCTCAAGGGTCCGACCCGCGGCCTCCTTGGCTACCGCAACCAGTTCGTCATCGATACGCGCGGCGAAGGCATACTCTCTTCGCGCTTCGTCGGCTTCGAGCCGTACGCAGGCGAGATCAAGAAGCGCGTCGTCGGCTCTATGGTCTCTATGGCGACCGGAAAGGCCCTCGGCTACTCCCTCTGGAGCATGCAGGACCGTGGCCTCCTTTACATAACGCCCGCAACCGAGGTGTACGAGGGCATGGTGGTGGGGAATACGTCGAAGGGCGAGGAGATGCTCGTGAACCCTACGAAGGGGAAGGCGATGTCGAATGTCCGCTCATCAGGCACCGACGAAGCGTTGACCCTCGTTCCTGCGTTCGAGCTCACTATCGAGCGCGGTCTCGAAGTCATGATGGATGACGAATACCTCGAGGTGACGCCGCAGTCGGTACGTCTTCGCAAGCAGCATTTGACGGAGAACGATCGTACGAAGGCCCGCCGCTAGCTTGCAAAAGCAGCGAATACCTGCTATAGTCTTTCGAACAACT
The DNA here is from genome assembly GCA_964565655.1 of uncultured Candidatus Saccharibacteria bacterium. Taxonomy (GTDB): domain Bacteria; phylum Patescibacteriota; class Minisyncoccia; order Phycocordibacterales; family Phycocordibacteraceae; genus C7867-001. The sequence goes on from CAZMFT010000001.1 coordinate 47,442, forward strand.
CGGACCTAGGTTTTACCGTCTTGAGCAACCTCGAGACCGCCCCACAGACAGAATCGCTCGGGGATGAAAACACTCACAGACGCGTTGTATTAATCCGGCGTTCAGGGCCACTGATTTACGGCCTCGGTTCGCACTCACCAATCCAGCCATATGGCTACGTTCTATCGAACGCCGTGGAAGAATGCTTCCGGCGGCGACTCTCAAGATTATTCATCGTTCGCGCCTCGCGGGCGGGGACCAGGTCGTGGCGCATCGCGCGGCGGTCCTTCGAGCCGTGGCGGCTCTCGCGGCGGGTATTCCGCACGCCCGTCTTATGGCGCGTCGCGCGGCGGCTCTCGCTATGGCGGGGGTGGCGGTCGCGGCGGCAGGGGCAATCAGGGTCAGTACATCGACCCGTCTAAATTCATCAACAAGGCACAGCCTCTTGCGGAGGAGGCCCCATTCGTACCGGTCCACCAGTTCGCAGATTTCGCCATAGGCGACAGCCTCAAGGCGAATCTTGCCGCAAAGGGCTATACGCAGCCGACCCCTATCCAGGACCAGGCAGTACCGGTCGCGCTTACCGGGAAGGACATCGTCGGGCTCGCGAACACCGGAACCGGAAAGACCGGCGCGTTCCTCATCCCGCTTATTGACCGCGCGATGCGCGACGGCGGACTCCGCGTCCTCGTCATGGCGCCTACTCGCGAGCTTGCGGTTCAGATTCGCGACGAATTCAAGGGCTTCGCGAAGGGACTCCCGCTTTCCGCCGCACTCGTGGTGGGCGGCGCGGGCATCTACCCGCAGGTCTCCGAGCTGAAGCGTAATCCCGCATTCGTCATCGGTACGCCAGGACGCTTGAAGGATATGATCGAACGCAAAGCGCTCGATCTCTCCGAGTTCAGCGCCGTCGTCCTCGACGAGGCTGACCGCATGCTCGACATGGGATTCATCGACGATATGCGCACCATCCTGGGGCACATGCCGCGCGAGCGCCACACGCTCTTCTTCTCGGCGACGATGTCGAAGGATATCGAGGCCCTCATCGGCGAGTTCCTCAAGGACCCGACGCATGTCTCGGTCCGCACCCGCGAGACCGCAGCGTCTATCGATCAGGACATCGTCCGGGTCGCTCCCGGCGGCTCGAAGTTCGAGATGCTCGTCGACCTCCTCAAGGATGCGCAGGAGTTCTCGAAGGTGCTCGTCTTCGGACGCACGAAGCACGGCGTCGAACGCCTCGCGAAAGACCTTTCGCGTCGCGGCATACGCGCTGAAGCCATCCACGGCAATAAGACACACAACAATCGCTTAAAGGCCCTGGATCTCTTCAAGAAGGACCATGTACAGGTCCTCGTCGCCACCGATGTGGCGGCGCGCGGACTCGATATCTCGGGCGTCTCCCACGTCATCAACTTCGACCAGCCGTCGACCTACGAGGATTATGTCCATCGTATCGGCCGGACCGGCCGCGCGGGGAAGACGGGAAAGGCACTGACCTTCGTCAACTAAAGCTCCGCTCAGGCATATTCCTCGATAGGTACGACGTATTTTCCAGCTAGAAAATCGTCTCGCTCTCGTGCCGTCGCGCTCCGAGAGCCCTCTCTCGGAACACGCCCTCGCTCTGTAAGAACCACAGCCCGGCCTATGGCCGGGCTGTGGTATTGTTTGCGGGTATTGCCAATCAGCTCGTACTTACATGGATACCAATGCATCGCCCGTAGAACGCTACCTTACCCCCATCGCTGTCCTTATCGGCGCCGCCCTCATCGCTTTCGCGGTCGCGTACGGCCGCGGCGGTACGCCTGACGGCGGAACGGCAGTCGCCGGCGCCACCTACGCGGAGACGATCAAGTCGGCCGCAGAAGCGAATGATATCGATGCTGAGGTCGTCGCCGCGAAGGCTACCGAGAAGCAGGCAGAGTACGAGGCGCTCATCAATGCATCGCGCGACCAGGGCGCCTCATTCGGCGTCAATGGAACCCCGACTGTGATCCTCGGCAACGAGACGATCGCGGGCCTCGACCCGGCGCTTCTTGATAAGCTCGCGGCAGCGGTCGCAAATCCCACGGCGCCTGGGCCCGATGCGCTCATCTCGAAGGTCACGACCGCAGGCGAGCCGTATGTCGGAGACCCGAATGCGCCGGTCACGATGGCGTACTACTTCGACTACCAGTGCCATTTCTGCCATCAGTTCATGCGCGAGGTGATGCCGAAGATATTCGACCAGTATGTGAAGACGGGTAAGCTGAAGATCGTCATCAAAGACTTCCAGTTCCTGTCACCTGACTCGGTCGTGGGCGCGGTCTACGGACGCGCGCTGTGGGAAGTTGACCCGAATCGACACTTCGGCTGGTTTATGGCCCTCGGTCAAATACAAGAGCAGTAGCAGTGATGCGACAGGCCCCGAAAGGGGCTTTTCGCTATCCCCGGTAAAGCGAGGTGGGGAAGGTATATGCTTAGGGGTAAGAGGCCTCGGCCCCTTTATAAGACTTACGTACGGTATGAATATCCTTACCTGCAACTGCCTGTCGCGCTTCCATGGCGTCGGGCTCTTCCTTATCCGTGTCGTCGTCGGTGCAATCTTCGTCGTCCATGGCTACCAGAAGTTCTCGGGACAGATGGACGCTACCGCGATGCTCACGAACCTCCAGTTCCCGGCTCCGGAAGTGTTCGCAGTAATCCTTGTCGCTGCAGAGCTCATCGGTGGCGCATTGCTCATCATCGGCGCGCTCACGCACTGGGCAGCGAAGATGCTTACTATCGTCGCGGCGGTCGCGCTCATCGTCGTGCACCTTCCGAACGGATTCACGGGACAGGGCGGATATGAATTCATCCTCCTCATCCTCGTGTGCTGCATCGCGCTCATGATCGCCGGCCCGGGCCGCTGGTCGGTAGACGCCGCACTCAAGAAATAAGAGAGATGGACGAGCACGCGTTCCGCAATATCGCTGCTGTCGCGTGGCTCTCCGTACCGGACAGGTTCGCAGGGAGGGTCGACAATGTCGCCCTCCTTATCGAGGATGAGCCGGCGGGAGATGTATTGAAAGAAGAGGGGATAGAGCAGGGCGAAACCCTCTTAGGGCTCTACCGGGGCGTGCCGATGACCTTGCGCGGCGAGAGCTACGGCCTTGGGGAGACGCTCCCCGACACGATCACGCTCTACCGCCTGCCCCTTATGGAGGAGGCGGAGGCGCTCCGAGCGTCCGACCCGTCGCTTACCGAGTCGGATGCGGTCAAGAAAGCGGTCGAAGAGACCCTGTGGCACGAGCTCGCGCATTACTTCGGCATGGAAGAGAGTCATGTGAACAAGCGCGAGGACGAGGGGACGAACCGGTACGAGGGGTAAAAGAGAAGCCGGAGCAGAGCTCCGGCTTCAGGTCATTTGGACGGCGGCAAGGTGCTCGCGGCCGTCGTGATTATCGTAGTCGCGGTTTCTGCGGATACCTTCGCGCCGTGAAGGACAGCCACCAATGCGTCTTCGAATTCAGCGAGGACAGGGGCCATCATCACGGAGAGGACGAAGAGGAATACGCCTGAACCGAGGGCGGAAAGGATCGGCATAGGAAGCAAGTCAAGGGGTAAGTCGCAGGGTGAGTGCGACGAGACGGCCGAGGCTGTCTCGAATACCGCTTCCCGGGGGAGCGTTCTGTCCTCTAGAACCCTCGGGAGGGCCGCGAGGTTACTTATGCACAAGGACGGGGCAGATGGCTTCAGACGGTTCTCACGCAGCTATACTTAGGGTGTGTGCTCGGCCCTCGTGCCCCCTTATCCCTACTCACCCTTATGTCCGGAAAATCACTCGCAACGCTCTTCGGTGTCGTGTTCGTCCTCGTCGGCATTCTCGGATACGTTGAGAATCCGCTCGTCGGCGCAGCAGGCTTCTTCGAGACCGATAGCATGCACAACATCGTGCATATCCTGTTCGGTGTCATCCTTCTCGTCGTCGCCTTCATGGCAGCTGGTTCTTCAGCGCTCTGGCTCAAGATCCTCGGCGTCGTTTACCTCGTACTCGCGGTCCTCGGATTCGCGATGGTACCGGAGGGAGGCGACCTCCTCGGTCTCGTCCTCACGAACGCCGCTGACCACTGGCTCCATGTCGTTCTCGGCGTCGTTCTCATCGCAGCGGGCTTCATCGCGAAGTCCTCGCGCATGGCGTCCCCGATGCCTATGTCAGGCCCGACGATGTAATCGCGCATCGGTCTCGACTGATATCAAAAAACGGCCTTTGAGGCCGTTTTTTGATAGACTCATGGTATGGAAAAGGCACTCTTTGCTGCGGGCTGTTTCTGGGGAGTCGAAGACGCGTTCCGGAAGACGCCGGGCGTGATTGATGCGGTCTCGGGGTATACGGGCGGACATGTAGAGAATCCGACCTACGAAGCGGTGTGTACAGACACGACCGGGCACGCAGAGGCGGTCGAGGTGACGTTTGACGCGCAGCAGGTCTCGTATGAAGCCTTGGTGCGGAAATTCTTCACGCTCCATGATCCGACGCAGATGAACCGGCAGGGGCCGGATGTGGGGAGCCAGTACCGCTCCGCGATATTCACGGAAGGCGAGTCGCAGAAAGAAGTTGCGGAGCGCGTGAAGGCGGAGCTCGCGCCGAACGCCTATCCGAAGACTATCGCGACGGAGATAGCGCCGGCCTCCACGTTCTACCGGGCAGAGGAATACCACCAGCGGTATTTCGAGAAGCATCCGGGTCGCGCGGTCTGTCACATATGAAGCGCGGCACCGACTATACCGGCGTTTCGGTCGTGTACATCTGCCATGACGGGCAGGGGAATATCCTGTTCCAGAAGCGGAGCGATCGCTGTCGTGACGAGCATCACACGTGGGACACCGGCGGAGGCGGTCTCGAATTCAACGACACGGTCGAGGACACGCTTCGCAAGGAGATCAAGGAGGAGTACGGTGCGGACGTCATCTCCTTCGAAAACCTCGGCTGGCGTGATGCGCATCGGACGCATGACGGGAAGCCGACCCACTGGGTCGCGCTCGACTTCAAGGTCCTCGTCGATCCCGCAGAGGTAGTGAACGGAGAGCCGGAGAAATTCGACGAGATCCGCTGGTTCCCGAAAGATGCTCTTCCTACGCCGCTGCATTCGCAGCTGCCGTTCTTCCTCGAGAAACACAAGGACCGCCTGTAATCACTTCGTCTCCTCCTTCTCGAACCCGAGGCAGACGGAATTGATGCAGTATCTTTTCCCGCCGGCCTCCTTCGGGCCGTCATCGAATACATGGCCCAAGTGTCCGCCGCAATTCTTGCAGAATACCTCCGTGCGACGCATCCCGTGAGAGGTGTCCTCGCGCGTGCCGACATTCTCCGCGACTGCGGGGTCGGTAAAGGACGGCCATCCGGTACCTGAATCGAATTTCGCGGAGGATGAGAAGAGAGCGGCGCCGCAGGCGCGGCACGTGTACATCCCGGCGTCGTGATTCTCGAGAAACTTGCCCGAGAACGGCGCTTCGGTACCTGCCTCCCGCAGCACGCGGTATTCCTCTGGGGAAAGCTCCTCTTTCCACTCCTCCTCGGTCTTCTTGTGGGTAGCCATGCGACCAGTGTACGCCCTGATTTGCTGCGTGTCCCTTCGGGCGGTACGATACCTTTCATGAAGGCTCGCGCGGCGCTCATTGCCATCCTGGTCCTCGCATTCATCGGTATCGCCGACTCCTGGTACCTCGCAGAGAGCGCCGTTACCGGCACGGACCTCGCCTGCGGCATAGAGGGGCTCGATGGCTGCAATATCGTCGCTGCAAGCCCCTATTCGAAGCTGATGGGCATCCCGCTCGGGGTCTACGGCGTCGGATTCTATGGCATCACGTTCGGCC
>CAZMFT010000001.1:53352-60560 GCA_964565655.1 uncultured Candidatus Saccharibacteria bacterium
ATGGGCATCCCGCTCGGGGTCTACGGCGTCGGATTCTATGGCATCACGTTCGGCCTCGCGCTCGCGCTCCTCTTTATCTCCGAACAGCGCCTCATAGATGCGCTGCGCATCGTGACGGGGCTCGGCGCCTCTGCCTCCGTCGTCTTCCTGTTCATCCAGGGCACCCTTATCGGTGCGTTCTGCATATACTGCATCCTCTCCGCCTTTATCTCGTTCCTCTTGTTCTTCCTCGCGATGCATTACTTCCGCGACCCGTCGCCGAAAGAGCCTGCCGTCGTGCCATGGAGCGCCTCGTAACCATGCTATCCTCAACCACGATGATGCGGGCCCTCGCTATCGCGGTCATCCTCCTTGCGCCGTCTGCGGCTTTGGCGGGCGATGTGGAGGTCTCTCGCTCCCTGGTGCTTTCCGAGGCGCCCCTCGGGAATATCTATCTCATGGGCGGCGACATCACGGTCGCTGCACCTGTTCCTGCGGATCTCCATGCCGCTGCCGGCACGGTCGCGCTTACGACCCCGGTCAGAGGTGACGCAGCGCTCCTCGGCGGCACCGTCGTCGTCGGGAAGCCGATCGCTGGAGACCTCCGTGCGTTCGGCGGCAAGGTCGAGGTCAGGGATGCGGTCACTGGAGACCTCTTCGCTATCGCAGGCACCGTGTTCGTAACCGCCTCGGTGGGCGACGCATGGGCCGCAGGCTCTGATGTCACGCTCGCGAGCGGGAGTCGCGGGAAAACGACCGCCTACGGCGCGTCGGTCACTTTGGGCGGCGAGTTCGCAGAGGACGTCGAGGTCACGGCCTCGGACGTCGTCACTTTGCTTCCGGGCACCGTCATACACGGGAAGCTCCGCTATAACGCGCCGCAGGAAGCTGCGATACCGTCTTCGGTCACGATAGACGGCGGAGTCGAGTACACCGGCACCTCGTATCTTCCGACGAATGAGGAAGCACAGATATTCGCGTTCGCGGGCATCCTCCTGTTCTTCCTCGTGCGCATCCTCGCGGGACTCATTGCGGTCGGCATCCTTGCCGGGCTCTTCCCGCGATTCTCGCAGTCGGTCGCGGACGAGGCCTTGTCGCGCTCCCTGATGCACTTCCTCCTCATGACCTTCCTCGGGTTCGCGCTCATGGTCGCGACGCCGGTGCTGGTCGTCATCCTCCTCGTGACGTTCGCGGGTGCTGCGGTCGCGCTCATACTCCTTGCGGCATACGTGCTCCTGTTGGCCGTTGCATACTGCTTCGCGGCGGTCATCGCAGGCGCGATACTTGCGCGCGGGATAGCGAAGCGGAACCGCACCCTGTGGCGCGACGCGGTCTTCGGCATGCTTGCGCTTTCGGCCGTCTCCCTGGTCCCCGTCGCCGGGTGGACGATATTCCTCATACTGTTCGCGACCTCTATGGGCGTCATAGCGAGCCTCTTCTATCGATTCGCATTTCCTAAGGACGACGACGATTTCGCGCTATGAAACCCGTAGTGGGGAAGAAGGCGGTGGCGTTCCGGCTTCCGGACGATGCGGGGAAAACGCGGACCCTCAAGGATTTCTCGGGGAAATGGACGCTCATCTATTTCTACCCGAAAGATGATACGCCGGGGTGCACGATAGAGGCGTGTACGATACGCGACCAATTCAAGGATTTTACGAAGATAGGCGCCACGGTCGTCGGCGTGTCGACGGACTCCGTCAAAAGCCACAAGAAATTCAAGGACGCCTATAGCTTGCCGTTCACTTTGCTCGCGGACGAGGATAAGGAGATGGTGCGTGCCTACGGCGTTTGGGGGAAGAAGAGCATGTACGGCCGGACCTATATGGGCACGATGCGCTCGTCGTTCCTCATAGACCCCAAGGGCGTCGTCCGGAAGATATACGAGAAGGTGAAGCCTGCGGCGCACGCGGCGCAGGTCATCGCTGACTTGAAGGCGCTCGGCGCATGACGCTCGAAAGAGACATCGAGCGCACCGATAGAGCCAAGAAGATCGTCAGCTACCTCAAGAAGACGTATCCGGAACCAAAGACGGAGCTTAACTACGAGACGCCGATACAGCTTCTGGTCGCCGTGATGCTCTCGGCCCAGTCGACCGACAAGCTCGTGAATAGGGTTACGGAGACGCTCTATAAGAAATACAAGACCGTAGACGATTTCGCGGATGCGGACCCTGCGGCATTCGCAAGCGCCATCTCCTCGGTCTCGTTCTATCCGACCAAGGCGAAAGCGATACAGGCGTCCGCGAGGATGCTCCGCGCCGATTTCGCGGGCAAGATACCGAGGACGGTCCCGGAACTCATACGGCTCCCCGGCGTCGCCTACAAGACCGCGAACGTCGTCCTCGGAGAGCTGTACGACATATGGGAGGGGATACCGACCGACACCCATGTGCGCCGCTTCGCGCTGCGATTCGACCTCACGGACAAGAAGGAGCTGACGAGGATATCGAAGGATCTCGAGGCGCTCATACCGAAAGAGGATTGGAAGTACGTGAATAACGGGCTCGTGCTCTACGGCCGGTACGTCTGTAATGCGCTGCCGCACGACTGCCTCGAGCATCCTTTGACGAAGCTGTGGCCACCCGCGGCCGCGAAGTGGCCGAAGGCGAAATAAGGCGTACGATTGGGTCATGACCCGGCCTGTCGCCGTCTTCGACCTTGATGCGCTTTACGAGAAGCCGCTGACCTCGCTTCTGGTCGGCCGCATGGTCGAACGCGACATCGCGGACGAAGCAGCCTTACGGCTCGTCTCGCTTCCTGACGCCGCACGGTTTACTGCGCTCGGGAAGCTACTGAAGGGCATGAACTTCGACGATATGGAAGCGCTCTCCGGAGAGCTTATCGACGAACATCGCGGGCGCGTGTTCCCATACGCATCGCGGCTTATCGAGGACCTGAAGCGGCGCGGATATTTCTTGCTTGCGATATCGGGCGCGCCGCGCTTTTTGGTAGACGGCTTCGCGTACGAAGCCGGGTTCGACAAGTCATACGGCTCCTTCTTCGCGACCGGCGCTTCCGACCGGTTTACGGGCGCTATCGAGGATGAGGATGTGATCAAGAACCGTGCGGCGGTCCTCGCGCGAGCGGTAAAGAAGGAGGGTCTCACGCTTGCGGGCTCCACGGGGCTCGCTTCCTCAGCATCGTTCATTCCTGTGCTCGAGGCCATAGAGAACCCGATCGCGTTCAATCCGGACCAGGAACTGCGCAGTCGCGCCGAGAAGCGCGGATGGAAGATCGTCCTTGAAGAAGATGGCGTCGTCTACAAGCTCTGAAAAGGCCGATTTGTTAGAATAGGGATATGAAGAAACTCACGAAAAGCAGGAAGAATCGCGTCCTCGCAGGCGTCCTCGGCGGAGTAGGGGAGTACCTCGACATAGATCCTATGGTCGTGCGGCTCATCTACATAGCGGGTATGCTCGTGACCGCCGTATTCCCCGGAATCGCGTTCTATATCATCGCCGCGCTCATCATGCCTAATGATTCCGGTGATGCACGCGTCTATGACGCCGAGCCGGTTTAGGAAACTCGTCCTCGACTATTACCGCGCGCATGGGAGAGACACGCTTCCGTGGCGGAAGACGCGCGATCCGTACCGTATCCTCGTCTCCGAGGTGATGCTGCAGCAGACGCAGGTGGAGCGCGTCATCCCGTTCTATGAGCGTTTCGTGATACGTTTCCCGGATGTTCGGGCGCTTTCGCGTGCACCGCTCGCCTCCGTCCTACGGGAATGGCAGGGACTCGGCTATAACCGCCGCGCGCGCATGCTCCATGAGGCAGCGAAAGCCGTGGTCAACGAGCACAAGGGCGTGTTCCCGCGGGAGGTTCCCGCTATCGAGTCCCTTCCTGGCGTCGGGCCGTATACCGCGCGCGCGGTCGCGGCGTTCGCCTACGACACTGACTCGATATTCGTAGAGACGAACATACGCACCGCCGTCATCCACCACTTCTTCCCGAGAAAGGCGGTCGAGCGTACGAAATCCGAGGACGAAAAACGTATCATATATGATACCTATTCTGATTCAGAAATAATGGCTATCCTAGGGAAGGCGCGACCCTCGGCGGAAAACGGAGCGTCGCCTAGGGAGTGGAACTCAGCGCTCATGGATTATGGCGCGGCCTTGAAGCGGCAGGGCGTGCGCACGAACGCGCTTGTCGCGGGATACGCGAAACAGAAGAGATTCGATGGATCACTCCGTCAAGCGCGCGGTGCGATTCTGCGTGCGCTTTCATGCGGCTCAGAGCCTACCGAGAAGCTCACGCGACTGCTCGGAGACGAGCGAGAAGCGCAGATGAAAGGCGCCTTGGCGAGCCTTACGAAAGAGGGATTGGTCGAGCTTCGACGGGGGCGGTTCCGGCTTCCCGGCGACAGACGTTCCGTATCGAGCAGGCGGCATAGAGCCCGAGTGCGGCGATAGCGAATCCGGAGACGAGAAAGAGAGTTATATAGCCTCCTGTAACGAGGAGCACGCTCCCGATCAAGGGGGAGGTGAGTGCCGCGATAGGACGCATCATACGGAAGATCTCGACCGTGGTGGGGTCCCGTTCCGTGACTGAGCGAAAGAAATGGCCTTCGGTCATTGCTTCGACCAGTGCCGCTCCCACGCGAGAGATGATGAGTATCGTGAGTACGAGCAGGAGCGGGCTCGCGATAGACAGGAATCCCGTAAGCGCGAACGCGCTGCCCATAGTAAGGAATCCGAGCGCCATCAGGTTCCGGTCGCCGTGCCGGTCGGCTTCGCGCCCTGCCGGGTACTCGATGAGGACGAACGGTATGAGCATGACGGCGAACATCCAGCCCAAGGTGTCCCACGGGATGCCCACCACGGTGTAGAGGTAGAGGGAGATGTAGAGCGGCGCGAGATGATAGAAGACCTGGAGGACGAAATTCGCGAGAAACGTGCTCCTGAGGTCAGGGTCTCCCATCGCACATCGGAAAACGTCGCGGATGCGGTGATAGCGCGGTGCCTCTCCCTCCGGGATGCGAGTACGGCTCATGAGGACGATGAACGGGACGAGTGAGACAGCGCCCGCGAAGAAGATACGATTGTATTCTGCGCCCCCATCAAGAAGCAGTGCGATAGCGATAGGTGCCGCTAAAAGCGGAATATTACCTGCGGTAAGGAACGCGGTACGCACCTTTCCAGTCGCCGCTTCCGTCTGCATCGTCGCTTCGAGTAAGAGATCGAGCGCGTACGCAATGAAGGGTGAAAGGGCGCAGGCCAGCGCGATCGCCGCAAGTGCGACCGGAGCGATAGGGTTTATGGAAAGGAGGAGGAAGAGGGCGCCCTGTACTACGCCGACCATGGTCGCGAATCGGCGCGCGCCGATAGCGCCGAGGATACGCGGTACATGGGGGAACAGGGCGAGGGTCGCGACAGCGCCCACGGCGACCACGAGTCCGACATACGCATCGGGGAGCATGGTGCCGAGATACGGACCCAGGATATAGGTGACGAGATAGAAATGCCCGACCGAGAGGAAGTTGGCGAGGGCGAGCGTCCAGCGTACCTGCATGCTTAGGGAATTTTAACACTCCGTCGGCATATGCGGCGCGGATCGCTCGCTGTTTCTCGGATACCTATCGACGATGCGCGTACGTGGGAGCTCTCCTAGCGCTCCGCGCCGCATATGCCTCCTCCGTTACCTGGTTCGCGAGGCTGGGAGTCCCTCCACAATCAAAAACCGCCCGAAGGCGGTTTTGAGCGCTTCACAGAAGCGGATTTATACGCCAATAAGCACAGGGATGACCATAGGCGCTTTGTTGGTCCGGGTGAAGAGGAAGCCCGCCAAGGTGTCGGTAAGCGTGTTCTTCACGTAGTCGAGATCGACCGGGTTCATGCCCTGAGTCGTGTCCTCGACCGTCTTCTTTATGAGGAGACGCGCTTGGTTAAGCATGTCCTGGCTCTCGCGGAGGTACACGAAGCCGCGGCTGATGATGTCCGGCGACTTGCGCAATTTCCCGGTCTTGAGGTTCACCGTCGCGATGACGACGAACATGCCGTCCTTCGCGAGCATCTGGCGGTCGCGGATGACGACCTCCTGCATGTCGCCGATAGCGAAGCCGTCGACGACCAAGGGGGAAGAGGGAACCTTCTGCTTGTGGACCTCCATGCGCTCGCCGTCAATGAGGTCGATGACGGTGCCGTTGTCGGCGACGACGATGGAGTCGCGCGGCCGCCCGGCCTGCTCGACCGCCTTCGCATGCGAGAAGGTCATCGAATAGTAGCCGTAGGCCGGCATGAAGAACTTCGCGTTAACCTGCTTATTGAACCAGATGAGTTCGCCCGTGTTGCCGTGGCCGGTCGAGTGCACGTCCGACGAGCGGTAGTGCACCAGGGATACGCCTTTGCGGTAGAGATTATCTTTGAGGCGCTGCACCGAAATCTCGTTCCCCGGGATGACCGATGAGGAGAGGATGATGGTGTCGCGATCGTTGAAGGTGATGTGCTTGTTCTGGCCGGTCGCGATGCGGGTAAGCGCGCCGAACTCCTCGCCCTGGGCGCCGGTCGCGAGGATGACGATCTTATCGGGCGGATAGTCGGTGATGTCCTGGGTCGGGATGAACGTACCTTTCTGGGGGATAAGGAGGCCGGTCTTCTGCGCGATCTCGAGGTTGTTCTTTATCGAGCGGCCTTCGGTGACGATCTTCTTGCCGAGCGCCTCCGCCGTCTTGATGATGTGGATCATGCGGTCGAATTGGGAAGAGAGCGTGCCGATGACGAGGCGACCCTTCACCGTCTTGATGATCTCCTCGAGAGTCTCGGAGACTTTCTTCTCGGGGATGGAGAATCCGTCCTTCTCCGCGTTCGTCGAGTCGGCGATGAAGAAGAGGTTCTTCTGCGCGGCGATGACGCCCCAGTTCTTCTTCTCGGTATCGGATGCTTCGCCGTTCACGTGGTCGAGCTTCAGGTCGCCGGTGACGACGACGTTGCCGTAGGGAGTGCGCACCGAGACACCCATCGCATCAGGGATGGAGTGGGTGACGGCGAAGAACTCCACCTGCGTCGAGCCGATGGTGATGACCTGGCCGACGTCGACCGTGATGATCTCCGGCTTCGGGATGTCCGGATACTCCTCGTACCGCTTCGCGATCATGACCGCGGTGAGGTTGCGGGTGTAGATAGGCGGATTGCCGAATCGGGTCAAGAGGAACGGGATGCCGCCGATGTGGTCCAGGTGCCCGTGGCTCACGATGACGCCGCGGACACGGTCCGCGTTCTGCTCGAG
>CAZMFT010000001.1:60660-67847 GCA_964565655.1 uncultured Candidatus Saccharibacteria bacterium
CCAGGTGCCCGTGGCTCACGATGACGCCGCGGACACGGTCCGCGTTCTGCTCGAGGTAATGGGTATTAGGGAGGATGTAATCGACGCCCGGGGACGTGTCGCCCTGGACGAACTGGAAGCCCGCGTCGAAGACGAAGATGTCATCGTGCGTCTCGACCGCGTACATGTTGCGGCCGACCTCTTCGCAGCCGCCAAGCGGCACGATGCGGACGATATTCTCCGCCGCGCGGGACGGGTTGTAATCCTGGCCACGGGGCTCGCGAGAGCCAGTAGAAAGTCCTGGACGGCGGAGCATGCGACGGATGTCGCGCGCCGCCTTTCCGTGGCGACCGCCTCCGGTCCCGCCACGGCCTCCGCGGCCGCCACGGAATCCTCCACGTCCGCCTCCGCCTTCACGGCGGCGAGGTGGTCGGTCGAAGGTGCGGGCTGGGCGTCCTTCAGGTGCTCCGCTTCTCTGCGGCGCCGGTGCCGGCGCAGGTGCTGGGGATGCTGGCATAATCGAGTCGATAGATACGAGTAAGTAAGTTAGTTGGAGCATACCGTATCCGTGATGAAAATCCGAATAACGGCGCTCTCTCGCACGCAGTGGGCAGTGGGTGACAGCCTCTGCTGTCCCGCCCCCTACCTTCTGCTTACGAACGCGGGCCACACGCGCTCCGTGTAGCGGTACCAGGTCGCAGCGTCCGCGAACCGGTCCGACGGAGACGCTATCTGGGGGAGCGTGACGCCCTTGAGCCACTCCGGAAGCGCGTAGAGGAACTGCGGCGCGTAGATGAAGGCGGCAGGGAAGTCCGCCGCGATGAGGTCGTTCGCTGCCTGCAGATCCTTCTGTCGCGCATCCTCATCGAACGAGGTCCGCATCCGCTCCACTATCTCGTCGACGCGCGCGTTCGCGTACATAGAGACGTTGAGGCCCGGGTCGTTGCGCTCCGCCGAATCCCAGAAGGGATAGAGGTCATGGTCGCGGCCGATGACCATCCCAAAGAGGAGCGCCTCGTACCGGCGCGGCCGGATCACGTTCTGCGACAGGTCGCCGGGCTCGTAGAGCTCGATCTGCACCGGGACGCCGAGGTCAGCGAGGTCTTCCTTGATAGCGTTCGCGACGGCTTTGAGTTCCGGTACGTTCGAGGTCTTCAGCGTCATAGCGAGCGACGCTGCTTCCTTCGGATGCTTCCATGCGCGCGCCGTCGCGTCATACTCCCATCCCCCTGCCTCGAGGATCTCTACCGCTTCCTCGATTCGGTTCTCGGAGGAAGGTATCGGCGTCTCCTCGATCCCGGAGCCAGGCGGCACCGGCCCCGCGATCGGTGCCGCAAATCCTCCCAGGGTCGTCTCCGCTATCGCCTCACGGTCGATGGCGCGCGAGAGCGCTTCGCGCACCTCTCTCCGCGCGAATATCTGGTTCTCTGATGCATTCCAGAAGACACCGAAGACGCGCGAGTAGGACGCGGGGAGCGCGTTCCCCGATGAAGCCCCGTAGGCGCTATCGATGGCGCCACGCGAGAGGGCCCGCAGGAGGTCGGTAGTCTCCGGGAAGAAGACAAGAGAGATGCGGTCGAGGTATGGGCGGCCGAGCGCGTAGCCGGGGGATGCGGAGAGCTCGTAGGACTCGATGATGCCCGTGCGCGCATCGCGGCTCACGGAATCGATCTCAAACGGTCCTGCTCCGACCGGCATGGTCATGAGCGGGGAGAACGGGAATTGCTCCGGCGTCTCCTTATCCCAGAGGTGCTTCGGCAGGATGCCCAGGGTCGCATTCTTAAGGAACGATGCGTACGGTTTCTCGAGATGGAACGCGACCGTATCAGCCGACAAGGCCTCGACCGAGACGCCCGACCAGTTCGCGAATTCTGGAGACTTGAGGCCCGGGTCCTTCGCTTTCTCCACGGTAAAGGCGACGTCGTCCGCGGTTACGGGAGAGCCGTCCGAGAACTCGGCCGAGGCTCGTATCACGAACGTATAGGTGAGGCCGTCCGGCGATATCTCGTAGTTCTCTGCCAAGGCTGGCACAAGCTTCCCCTCGCCGTTCTCGCGCATGAGGCCGCCGTAGACGAGGCTCGTCACGTCCCGGTCGGCGTCAGAGAGCGCTAAGAGGGGATTCACGAAGCGCGGGCTTCCGACGATTCCTTCGGTGAGGCTTCCGCCATAGGAGGGAACCGTGACCATGACGAGGTCGCGGGCACCCGAGAGCGCGTAGAAGGAGGCGAAGACGACGAGAAGCGCGAGGACGCCGGCTATAGCCTGGTCGCCCTTAGGAAGCGCCGCGACATACGCGCCAAGGCGCGTCGTCCATCCGCGGTTGCGCCGCGCTCGCATCTGCCCCCTGAAGCGTGAAGAAAAAGACATGTGACAGGCACGCACGAGGGAAGGGCACGAAGGCCCGACTCCCTTTAGATGAAGAACGAAACGATGACGGAAACCACGAACAGCACGGCGATGATTATCGTCGCGTTGAACATGAATTTCTCGGCCCCTCGACGCTTATAGAAGGTCGAAGCGTAGTTGTCAGCTCCAAACGCTCCTCCGAGGCTTGCTCCGCGGGTCTGGAGGACCACGCCGAGTATGAGGAGGGCGGAGAGCGCAATCTGCGCGTGGGGCATGTATGCCGCAAGTAGCTCCATCTGTGGCTAGGAATATAGCACGGTTCGTCGCTTCGCGGCAAATCCCCAGTGGCGTCATGTGCCACCAAAAGCAGATGTGCTCCTAAGAACACGAATATTCATGAGGTCAAGAGAAAAAATCCAGTAAATACAACGTGTTTGACGGTCTTCATGTGGATATCTATACTGTGGATAACTCAGCGGGCAGGGAAGAGAAGCCCGTGGGAATTATCAAAGGAGCGAGTAATTACCCCATATTTCCGTATGGCAAAGACTAGCGCACCCCTCATAAAGCCCCTGGCAGATCGCGTCGTCGTCCGGCCGTCTCGGGCAGACGAGAAAAAGCTCCCCTCGGGCATCATCATTCCCGACACTGTGGACAAGGAAAAGCCTGCTACGGGTGTCGTCGTCGCGGTCGGTCCCGGCCGCTATGACGATGGCGACCTCCTGCCGATGTCGCTCAAGGTCGGCGACACCATCCTCTTCTCTAAGTACGGATACGACGAGGTGAAGGTCGACGGCGAGGAATACTACATCCTTGCCGAGTCGAGCGTGCTCGCCGTCCTCCCTACTGCGAAAAAGTAATCTCACTTCCCTTCCTAATTCCCTTTTCACTATGGCAAAACAGATACTCTTCGGCGAAGACGCACGGAAGGCCATCCACGCAGGCCTCCAGAAAGCCGCGCATGCGGTCAAGGTCACGCTTGGGCCCCGCGGTCGCAACGTCGTCCTCGAGAAATCCTACGGCGGCCCGCGCATCACGAACGACGGCGTTTCTATCGCGAAGGAAATCAGCTTCAAGGACAAGTTCGAGAACATGGGCGCAGAGATCGTGAAGGAGGTGGCGACGAAGACGAATGATGGCGCCGGAGACGGCACCACGACGACCGTCGTGCTTCTTGAGGCCATGATCGATGAGGGCCTCGGCGCCGTCGTTAAGGGCGCGAATGCGATGGCGATACGCGCTGGTATGGAAGCGGCGCGGAATGAGGCGGTCGCAAAGCTCGCGAAACTCGCGAAGCCGGTGTCCGGCAAGAACGACTTCGAGCAGGTCGCGACCATCTCCGCCGAGAGCGAGGAGCTCGGGAAGATCATCGCAGAGACCATTCAGAAGGTCGGCAAGAACGGCGTCGTCACGGTCGAAGAGTCGCAGGGCACAGAGCTTTCCTACGACATCGTCGAAGGCCTCCAGATAGATAAGGGCTACGTCTCTCCGTACTTGGTCACGAACCCAGAGCGCATGGAGGCCGTCATGAAAGATGCTCTCATCCTCGTCACCGATAAGAAGATCGGCGGCGTCCAGGAGATACTCCCCCTCCTCGAGAAGGTCGCGCAGGCGGGCAAGAAGGAGCTCGTCATCGTCGCGGATGACGTCGAGGGCGAGGCGCTCTCGACCTTCATCCTCAACAAGCTGCGCGGCACCTTCAACGTTGTCGCGGTGAAGGCGCCGGGATACGGTGACCGCAAGAAGGACATGCTCGCTGATATCGCGATCATCGTCGGCGCGGAGGTCGTGACGGCGGATACCGGTCTCACGTTCGAGAGCGCGACGATCGCCATGCTCGGCAAGGCGTCGCGCGTCGTCGCCTCAAAGGACACGACGGTCTTCGTAGGCGGCAAGGGAAAGAAGGCTGATATCGAAGCGCGCGTGAAGCAGCTCAAAGGCCAGATCGAGGGCACGAAGTCTACGTTCGACCGCGAGAACCTCGAGTCCCGTATCGCGAAACTCTCCGGCGGTGTCGCGGTGATCCGCGTCGGAGCCGCGACCGAGACCGAGATGAAATACCTGAAGGACAAGATAGATGACGCCGTGAAGGCGACGAAGGCCTCGATCGAGGAAGGTATCGTCGCGGGCGGCGGCACTGCCCTTGCGAAGGTCGCAGGCGACATGAAAGGCATGAAGGACGAGGGCGGCGTTTCCTCCGACGAGAAGACCGGATATGAGATCGTCACGCGCGCTCTTGAGCAGCCGCTTCGACAGATCGCGATGAACGCCAGTAAGGATGACGCGTCGGTCATCGTCGGCAAGGTGCAGGGCGCCAAAGGATTCGCGGGGTACGATGCCATGAACGACGTCATGGTCGACGACATGGTGAAGGCCGGCATCATCGACCCGGTGAAAGTGACTCGGAGTGCGGTGGAGAACGCGGTCTCGGCAGCTGCGATACTCCTTACGACCGAGGCTGCGGTCGCAGAGATCCCGGAGCCGAAGAGCCAGAATGAAGGCGGGCAGGCAGGAATGGATTTCTAGTACGTCAGCCGGAGAAAGGGAAAGCGGCGGCCTCTAGGCCGTCGCTTTTCGTCATCGTGTGTGCCGTTCGCGCTCTCTGACGCGCTCCTCATAATCGTGATCGTCTCCCCACGCGTCGAGGAAGGCGAGGCAGACGATGCCGATACCGTAGGCGAGGCCTGCGAGCATATAGAGGAACATGAGGACGATGAGGCTTATGGCTGTGACGGATATCACGAACGCATACACCTCGTCGAGCGTGACTGCGGAAAATGCTGCAAACAATTCAGACATGCGTCTCTCCCTGACCTAGGACGCACGCTACGTCAGTACTTGACCGTTTGCAAGAGCGGTTGCGTGGAGAAGAAGACATCCTATACTAGAAGCTATGACTACAACCGTAATCGCCGTCGTCCTGCTGGTCCTCGCAGTCGCGAGTTCCCTCTTCGACGTCATTCCCTGGACATTCAATTATTTCGCCATCCCGGCAGTCATCGTCATCTGGGCGGTGCTCCTCTATAACGGTTTCGTTACCCTCGTAAACCGCGCGAAGGAAGCGTGGTCGGATATCGAGGTGCAGCTGAAGCGCCGATACGACCTCATCCCGAATCTGGTCTCCACTGTGAAGGGATACGCCGCGCATGAGAGCGCGACGTTCGACAGCGTCACCGCAGCGCGCACCAAGGCGATGGGCGCGCAATCGGTCGAGGACCATGCGGCTGCCGAGAACATGCTCACGGGAGCCTTGAAGTCATTGTTCGCGGTCGCGGAAGCGTATCCGGACCTCAAAGCGAACGCGAACTTCCTCGAGCTCCAGCGCGAACTCTCGGACACCGAGAACAAGATCCAGGCATCCCGCCGGTTCTACAACTCGACCGTGATGACGCTCAATACAGCACTCGAGCAGTTCCCAGGGAACATTGTCGGCGGACTCTTCGGCTTCAAGCGTCGCGAATTCTTCGAGCTTGAGGAAGCGGCAGCTCGCGAGCCAGTGAAAGTCTCGTTCTAAGGAAAAGCAAAAAGGCCTGACACAAGTCAGGCCTTTTTAATGCGTACGAACAGGTTTGCCATACGCGAATCCAGCGTAGCCTCCGAGGATGACTGCGAGGAGGATGAGCAGGACTGCCGCAAGCTCCTTCCACTCGTCGTAGAAGTCCCGTAGCGACGCGATCCAGAGCTCCCACTGCTGCTCGACGTAAGGTTCCGCGGAGCCGAAGCCGAGCGTGTAGGACAGCTCCGACGCATCGATCCAGCCGAGCCAGACGGCGAGCGTGATCGCGGCCGCGACGACGAAGGTCGCTCCGAAGAACGGGACAAAGATCATGGAAACGATGTATGCGATTCCTGCGCGCATGAAGCCCTCCCTAGTTTGCGCTTTCTATCCGGAAGGCTAGACTTATATCACGAACTGTCAATATGGCTCCCTCGACTCTCTATCACGAACGCTCGTCTAACCTCGCGAAAACGTGGGGACTCATGGCCGGGTTCTTCATCCTCGTTATCGCGATAGCGTTCGTCTTCGCCCAGTACCTCGGGGATCCCTCGATACTCATCATCGCGGTCGTGCTTGCGATCGCGACCAATATCGGGAGCTACTGGTTTTCCGACAAGCTCGTGCTTTCCATGACGGGCGCGCGACCTGCCTCGCGCGCGGAATTCTTCGACCTCTATACGGTCACGGAGAATCTCGCCATCACCGCCGGCCTTCCCATGCCGAAGCTCTACGTCATAGACGACCCGGCGCCGAACGCATTTGCGACCGGGCGCAATGAGAAGCACGCGGTCGTCGCCGCGACGACGGGGCTCCTTTCAATGATGGACCGGACGGAATTGGAGGGCGTCATCGCGCACGAGCTCTCCCACGTCAAGAATCGCGATATGCTCGTGATGACCGTCGCGGTCGTCCTCGCGGGTTTCATCGCCATCATCGCCGACCTCTTTCTCCGCGTGAGCATCCACAGCTCCGGAGACCGCGATAGCAAGGCGGGCCCGGTACTCCTCGTGCTCGCGGTCGTCGGTGCGATACTCGCGCCTATAGCGGCACAGCTCATCCAGCTCGCCATCTCGCGGCGCCGCGAGTACCTTGCGGACTCCTCGGGCGCGCTCCTGACGCGTTATCCGGAAGGACTCGCTTCTGCGCTTCGGAAGATCGGGGGGTACGCGGCGCCTATGCGAAAGGCGAATCACGCAACCGCACATCTTTTCATCGGCAACCCATTCGGTGAGAGCGCGGGGAAGTTCGTGAATCGCCTATTCGCTACGCATCCTCCGGTAGAGGAGCGCGTTAAGCGGCTTCTCGGACGTATTGACAAATAGTGTATATAGTGGTATCATACGTACATAGGGTTTGTACCTAG
>CAZMFT010000002.1:0-12192 GCA_964565655.1 uncultured Candidatus Saccharibacteria bacterium
TTATTTTTTTTGTGAGAAAAAAATATCGCATGTGGATAACTTTCATCCTGAAAAATTTTTCCATTCGATCGAATCATCCAAGAACGCAATTACGAATCTGTGCTCGATACGTACAGAATGAGAAATGTATCATATATGATACATTTGTATTCATATGAAAAAGAAAATCGGTGAACTGACGGACAAAGAGCGTATCCGTACCCTTGATTATCTCTATACCGCGGCAGGAAGCATCTCGGGACGTGACGGTATGAAGCGGTTCCTCAAGAATCTTCTGACGACATCCGAGCGAGTCATGCTGGGCCGTCGTATCTGGATCGCCCGCCTCCTTTTATCCGGCGTGAGCGAAGCGGAGGTTGCCCGCGAGCTCCAGGCAAGCCCGTCGACCATATATCGGGTGAAAAGCTGGCTCGAGGACCAGATGCCGGGCTATGAGGATGCTATCCGAGGTCTCGAGAAGGAGATGGACCGACGCGCCATCCGTCGCGAGATAAAGGATGACCCGTTCTCCTATCCTGCACTTAAGAAGAAATACCCTCTTCACTTCCTCCTATTCCCATCGCCTAAGCCGAAAGCGAAATATCGCGATTAGGCCGACCGTCCGCAGAAATGCAAAGACTGATATGTATCATATATGATACATATCAGTCTTTCTTTGGTTTAGAAAGGAACCGGGCAGTTCCGTTGCGCGCTTAGGCGAGGGTGCGTACTTCGCGCTCGATACTGATGCCGGTCGCCTCCCTGACACGGCGGGATACTTCGTCCGCGAGCGCGTTAACGTCTGCCGCTCTCGCGCCGGCCGTAGTCGCGATAACCAGGGGCTGCGCCTCATAGAGCCGCGCGCCGCCTTTCGATAAGCCTTTGACCTCGAGTACCTTATCGAGTATCCAGGCAAGGGACACCTTCACTCCCTCTTTTCCCGGGTATCCCGGCAGGTCCGGATAGCGCGCGACGAGCGCCGTGTACGCATCCTCGCCGATCGTGGGGTTCTTGAAAAAGGAGCCCGCGGTCCCTTCCTTGGTAAGGTCAGGGAATTTCCGGGCGCGTATCGCGCGCACGGCGTCTGCGATCTCGCGAGGGGTTGAAAGCGACGTGCCTTCGGCCTCAGCCTTCCTAAGATCCTTGTATGAAAGCTTCGGCGCGCCGTCCTCGCGGAGGCGGAACGCGACGCGCAGGATGATGAGTCCGGGCGTGCGCTTGAATCGGCTGTCACGGTACCCGAATGCGCACTCTTCGAGAGCAAGGCGCACGGCTTCCCCGGTCGCGGGATCAAGCGCCTCGACCCACAGGAGGGTGTCAGCGAGCTCTGCGCCATACGCCCCGATATTCTGCACAGGCGCTGCACCTACCGTTCCGGGAATGCCCGCGAGATTCTCAAGCCCCCATAATCCGCGCGCCGACGCTTCGCTGACGAGCGCATCCCACACGACGCCGGCTTCCGCGACCGCAACGACACCATACTCATCCGCATCAAACGAGCTGCGCGGGAGCGCGAGCCGTATGATGACGCCCGCATACCCCTGGTCCGGCGCGAGCAGATTCGAGCCTCCGCCCATCGGGTACCAGGGCAACCCCTCCTCCTCTGCGAGATGTATCGCTTCTCGTACCTCGCTCTCGTTTGCTGCGGTTATGACCCGGTGCGCCCTGCCCCCCACCCGAAGCGTCGTGAGCGATGAGAGCGATACGTCGCTATCGTTCGTCATGGTTTCTCTATCTCCGCGATGACCTCTCTCCCGAGCCCGGCCGTATCCGGATATTCCTTCATCGTTTCCTCGACCGTCCGCCGCGCATCCGCGACGCGTCCTGCGGCCTTGTAGGCGAGCGCGAGCTGGTACCTCTCATTCGCGCTACCTGTGCGTGCGCGCGCTTCCCAGATCATGACAACCCTGTCGGTGCGTCCGGCCTCTGCGTACGCGTAGAGGAGCACGGGGCGATCGATATCCGTGGTCCCGAACGTTTCCATAAGGATGCGATCCGCTTCGGCCGGCTGCCCCGTGATGAGCGCCCCCGCAGCGACATAGACAGCGAGCTCAGCGAAGCTCGGATCTATGGCATAGGCCTCGCTGAAGAGCTCTGCCGCGCGCGACTTCTGTCCGCGTTCCCACTCGAGATATGCTTCCTGAAGGTATATCTGCTGCTTCTTCGGCGAGAGAGCGCGCGCTACCTGCATCTCGCGCACCGCGCCCTCGTAGTCCCCGGCGTTCCGGAGCGCGGTCGAATACTGGATGCGGAGGCGCGCGTCGTCCGGCTGTTTCTTGATCTCATGCGCCATCAGCTCGACCGCGAGCGCTGCCGCCTGCTGCTTCAGAGGCACCGGGACTTGCGGTGCCATGATGATGGTCCCCGCATACGTCACCGACTGCTCGGCGATCTCTTGTGCGCCGAGGCTCCGCATCTCGGATGCCTCTCGGATCCGCGTGATGCCGACGCTCACGTTCGGATTCGACATCCCGGATACCAGACGGTTCGCAGCAAGCAGGGACGGGACGTTCACCATCCATATGAGGACGATGCCGACGACGAGTGCGGCCGGCGCGGCGATAGTCGATAAGGACGGTTCCGAGACCGCGGGCAGAGCTTCGAGTCGCGTGACGGGACGCGCGATCCGCGCGTGAATGTAGGCGAGCACGGCTGCCAAAGGCACGTAGCTCCATAGGTTATCGAATATGAAGAATGCGTTCACCATGTAGGCGGTCACGATGCCCGCGAGCATGACGCGCTCGGGACGCGAGAACACGTCGCGTGCCAAGAGATGAAAGAGCGCGCTCCCTAAGAGACCGACGAAGAGGAAGAGCGCAGGGAAGCCGCCGGCGACGAGCCAGTCGATATAGAGGTTGTGCGCGCGATCGAACCACGGCTCTTGCGCGAACATCGAAGGCTCGTACCAACGGTTGAATATATGGTTGAAGCCTTCCTGACCCCACCCGAGGATCGGGCGTTCCTTGGCACCCTCCCACGCCATGCCCCATATGGTGAATCGGGTCTGTCCGTCCGCGAGACTGATAGAGGCGAGGCGTGCCAAGGTCGGGTCTTCCCTTACGAAGTCGGTGTCGCGCGCGAGATAGAACGCGCCCAAAAGGAGGACGAATGCCGCGAGCGCGACGAGCGCCGCACGGCGCGCCTTCCCGTGCATGAGATAGAGTGCCGTCAATGACGAGACGCCGGCGGCGGCGATGAACGCGATGATAGCGCTCCTGGTCGCGGTATAGAAGAGGACGACCGTATTGAGGAGCGCGAGCGCGACAAGGGACCATCGGAGCGTGCCTCTCTCGACCGTGGCCTGCCAGACGGATACGCCTATCGAGAAGAGCATGAAGCACGCGAGATATGCCGCGTTCCCCATCGTGCCGTCGACGCGTACGCCGCCCTGATTGATGCGGAAGCTGCCGTTACAGCCGTCCGGAGCGCACGTTATCTGCATGAGGGAATAGAGGGTCACGAGCGCGGCGGCGGCGAGGAACGTAAGCCACCAGCGTCGCCATAACCCGTCCTTAGTGAGGACCACGCCTGCGATGATGAAGAAGAGGAACACATGGATGAGGGTCACGAACCCGTCCATACGCTCGTAATTCGACCAGAATGCTTTCCCGGGATTTACGCCCGCAAGGTCCGCGATGAACATCCACGCGACCAGGGCGCCGTAGAGGACGAGTATCCACGAGAACTGGGGACGGTACGCCCGGTCAGCGAGCGCGAGGAGGACGTAGCCCGCGAGCGCGACCTCGACCAGGATGCGGAAGACGAACCCCTTCCCCGTGATGAACGGGAAGAAGAGCGAGGTCGTGACCACGAGCGGTATGAACGGGATCGAGAACAGCGCCGCGAGCGTGAGGTAGCGTGCCGAGGAAGCCATGAGGCGCAGTATACAAGACGCGGTGCGCCGCCCTAGCGGACGGTGTACCAGGCATACCGGGCATTCTCCTCGACAAGGACGAGTTCCTTCCCTGCGGATCGGGCAATCGCCTCTGCGAGCGGCGCGACATCGCGCCCGATGACCACAGCTTCTGCCTCGTCTTTGAGGTAGGCGCGCACCACGTTCGCATTCTCCGGATAGAAGCGAGCGGGACCCGGGACGAGGCGCGCCGGGAACCGCTCAAAGGCATATGACCGCTCTGCTTCGTGCCAGGCGGTGATGGTCGCATAGCTCGCGAGTACCCGGTCAGGATGCGCGTCGTGCGCGCGAAAGACGAGCGCTGCATCCCCCTCATCGTCGGCAGCGCGGCGCGCGAGATCGAGCGCGAAACCTGGGATGAAGAGCTGCGCCGTGATGGAGAGTGCGATGACCGCACATGCACCGCGGATGAGCGAGCGCTCACCCACACCATAGTCGCGCACCAAGAACGCGAGCGCGGTAAGGCCCGCGACCGCGATGCTCGTATAGTTATCGCGCACGACGTCGCTCCACGGC
This sequence comes from uncultured Candidatus Saccharibacteria bacterium, assembly GCA_964565655.1. GTDB lineage: Bacteria > Patescibacteriota > Minisyncoccia > Phycocordibacterales > Phycocordibacteraceae > C7867-001. Next base: position 4,409 of record CAZMFT010000002.1, read on the forward strand.
AGCGGCAAGAGTCTCCCATCGACCACAAGGTGCGCCATGATGACCGCCAGAGCAAAGAGCGCGACGCCGGTTGACGCGACAAGCGGAAGGTACGGCATAAGCCGCGTCCGGAATCGGATGAAGAGCCATGCGAGTATTCCGAGCAGAGAGCACGCGACAAGAGCGAAGAGCGGCAGCGGCACGTACCGCGCCACCTTCTCCGGCGTCACGGTCACGTAATATCCGGAAAGGATCATCGCCGCGATAAACGCGAGCGCGCCTATCACGCCTATCACGAGGTATCCGCGCGAGAACCTGCCACCCGCAGGCTTCGGGACACCGAGCGCGATGAGGAAAAGCGCCGCGCCGAGGATGAGAGCTTCTTCCCGCGCGAGGAAAAGCAGGGCGAAAAGCGCGAAGCGCTCAAAGAGCGGCCGCGCGTAACATATCGCAAGGAACGCGAGCATGAAGAATGCCGGCAGGAGCACGATGGGGCGCAGCGACGAGCCGATGCTTATGAACACGGAGGGATACGTCGCGTACGCAATGAGTATCCAGGTGTCGGCGCGTCGCCACGCTTGGCTTTGTGCCGCGATATACGCGCCGTAGAGGAGCGGCGAGAACGCAAGGAGCGCGAGCACGATGATGACCGCCATAGGCGTCGCGAATGCGTACCGGAACGCCGCGAGGACGTACTTGATGGGCTCGAAGTGTATGTCCTGGTGGAGGCTCTCGGCGCCATCCGTCCCGGAAAAGAAGAATACGTTCCTGCCTTCAGGGTTTATGAGGTGCTGGGCCGAAGGATCGAACGCCTTCGCATAGAACGACAGGTAGTAGGTACCGTCCGACGGATCGAACCTCAAAGCGCGCTCGGAAAGGCTCGAATAGACGGCGCTCGACGCGAACAGAACCGCACACGCGCTTACGAGGAGGAGTACGTCGACGCGGTTTTTCATGGCGCGATACGCTCTACCCTGCAGGACTCGATACGATAGAGCGCTGCGAGGCGCGTTGCGCTCTCATAGAACGGGTCAGCGCAGGTGAGCCGCACGCGCCCGCCCGGCACCTGGAGCCCGGAGTTGCTCTCGCCGGCGACGACATACGCGACCCCTTTCCCTTCGAGATATGCCTGGAGCGTGCCATCACGCACTGCATCCGCATACTCGCGGTTATTCCCGAGCCCGGTGAGGTTATAGACTGGCGCGTCCACATAGAACGCGATGATGCCGTCTTTGTATTCTGCTGCGGCCTCTCCTTTCTCCATCGCTTCCGTGAGAACCCGAGCGGCCTCACGGTGCTCCCCTACCCAATCCGGCACCTGCCGCCCCGCGTGCCCGACGATGATAAGTACGAGGAGTATAAATGCGAGAGCGGCAGCGCCCTTGTATCGGAGCGGGGTCGGGGCCTTGGCGAGGAGGTCGTGTGCGGAAAGCCCTAGAACGAGCGCGAGGGCGAACAAAGGTAGCGTGCCATACCAGGCGCCTATGCCGGATGCGTAGAGGACGTTATAGGCGAAGAAGAGCGCGACGCCGCCGGCGAGCGCTGGGATCACGAGCCCTATAGGCCTCTTGGAGAGGAACCGGCACAGAAGGTATATGCCGAGCGCACCCAAGGAGGCGACGAATATCTTCAGTACCGGGAATGTCACTTCTAGAGATTCCGGGTGCATCTCGGGGAATGAGGACTTGAGTTCCCCCGACAACGGGAGCAGCGTGCCGTCATATATATACGAGAGCGAGAATGAGACGATGAGCGCGAGCGCTACCGGCGCACCGAGCGAAAAGAGCGTCACGGCTTCCGGAAACAAGGGCGATCCTCGTCGCAGGCGGATGAACGCTCCCACGAGCGCGATGAGACCTGCAGGCGCGACCAGGAGCACGGTATCGAGGCGCGCGAATACCGCGAGCGCGAGATATGCACCGGCGACAGCGGCTGTCCGTATCGTGAGAGACTCGCCTGCCCGATACAATGTCGATGCGAACCCCGAAAGCGCGAAGAAAAGGAGCGCGGACTCCATGCCGTTATTAAGGGCTCCTGCCGCCTGGCTCGTCATGAGGATGAGGCCGAGGAAGAAGGTAGGGATGGGTCCTAATGCGCGAAGAAGCAGGAAGAGGCCCGCGAGTATGAACGCTCCGTTTACGAAAAACGACCACAGGGGCAGTGCGTCGCCAGCGAGCGCCGCGAAGGGGACCAGGAGAAAGTAGTACGCCGGATGGACGCCGGTCGCGTGGTCGACGCCCGAATACGAATACCACGCGCCGCTCTCGGCAGCGTGCTTCGCCATCGCGAAATACGTGAAGCTATCGGGGGCGAGGTACCGCGACGGATGCGCCGCTTGCCAGAGCGTAAGGGCAGCGAAGAGGAGGACGAACCCGAGTACGAGGGCGCGCACCCCGCTTTGCGGAAGCGCGTCCATAGATCAGAAGAATTTCTTCACGAACCCGAGTATCCCCTGCTTCCATGGGACGCGATGCGAGACGCCGGATGCGTGCGCGAACTCCGCGCGATGCGCGAGATACCACTCGTAGTTGCGGATGAGCGCGTCCTTATTCGAGAATCGCGGGTGCCAGCCGAGCTTTTCTTCCGCTTTCCCGATGGCGACGAAGCTGTCTTTCGAGGCCGTCTCATAGACCCATTTGTAGAGCGGCGAGAGGTGGAAGAATTCGAGCACCCGCAGGGTCCATATCATAGGTGTCGCCGGGAAGCCGCGAATCTTCTTCCCGAACCCGGCGCGATCGAGCACTGCCTGGTAATCCTCCTTCATCGTCGTGAAGTCCTTCGCGCCGATATTGAACGTGTCGTTCGCACGCTCGGGTGGCAGTGTCGCTGCGAGGTAGATGGCGTCGCATAAGTCCTCGACGTCAAGCAGCTGATAGCGGTTCCTGCCGCTCCCGATCATCGGAAAGCCACGGCCGTCGGCAGCCCAGTCATAGAAGAGCGCGAAGACGCCGAGGCGCTCGGGACCGATGAACGACTTCGGCCGGATGACGGGGACGACCATCCCTCCCGCGCGATACGTGAGCGCGATCTCCTCCGCTTTGATCTTCGCCTTGCCGTATTCCCCGACCCCATCGAGCCGGTCGGTCTCGTAGAGGGGATGATGATCCGGGATGCCGTAGACCGCGGTCGAAGAAATGTGGACGACGCGCCCGATACCGTTCTCTTTAGCGGCGCGGAAGACGTTCTCGGAGCCGGTCACGTCCGTGCTGCGGATATCCTCTGCGGAGTAGAGCGGGAGCGCCGCTGCCGTATGCACGACGACGTCCGAGCCTTTCATCGCGCTCCTAAGCGTCTCGTAGTCGCGGATGTCACCGCGGACTTCCCTCACCCGGTCCTGCTCCGGGTACGAGAACGACTCGACGTCATACGTCACGACCTCCTGCCCTTTCGCAAGGAGGTGCCGAGCGAGATTGATGCCGAGAAACCCTGCCCCGCCGGTGATGAAATAGCGCGCCATGGGGCGAGTATAGCCTATCCGCCTACGGCGAGACTACGCGAAGTAGAACGCAGCGAGGACGCAGATGCCCCACAAGAAGAATGAGACGAGCATCACCGGATCCTTGAGGAGGAGCTTCTCCGGCGCCTCCGCCTCGTCAGGCACACGGTACATGCGATTCATCGCCTCGAATATCGCGGCGACGACGAAGAGCGTTGACCAGATGAGGTACGGACCCTCGCGCCCGATCACCGTGTAGAGGCTGTAGGAGACGATGGCGAGGCCTGCGCTCGCCGCGAGCATGTAGTCGAGCGCTTCCTTAGAGTACTCCTCGAGGACGCGGCGGCGCGACTCATGCCGCAGCTCCGCGCGGCGCTTCCCGACGATGACGAAGAGCGCGAAGAAGAACGCGCAGAGGATGATCCACGGCGAGAGCGGTATGAGGGTGACCGCGCTCCCGGCGGCAAGCCGCAGGAGGTAGAACGCGGACACGAGAAGGATGTCTATGACCGCGACGTGCTTCAGCCACGCGGAGTAGAGGGCGTTAAGGAGCATATACCCCGCGATGACCGGAATGAGGGGTGGCGCGTACGCGAGTATGGCGGCGACCGGGATGAGGAGCGCTACGGTAAGCACATACGCTTCTCGTATGCTCACTCTGCCTGACGCGATGGGACGCTCCTTCTTCCTCGGGTGCGCTCGGTCCTGCTCGCGGTCGATGATGTCGTTTACGACGTAGACTGCGCTCGCGGCGAGGGAGAACGCGACGAAGGCGAGGAGCGAGGTATTGAATATGGCTGCGTCGAGCAACGCGCCCGCGAAGAATGCTGGAGCGAACACCAGGAGGTTCTTCACCCACTGCTTTGGCCGGATGAGCGCGAGGTACGCGAGCGGGTTCATACGAGGATGCGGATAACCTGATAGGTCACACGGCCCAGGAGCGCGTCCATAAGGTACGTGAATCTGACATACAGACTCTCCTTGCCTAGGGACAGCGTGCGCACTTTCGTGAATGGTGCGCGGATGCGCGCAGCGAGGCACCCATCCGTGAGGTACTTATCGCCCACGACCGAAAATGGGAATTCGGGCGAAGGGGCCACTCCCAGGAGCACCTTAGGGTTCGGCTTCCGGTAGCGCGAGTCGACGTACAGGACGCCCGCCGCTTCCGCGAGTGCGCGTATGCGCGCGCCGTGCCGCGTATTGGAGCAGAGGTAGATGCGCGCACCCTTCGCGAGCGACTTCAGCATGGAAAGCGTCGCGTCGTCGAAGCGGTCGCCGCCATCAGGAAGCAGGGTCCCGTCGACGTCGAGTATGACCGTGGTGCCGCAAAGCGTAGCAGGCGCGATATCGCGGAAATAAGGCGTCATGGATTACTTCGATACGATGACCACGAGCGTGATGCCGGCGAGTATGAGCGCGTAGCCCGTAAGGTGCTGCCACCCGAGACTCTCCTGGAGGAAGAGGACGGCGGCGCCGTTCGCGATCAAGAAGCTCATCCCGACCATCACCGGGTACGCCACCGAGAGCGGGAGGGCGCGGAGCGCGACGACATAGAAGACGACGTTCGCCGCGAATAAGGCGAGTCCCGTAAGGAGGTATGCGTGATGTGCGACAAGACGCGGCAGCCCGAGGGACCAGTCGAGGGTGACGCCCCGGTCGGCACCTATCTTGAGAAGCACGTTCGCGACGCCATTCGTCACGAGTGCGAGCGCGAGATAGAGGTAGGCCATCGGAATCACTCTCGTACGGAAACGGGCGAGGGTCAAGGACGGTTATAAGAGGGTGTAGAATTCCGGCACGGCGATGCATCCCATGAAAGAGCGGACCTACGGATTCCTCCGAAGGCTAGAACGGCACACCAAGGTAGACATGGTCTATCTCTCTTCGGGCAGCTTCTGGTCAGCTATCGCGACCGTCTGGGGGGCGCTAATCGCGCTCTCGACCGCTGCCGCATTGGCGAACTTCCTGCCCAAGGAGACGTACGGGACCTACCAGTATGTGCTGACGGCAGCGACGGTCATCGGCATACTCGCCCTCCCCGGCACGAAGACGTCCATCTCGTACGCGGCTGCGCGCGGTTTCGACGGCTCGTTCCTCGATTCCGTCCGCGCGAAGATCCGATGGGGATTCCTCGCCGCGCTGGTCTCATTCCTCTTGGCCGCGTATTACCTCTATCGCGGGAATGAGCTCCTCGCTGCCTCCTTCGCCATAGTCGGCGCATTTATGCCGTACTGGGAGGCGTTCGGCAGCTACGTCCCCTACCTCCAAGGCAAGAAACGGTTCAAGGAGATGACGCTCTACGAGATGGCGGTACAGCTCGCAAACGCTTCCGCTATAGTCCTCGTCATAGCGTTCACGGACAGCCTTTTGCTGCTCACGCTCGCATTCTTCGGAAGCTATACGTTCGCGCGGCTCTTCTTCTATGAGCGCGCGATACGGAACATACCGCCGAATACCGAACGCGATCCCGAGGTCCTTTCCTACGGGAAGCACCTTTCAGTGATGGGCATCCTCGGCACGATCGCTTCGAACGTAGACAAGTTCCTCCTGTGGCAATTCTTGGGTCCGGTCGCGGTCGCGGTCTATGCGTTCGCGCTCGCGATACCTCTACGCGGCGTAAGCACGTTCACGAGCGTGAACCGGCTCTATTTCCCTAAGTTCGCTGAGCGGCCGCTCACGGAGGTCCGCGCCTCGGTACAAGGACGTATCGGACTACTGCTCGTTCTCACTACTCTGACCGCAGCGCTCTATGCGCTCCTTGCGCCGTTCATATTCAGCATCATCTTCCCCGCGTACATGGATGCGGTGCCCTACACTCAGCTCGCGGCCGTCCTCATCGCCCTGCAGCCGTTCTCGCTGTTTGCGACCATCCTTTCCGCGCACGCGCGTACGAAAGCCCTCTATACCTATAGCAGCGCGATTCCTCTGGTTCAGATAGCGCTTCTTCTCGTACTCGTGCCATGGTTCGGACTCACGGGTGCGCTCGCCGCGCTCATAGCGGCACAGGTGTGCGAAAGCGCGCTCGCGGTGTATCTTGTATATCGTTCTTAGGGCTCTCCACCTATGCCAGGCGTCACGCTCGTCAGAAGCAAAGCCCCGCTCCGTTTGGGGCTCGCAGGCGGCGGGACGGACGTCGCTCCTTACTCGGACATTTACGGAGGCGCGGTACTGAATGCCACCATCAATCTCTATGCGCGCGCGACGTTGCGTCCGCGTACGGACGGCCTGATACTCATCCGTGCTGCGGATCTGGGGCTCGAGGTCTCGCTCGATCCTCGGCAGCCGCTTGATGCGGACGGACCCTTGAAGCTCGCGCACGGCGTCTATAACCACGTCGTCCGCGAATTCGACCTTCCGCCGCTCTCATTCGAGCTCACGACGTCCATAGACGCGCCCGGCGGCTCCGGTCTCGGCTCCTCCTCGACGCTCGCGGTCGCCGTACTCGGCGCGTTCGCCGAGTGGCTCACCCTCCCGCTTGGCGCGTATGACATCGCCCGGCGCGCATACCGCATCGAGCGCGAGGAGCTCGGCCTCCATGGCGGCAAGCAGGATCAGTACGCGGCGACGTTCGGCGGATTCAATTTCATGGAATTCCTCGCGGACGACCGGGTCATCGTGAACCCGCTCCGCATAGAGGACCGTCACGTGCACGAGCTCGCGCACAACCTCGTCCTCTACTCGACCGGTACTTCGCGCGTCTCGTCGGAGATCATCGCGCGGCAGTCGCAGAACGTGCGCGACAAGCGCGCGGAGAGCATCGACGCCATGCACCGCATCAAGGAAGAGGCATCGGCGATGAAAGAGGCGCTCGTGGGCGGGTCGATAGACCGCATCGGCGAGCGACTGCATCAGGGATGGGAGCATAAGAAGCGCATGGCAGACGGCATTACCAACGAGTCGCTCGACGATATATACCGTCTCGCGCGGAGCGCCGGCGCGACCGGCGGCAAGGTAACGGGTGCAGGCGGCGGAGGCTATATGATGTTCTATGCGCCCGGTACGGCGCGCTACGAGGTCGTGAAGGCACTCGCGCCGCTCGGAGGTTCCGTGACCGCGTTCGAGTTCGAGCCTAAAGGGCTCTCTACCTGGAGCATATGAGCGATACGATAGGCACCATCAAGGAACTCATTGAAGCGTCACGCGCCGTGAAGGGGGCGCTCATCGATGACGCCGCCTTCCTCGCGCGCATAGAGGAGGCGGTCGCGCTCATCGCAGACGCGCTTGCCGCAGGCAACCGGCTCTACGCGTGCGGCAACGGCGGGAGCGCTGCGGACGCGCAGCATATCGCCGCGGAGCTTTCCGGGCGCTTTTACATAGAACGGAAGCCGCTTCCGGCGGAAGCGCTCCACGTGAACACGTCGTTTTTGAC
>CAZMFT010000002.1:12292-16683 GCA_964565655.1 uncultured Candidatus Saccharibacteria bacterium
TAGAACGGAAGCCGCTTCCGGCGGAAGCGCTCCACGTGAACACGTCGTTTTTGACCGCGGTCGCGAACGATTACTCGTACGAGGAAGCGTACGAGCGCGCGGTGCGAGCATTCGGGCGCTCGGGCGACGTACTGCTCGCGCTCTCGACCTCCGGCACCTCGAAGAACGTCGTCCGCGCGGCAGAGGAAGCGAAGCACATCGGCATGAAGGTGATTTCCCTGACGGGTGCCACGGGCGGTACGCTCGCCCTCATGAGCGACGTGCTTCTCAACGTGCCGTCGAAGGAGACGCCTCGCATACAGGAGAGCCATATCATGCTTGGCCATATCATCTGCGAGCTCGTGGAGGCGAGGCTCTTCCCTATCGCCCCATGACACGCATCGATGAGCCGGTCGTGATACTCGCAGGCGGGCTCGGGACGCGGCTCCGTTCTGCGATCGGTGCTGACCTCCCGAAGGCGATGGCTCCCATAGGAGAACGCCCCTTCCTCGCCTACCTCCTTTCCTCGCTCGAAGCCCAAGGGGTCTCGCGCGCCATACTCGCCGTCGCCCATAAGAAGGAGGCTATACAGGAGCATTTCGGGGATCGCTTCAGGGGGATCGCGATCGAATACTCGGCCGAGGATGAGCCGCGCGGTACGGGCCCTGCGATACGGGACGCGCTCCAGGTAGCAGGTAGCGACGCGTTCGTCATGAACGGCGATACGTACTTCCCGGCGGAGCTCCCTACGCTGAGGGCTGCGGCAGAGAGGAACGGGAGCGATATTGCGATCGCGCTCGCAGAGGTCGCCGATACCGGCCGCTACGGCCGCGTCCACCTGTCAAAAGACGGCCGCGTCACCGCGTTCCTCGAGAAGCAAGGCGGCGCCCCGGGCTTCATAAACGCCGGCACGTATTACGTCCGGCGCGGCGCGCTCGACACGCTCTCGCTACCAGAGTGCTTCAGCTTCGAGAAGGACGTGCTCGAAGCGAATACGGACACGCTGCGCATCGACGGCGTCGCGTACGACCGGTATTTCATCGATATCGGCATCCCTGAAGACTATGAACGAGGACAACGCGAGCTTCCTGCATTCCATCCCGAGTGAAGAGCGCTGGACGCTCTTCCTCGACCGCGACGGCGTCATAAACCGGCGCAAGCCTGACGACTACGTGAAGCGCTGGGAAGAATTCGAATTCCTTCCGGGCGTGCCGGAAGCTATCGCAAGCCTCGGGACCCGCTTCGCGCGCATCATCGTCGTCACGAACCAGCAAGGTATCGGCAAGGGCCTCATGACGCACGCGGATGCGGACCTGATCCACGACCGCATGCGCTCCGCGGTAGCGAGAGCGGGAGGCGAGATCCACGGCGTGTATGTCGCGCCGCATCTTTCACACGAGGACCCGGGCCTCCGGAAGCCCGCGCTCGGCATGGCACACGCGGCCGCACGCGACTTCCCGGATATAGCATTCGCGCGCGCGCTCATGGTCGGCGACAGCGCGACCGACCTCGCATTCGGGCGCGCTGCGGGCATGCGTACGATCCTTATCGGCACGCTCTCCGAGCTTCCTATAGAAGAGCAGCAGCTCGCCGATGCAGCATTCGATTCGTTGGCCTCGCTCGCAGGCTACCTCGAGCGCGGCGCGTGACGTTCATAGAGACCGGCGAGCCGGCCGGCGATCTTGCCGATCTCGTACTTAGCCGCGTGCGCCTTCGCGTCATCCGGCCGTATCTCCCCTCCTGCCACCCGCTCAATCAGACGCGCGATTTCCTCCGGATCCTTCGCGTCTCCGAGGAGTCCGCTTACGCCGTCAGCGACCGCTTCTGCGGCTGCGGTACCTTTGGCACCGACGGTCGGAACGCCGTACGCATTCGCCTCGATATAGACGACGCCGAACCCTTCGAATCGCGTCCCGTCTATCGGGAGCATGATGAACGCGTCGGCGGACGCATACGCTTCTTCAAGCTCCTCGGAAGAGATCTTCCCGCGGAAGACGACCTCCTCTCCGATGCCTTCTTCCTCGATGGCGTCATGGAGGGCTCGGACGTAGCTCCCGCTCTCATCATCCGTCCCGACGATCTCGTACCGGAAGGGGCGCGTATACATCTTCTTGTAGGTGCCGAGCGCCCGCACTATCTCGATGAACCCCTTACGGCTCTTCAGGGCCCCTACCGTAATGAGCGTGAACGGGCGGGACGCATCCCGGTGGCGCGCTCCGGAGAATCGCGTGAGGTCTATCCCGGTCGGAATGACCTCGATGCGTTCCTCGGGGAATCCGGCAGCGTCGTGTGCGGAGAGCGCGAGGTACCGCGCTTTCGTATGGGCGCTCACCGCAGCGACCGCAGATACGCGCGCGAGCGCGCGAGCCGTAAGGAATCGATAGAGCGGTTTACGGAGCGTGCCCACGAGCGCCGGAAGATAGGCATAGGTGCCGTGGAATGTCGCGAATACCCGTATACCGCGAAGCGGCACGAAGGGCAGCAAGAGCGTGTACGGCTCGACGACCACGTGGATCACGTCCGGCTTCCATTCGCGTATCGCCACGCCGAGGAGCCGTGCGTCTCTGAGCCAGGAGAAGCCGGAAAGATAGTCGTACGGATCCCGGAGATTCGGCATCCGGCGCGCCTCGAGCCATTCGGAAAGGACGACGGTCTCGTGACCCGCGGCCCGAAGCGCGTCCGTGAAGTCTCCGGTATACCTTCCCCATCCATTCACGGGCTTCCGGGTGTGCGAGACGAAGAGGATACGCATGGCTATCGGTTCTCGCGCATGAAGAGGACATTCCCGACGCGATCCTCGGGATGCGCGAGTGCTTTCGGCTCGCCGCGGTACGAGAGCGTATACGGGCGATACCCGGCCGCCGTGAGGAGGTCGAGCGCTTCCCCGCGCGTCTCGTCGTTGTTCATCTCGCAGAGTATATACGTCGCACGTCCCTCGCTCACGAGACGCGAAGCGCCCTGAAGCGCCTCGTACTCGAATCCTTCGATGTCTATCTTCAAGAATGCGATACGTTCGACGGCGTATTCGCCGATGAGGCTGTCTAAGGAACGGACGTCGACTTCCTCGGTAAGCGCTCCGAAGCGGCGTGTCGCGTCCTCGAGCGTGATGGCCTTACCGCGCGAGCGGAATGCCGAGAACGGTAGCATGCTGTTACCGCCGTGATTGAGGGGGTTGATGTGGAGCGTCCCGGTGCCATCCTCCTTCCCGCACGCGATGCGGAGCGGCACGAGCTGGTTCAAGCCGTTTCGGCGCGCATGCTCTGATAAGCGTTCGAAATTCCCCGCTTCAGGCTCGAGCGCGATGACCCGACCGTGAGGCCCAACGGCGTCCGAGAGGAGGACTGAGAAATAGCCAACATTCGCTCCCACGTCTATGCAGATGTCGCCCGTCCGGATGACCTTCGCGAGGAAGCGCGTTACTCCTGCCTCGAACGTCTTCTGCTCGTATATTTGCCGCTGTGTCTCCTCCGCCAGGTTGAGTGAGAGGGCGGAGCCTCCGGGGAGCCGGTACGTGACGAGCGTCCCGGGACCAAGGTTGAACGCGCCGCGGCCATATGCGGTTACGAACGGAGCGAGGTGGAGCGCGTACGAGTCCGGAAGCCTGCGTGCGATGCCGACAAGAAGGCGATACAAGGGGCGCGCGATCACGGGCACGAGACGGAAGAGATGTCCGGTCACGTTACCGAACCATTCCAGGAACGTATGGATCCATCGTTTGAGCGTGCTCATGAGATGAAATCGAGGATGGAACGGGCGCGGGCGCCCCAGGAATAGGCGCGCACGTCCTCGCGCGCGCGCGAAGCGAGCGCACGGCCGCGCTCCGAGCCCTCGGCAAGGGTACGGATGCCGTCCGCGAGCGCGCGAGCGTCGTCAGGCGACACCATGATCGCGCTGCGCTCGTCGACCACCTCCCTCAAGGCCGGAACGTCCGACGCGACGATAGGCGTTCCCGACGCCATGTATGCGAAAAGCTTCAAGGGCGAGGTGCAGATACGCGATATCTCCTCTTTGGCGGTATTCGGTATGACGGCAACGTCAGCCGCCTTGAGGTAGTACGGCAGCTCCGTCTCGTAGTCCTTCTGCCCGAGCATGACTACCCGAGGATGCGCCGGGTAGGATTTCCGGAAATGCTCGACCCAGTTCTCTTTGCCGCCGACAAGGAGGAACAGGTAGGAGTCGTCAAGAAGCATCGCTGCCTTGTAGAAGGTCCCCCCGCCCTTCCAGGTCTCGAGGCTTCCGGCGTAGAGGACGAGCTTCTTGTCTCCGGGCAAGCCGAGAGTGTCCCGCGCCTCTCGCTTCGTAAGCGGGATGTCGAAGAGCGTCGCGTCGACCGCGTCATGAGCGACCAGGGCCTCGCCTGTGTATCCATAGCGCGCGGCGAGCTCGTCCTTCATCGCCGCCGTTATGGAGAC
>CAZMFT010000002.1:16783-43932 GCA_964565655.1 uncultured Candidatus Saccharibacteria bacterium
CTGTGTATCCATAGCGCGCGGCGAGCTCGTCCTTCATCGCCGCCGTTATGGAGACGAGGGCATCGACGCGTCGGAGAGCGTAGCGGTGCCACCACCGTTTCGCGTACTTGAGGTGATGGATCTCATAGCTGAATGAGCGGGCGCCCGGAAAGAAGCGCGAGAAGAGAATGAGGAAGAAGAGGAGCTTCTCCTCGCGGCAGTAGATATGCGTCACGCCATTCGCACTCGCGTACCGCAGATAGAAAAGCGCGCGGCGCCAGTTGCGCGCATTCCCGCTCTCGATGACCGTACCCGGGAGCGGCGTACCGTTCTCGTTCTCACCGACACCGAATACGAAATCATCGCCGAGGAGCGCATGGAACGCGCGCGCCATCGCGACCGTCTGGATGCGGTTCGCGAGCCGCGAGGGGAAATGGATGGATGTGGCGTAGAGGAGTCTCATACGGTAAGCAGCCGTTCGTACGCATCGATGCTTTTCGGCGCGTCGAAGTCAGCAGAACGGGCCTTCGCCTCCCGTGCGTACGAGGCACGCATGGCCGCGTCGCCGAGCATGAGGCGGAACGCCTCGACGAGCGCGTCCTCATCCCCCACCGCGGTAAGGATGCCGTAGCGCGCTCGCTCGAGCCCCGTGGAAAGCCGGAAACGGTAGTCGGTATCCGGGGCGAGGATCTCCCGTGGCCCCGAGCTGCAGTCGGCCGCGATGACCGGAAGGCCGCAGATCATCGCTTCAAGAAGCGAGTTCGGGAGGCCTTCCCATAGGGAGGCAGAGACGTAAAGGTCAGCCTTCTTGAGCCACGCGTACGGGTTGTCCTGGTACCCCGCGAAGAAGACGGCATCATCGAGCGAAAGCTCGTGCGCCTTCGCGCGGAGCGGTGCTTCGTCGCGGCCGGCGCCTACGATGATGAGGCGTGCAGGCGCTTCCTTCCGTACGCGCGCGAACGCGGCGAGGATAAGCGGGAAATTCTTCTGTTCCCGCAGGCGCCCGACGGCGACCACGGTCGGGAGGCCTGTATCGCGAAGCCACGCGTGCTCGACCGGCTCCTTCGCAGCCCTCTCTATGCCTTCGATATCCTTGGGGTTATGGATCACGGTGACGCGCTCCGGTGCGATACGGGTCAGCGCGATGACCTCGTCGGCGACTCCGTGCGAGTTCGCTACGACGCCGTCCGCATGCCGATAGAAGCGACGGATCAAAAACGGCATGAGGGCGCTCTTCCCGCGATAACGCCTCGCGAGCTCTGAGAGCATGTTGCTTATGCGCAGATAGATGCGCGTCCTCGAGCGCGTTACGGCGCGCGCGACAAGCGCTAAGAGGTGCGTGTGCTCGTCGAGCGCCAGGAGCGCTCCCGGCTTCTCGCGTATGAGGTACCGCATAAGCTTGGGTAAGGAAAAGATGATGCGCCCGGCGTCCAGGGAAAGCGTACGGACGCCAGGCGAGACATGGTGCGCATACTGCCCCACGGGCTTCACGACAAGCAGATCGACCGCGTGCCCGCGCAGGGCGAGCGCGTTCGCGATCTCTATCATCTGCTTCTCACCGCCTCCCGCGCGATAGGAGGAGATGAGGAGCGCGACGCGCGCGCGCTTATTTCCCGAATGCGGTTCCTTCATAGAGCTTCCCGATACGCGCGAGGCCGCGCATCACGATCGGACGGTCAGCGGGCTGTATCGAGCTTACAAAGCCACGCTCGCCCTCCACGCAGTAATCGCTCACGCGGTAGGTCCGCGACAAGGGCGTGATCTTCCGCGCGAGCCCGTTCTTGTCGAGGAACCGGCGGAACGGCACGACCGTCATGTTCCAGTTATTGATCGATTTGAAGTTCTTCGGCGAGAAGAACTCCCCTTCGCGCGAGAGCGTGACGCCGGACATGTCGAATTTCCCGCCGAGCATGCCGATGATCTCCGTCTTGATGAATTCGAACGAGCCGCGGATGTTGATGGCGCGGCCTAGGATGCGCACCTTCACGAACTCGCGCCAATTCTCCGCGCTCCCGTCAGTGTTCGTGAGAATCGCCCACGGAAGCTCGCCCTGAAGGAGGTCGGTGAAGATGGTGTCGGTCAGAAGGAGGTTATCGTCGTGCGTCATGAGGAGCACGTCATACTCCTTGTAGTCGTACCGCTCGAGCCACTGATTCACGTTGCCGTAGTCCCCTACCGTATTAGGCGCAAGGTCGTAGGTCCATCCGAGCGCGGTGATAGCCTCTTCGGTCGCCATACGTTCGTAGAGGATGCGGTCGAGCGTCTCCGGATAGCTCCAACCGAGCTTCCCGAGATACTCCCGTTTCTCCTCTGCCGAGTACTTCGGGTCGCGGTGCGAGATGCAGAAGAGATCTACCTGCCAGCCGTCCGGCAGCTTCTGCCGGGACATCGTTTCGTAGAAATGGAGGGGGAAATGCCAGCCGCTTGCGACGACGGCGAGGCGCTTCGTTTGTGAGGCTTCCATAGACTAGCCCATTGTAACGGGAAGGTAGTGATACTCGAACCGGTCTGACGGATGTATGCGGCGCATATAGTCGCATACGTGCTTCCAGTCCCAGACGATGACCTTGTCCTTCGTCACGCGTTCTGCATTCGTCATCGCGGCGCGCATACGCTCTGTATCGTCTATGAAGTACATGAAGACCGCCCACGCGTAGGAGACGTCCCAGGCCGCGACGTGCGCATCTACCCATCCTTCCGGCGGGCGCACGATATCGAGCACGAACACGCGATCCTTGAGGGAATCCGGTACGCGCTCGATGAGGTCGGGCGCGACATCGAACCCTTGCGCGTCGAATTGCTTTGTCACCTCCTCGAGGAAACGGCCGTATCCGCATCCTATGTCGAGAACGGTCCTCGGTTCGTGTCGCTTTAGGCAGCGACAGAGGGCGCGCGGCGTCGGGAAGAACCGCTGCAGTGACGTGCTTTGCCGCCCTTCGAGCGTATCGCGCTGACCCTTGCCCTTTTCATGGAGCCAATGGCTCTCGTACCCGGATCGGTGGCGCGGGAGCCGGGCATAGGCCCACGCGCGAGTCGCGGGAATGCGATAGAGGATGCTGAGCGCGATGAGACGAAGTTTCCGATACATGCTTATATTTTCTCCTCGAACGTCCGCACTAAGGACGCGATGCGCTCGACATCTCTGACCGAAACGCCGTGATGCAAGGGCAGCAAGAGGTACTGCCCTTCGAGCTCGTCCATCACGGGAAGCGCCTGGCGGCCGCCGAATATCGCGTACTTGTCGTTGCGGAAGTGGTAGTCGCCGGACGCGATGCCGTGTTCCTTGAGGTAGGCGATGAGTTCTGTGCGCCGCGGCGTGAGCACGTGCGCGAACCACATGGATGCCGGTATCCCGCTCCTCTCGTATGCCTCCATGAGCTTCTTCCGGTGCACGAGAAGCTGCGGCAGCCGCGCGAGGTTCCCGCGGCCTATCGCTGCCGTGATGTCGCTCATATGGCACTTGTAGCCGGCCTCCGTGATATCCGTATCGCCGTCGCGCTGCTTCTTCTCGCGGTCGTACCCGAACCAACGCAGCCGCTTCGCTTTCTCGTAGAGCGCCGGGTCGCGCACGATGAGGAAGCCGCCGTCTCCCGAGGTGAGTGTCTTTATGGCCTGTAGGGATACGCAGGTCGCGTCCGCCTTCCCCCAGTAGGGGGAGCCTACCGCCTGCGCCGCATCCTCGATAAGGAAGATCCCTTTCTCCCTTGCGAGCGCGAGCATCTCTTTGAGCCCCCGGTTATTGCCGCCAAAATGCACGAAGACGAGCGCTTTCGTCTTCGTGGTGATCTTTCGCGCGACGTCCTCGACCGAGACATTGAGGTCTCGCTCGATATCAGCGAAGACGACGCTCGCCCCGCGACGCACGGCCGGCAAACCCGAGGAAGGATGGGTGAGTACCGGCACGATGACTTCATCTCCCGCCTCGACGCCCGCGAGGTCGTACGCAATCTCGAGCGCGGCCGAGCCGGAATTCACAGCGACGACGTTCGTAAGGCCCGATGCTTCGCCGAACTCGCGCTCGAACGCCTTCACCTCGGGACCTTCGCCGATATACGCGCCATGATTCGACTTCCAGAGGAGATGCGCGACCCGCCCGATGGAGCCGAGCGACATGTAGGACTTGAAGAGCGGGATGTGCTTCATCGGATCATTCGACAACGCGCATCGTGGGGAGCGGTATCACGAACTTCGCCTTCAATCCCTTGGCCTTCCAATTCTTCACGATGTAGTCGGCGAAGTGCCACGCGAGGATGAGCACGTACTCCGGCTTGTCCTTCATGACCCGGTCGTTCGCGACTATAGGGTTATGCGTTCCCGCCATATATTTCCCCACCTTCTCCGTCTTCGGGAGCTGTGAGATATAGGGCACCAAAGACGGGTCGAGCCCGTAGTAGTTCATGACGACGACGCCGCGCGTCGGGCACGAGTCGGCGATGAAAAGCTTCCCCTCCTTCTTCGCCTTGTAGGCGAGCTCGACGACCGCGCGACGACTCTCCTCGACACCCTTCCTGAAGCGCGCCCATCCTTTCTCGGTGAAGAGTCCGGCATCCTCCTCGGCTTTGACAAGGCGCGCGACCTCGGGGCTTACCACGTGCTTCCCCTTCCATCCGGCATACACGCGGATGCTGCCCTCGCGGGTGGAGGTACGGCTCGCGTCGAACACCTCCATCCCGTACTGCCGGAAGAGCTCGATCAATGACTTGAGGCTGTAGACACGCACGTGCTCGTGATAGACCTGGTCGAACTGGTTCCGCTCGAAGATGTCGAGGAGGTACTGGCTCTCGGTGACGACGGCACCATCCTTGTCGAGGAGCTTCGAGAGGCCTTCCATCACGCTCCCCAAGGTCGCCATGTGCGCGAACACGTTCGTGAACGTGATGACCTTCGCCTTTCCCTTCTTCTTCATGACCTCGCGCGCGGCCTTCGTATCAAAAAAAGCCTGGAGCGTGGGTATCTTGTTCTCCTTGCCGGCTATCTTCGCCATGTTGGTCGGCTCTACGCCCATAACATCCATGCCGAGCGCGCGGAACGTGGTCAGCAACGTGCCGTCGTTCGCGCCTACGTCGACGCACAAGGACTTCGCAGGGAGCGACAGCTTATCCGTGATCTCCTTCGTGAGTCCCGCGAGATGCTCGCGCAAGGGCGCGGAGATGCCCGTACGGTATACGTACTTCGTGTCCGAGAAGAGCTCCTTCCCGTCGACGACGTAGTCGAGCTGCCCGAGCCCGCAATCGGGGCATATCATGAGGCGCAAGGGATACTGTGTCTCCGCCTCCCGGAGCTCGTCTTTGGTAAGCAAGGCCCCGGCCGAAGGCTGGAACCCGAGGTCGATAGCCTCGAAGAGCTTCTTCGTACCGGTTATCTGACAGCGGTCGAGACGACCGGGCGGAACATCATGAGAGATCTTAGCCATAGCGAGTACTCTACTATACGAAGCTTCCAGACCGAGGATCCGCGAGCCATTCCTTCCACGAACGGCCTTTCTTCGTGCGCTCCGAGAGCATCGGAGGTTCTTTGATGGGCCAGTCTATGCCGATATCCGGGTCGTCCCACGCTATCTCGCCGAGACCCTCGGGGTTGTAGAGCGCTGAAACCTTGTATTCGACTTCGCACTCATCCGTGAGGGTCTGATACCCGCGCGCGCACCAGGCAGGAGCGTACATCTGCTTCTTATTCTCCGCGGACAGTTCCATGCCGACCCACCTGCCTGCGGTCGGCGAGTCCTTCCGCACGTCGACGGCGACCACGAACGCGCTACCACGGATGACGCGCATCAGTTTCGCGGCTGGCGGCGCGTACTGGAAATGGAGGCCGCGTACGGTATTTCGGACGAGCGATTTCGCATGATTCTCCTGCACGAACTCGTCAGTAACGCCGACCGAGGCCCACGCGTCCTTCCGGTACGACTCCACCAGGAAGCCGCGGTCGTCTTCATGGACCTCGGGGGTCGCGATGGATACGCCTGGGATAGCGGTCGGTTCGATCGTCATGGTTATGTAGCGGCAAGGTGCGCGCGCACCGCAGCCAAGGACTCATGCGTCCCGGCATCGAACCAAGGAGCCGTGATGATCCGGTACCCGCAATCCCCGTTCGCGACATACGCCTTGATGAGATCGGTTATCTCGAGCTCGTCGCGACTGCTCGGCACGAGGGTGCGTATGATGCGGAACGCGTCCGGAGAGAGCTGGTAGAGACCGGTCGAGACGAGTCGACTCTTCGGGTTCTTTGGCTTCTCCTCGATATCGATGACACGCGCATCGTCGACGAGCACGCAGCCGAAGCGACGCGCCTCCTCCTCGCTCGCTTCAGCCAAGGTGAGCGTGCAGCCGTGGGTCGGCGCGTCCGGTACGAAATCCGGCGCGAAGATATTGTCTCCGAGAATGACCGTGACAGGCCCGCCTTCGGCGAACGCCTCTCCCAACGAAAGCGCGTCCGCGATGCCGCGCGCGCCGTCCTGCTCGGCATACGAGAGCCGAACGCCGAACACTGATCCGTCGCCCAGGTATTCCTTGAACCCGTCGAGCTGGCCCTTGTTGGTGACGAGAAGCACATCGGTCACGCCCGCCTTCGCGAGCGTCATGAGCGGATACGCGACCATGAGCCGGTCTCCGACGGGCAGCAGGTGCTTATTCGTCGCGTCCGTAAGGGGTGCAAGCCGGGTGCCGTTCCCCCCGGCAAGGAGGATTCCTTTCATATATGGCTTAGAACCTTGAGTGTAGCAAAGAAGGTGCGACCCCTCTATGACCCTCTGATACCGCTTATTTCTCGGCGTTTACGAGGTATTTGGCGAGCCCTTCCTCGAACGAAAGAAGCGGCTTAAAGCCCAATTCTCTCACGCGGCTCGCGTCCATCTGGTATTTCATATCGATGCCGGGCCGGTGTCCCTCGGTCGTGGGGACCGGCTTCCCTGCGACCTCGCCCGCCTTCTTTACGAGGTCCGTGACCCGGTACCCGTCGTTCGTCGTGAGGTTGTAGACGCCCTCGCCGGTCTCGAGCATGAGCTCGACGGCAGGCGGGATGTTCTCTACGTGTATGTATTCGCGATAGCTCCCGCCGCCATCGAAGACCGGCACTGCTTCCCCGGTCGAAAGCGCGCGCTTTATGATCGGCATGATCTTCCGCGCGTCCTGCCGCGGACCGAAGACATTACAGAAGCGCGATTCGACGATCTTCCCTTTCATATGCGGGTACGTATTCTCGTACGCGATGTGCATCAATGAGCCCGCAGCTTTCGATGCGGAATACGGATTACGCGGCGCGAGCACGTCACCCTCCTTCTTCCTCACCTCGCATTCCCCATAGACCTCATCGGTCGAGACGTAGAGGAATTTATCGAGGTTCTTCGCACGCCGTGCGGCTTCGAACATATTGATATTCGCTTTGATGTTCTTCTCGAGGATGCGGTCAGGATTCCGAGTCGAATCATCGACGTCCGATATCGCCGCGGCATGGATGATGTAGTCAGGCGATTCCTTCGCGACGATGTCGAATATCTCGTCGCGACAGACATCGAGCCGGTAATTCGTGAACGAGCCGTCGATGATCTCCGGATGGCTCCCGGTCGCCTGCTTGTCGACGACAATCACGCGCCAGCCTTTTTGTACGAAGTACTCGGTGACATGCGAGAAGATGAACCCGAGCCCGCCGGTGATGAGGACACTCTTCATGGCTACGGAGTATACACGAGGACCTGTGCGATCGCTCGCGCGGCGCGTTCCCATGAGAACTCGCGCGCTCGCGCGCTCCCTAAGGTGCGCAGTTCGCTCCGGAGGCCCTCGTCTGACAGGAGCGTATCCATGCCGCGCGCGATAGCGTCGGTGTCGTATGGGTCAACGAGGAATGCGGCATCGCCCGCGACCTCCGCCGGGGCGCCGGTCGATGATGTGATGACCGGGCACTCGAGAGACATCGCTTCGAGTATCGGTACGCCGAACCCCTCGACGAGGCTCGGGAAGACGAATGCGCGCGCATGCCGGTAGAGATACGCGAGCTCGTCGTCGGGAAGGAATCCGAGGAACCGGACGCGTGAGGCGATACCGAGGACGTCCGCGCGCGCCGCGAGTTCCCTCGCGTATCCCCCTTCTGTCTTTCCGGAGATGAGCAAATGCGCGTCCGGGTGGCGCTCCAGCGCTTTCGCGAACGCTTCGATGATACGCATGACGTTCTTCCGCGGCTTCAAGGCGCCTACGTAGAAAAGGTACTCTTCCGGCGTCTCTACCGGCGACGGCGTTTCCGGAAGCGCACGGAACCCGAGGAGCGCGACGGTTATCTTCTTGGGTGCCGCCCGGAAATGCCGGACGAGGTCTGCCTTCGTTGCCTCTGATATGGATACGATATGAGTCGCGAGCCGCAAGGAACGTGCGTGGAGATACCGGAGCGCGACGCGTACCGCGCGCTCCGTGAGGGAGCGTGCGGGAAGGTCGAGGTACGCGACATCCTGTACCATCACCGTCGCATGACGCGGGCGGAAGAAAAGCGGGATGATGGGCGTCGTGAAGAGGTACCGGTCAGAGGAGGCGTCGAGTCCCCACGCGCCGAAGAGCCACACTGGCGATGGGATGACGCGTACCTCGATGCCTGGATACGCGCGAGCGGTCGCGTCCCTATATTCTTTCCTGACGAGACAGATGAAGGTGTGCGAAGGATGCTCCTTGATGAGCGCCTGTATCATCGGCACGAACGCTCCGGCAGAACCGGGAACCGGTGCGCCGAACGGATCGAGGACAAGACCGATGGTCATGGCGCCGGGTGCGTACCCAAGGAAAGGAGTCGGGCGTAGCGCGCCTGCCCTTCCCATTCCTTCCGCTTCTTTGGGGGGTACGAAAACGATGCATCTTTGCGGGCGACCAGATAGAGATGCGGCGCGAGCCATGAGACCAGAGTATCGAGGAGCGCGCTCTTGAATACGAAGGCACGGACGGATTCGACGACCCATCCCGCACGTTCCGCAGACAGGCGTAATGTGCGCGACGTGAAGAAATTTATATGGTTCGACGCGAGCGCGCCGCGGAACTGCCGGAAACACATGAGAAACGAAGGGGTCGGCACGACCGGAACGCCAAGCACGATACGGCCGTCGTCGCGCACGACCTCCCGGAGCTCCATCAGGAACGCGTGCGGCGCGATGAGGTGCTCGAAGAGGTTATTCGCCCACACCGCTTCGAAGTCCCGCATGTCGAGCGTATCGAGCGCTTCGACGTTCCCGAGACGTATCGCAAGATGATGGCGCGCGCCGTACTCGACCTCATGAGGCGTCGAGGTGAGCCCGAGGCTCCCGGCGCCGAAATGGGCCAGGTATTCTCCGTACCCGCAGCCAGCATCAAGGACCCGCTTCTTCCCGAGCGCGAGCCTCTGAGAGAGATTCCTGAACGTACGCGAGGACGCGACCGCCGCGTGGCGTGCCTTCACTGCCTCGTCCGTAGGATATGCGTCCGTCATACGCTCATCATACCCGCAAGCCTCCGCGCGAGCGTCTCGAGGCTATGCGCCTCGGCGATACGCCAGCCCTCCTTTTCGAGCGCCTCGCGCTCGCCGACCGGGAGGCTCTGGAGCGCATGGAGCTTCTGCGCGATATCCGGGACGTCGCCGGTGGTACTTTGACGCGGGTCAAGTTCCCGCGCGAGGTCCTCATGCCGCGTGAGAAGGAGGCATCCCGAGGCAAGCGCTTCGAGCATGGTCTTGTCGAACATGCCAGGCTCGCTCACGTTTACGACGATGTCATGCTCCTGATAGATGCGCGGAAGATCGGCGTGCGGGACGCCTCCGCGGACCGAGAGGCCGATGTTCGCGGCGGACGCGAGCGACATGACGCCG
This sequence comes from uncultured Candidatus Saccharibacteria bacterium, assembly GCA_964565655.1. Lineage (GTDB taxonomy): Bacteria > Patescibacteriota > Minisyncoccia > Phycocordibacterales > Phycocordibacteraceae > C7867-001. The sequence continues at coordinate 26,576 of CAZMFT010000002.1, forward strand.
TCGCGATACGCCTCATGCTCGGGCGCGGTGTCTCCGACCAGGGTGAGCGAAGGATGCGCGCCGACCCCCTGGAGCGCGATCAACGCTTCTACGACGTCTCGCACATGCTTCCGAGGAGCGATGCGCCCGACCATGAGGATGCTTCCGGGCATGCGATGCGTGCTCGTCTCCTGCAAGAAGAGCACGGTATCGACGCCGACCGGCATGCGCTTCGCATTATTGAATCGCGCCGTATACGAAGCGGTTGAGGTGTAGAAGACCGTCCGCGAAAGCATGCCGGCGATGCGCGTAAGGAAAGAGCCTGATCCATGATTGCGCCAGAAATAGACGGGCTTCCCGAGTATTTTCCAGAGAAGCCCCCCGAGAAGCACGTACTCCTGGTTCATATGAACGAAGACTGTGTCGTACGCAGGGCGCGTGCGCCAGGCGACCGCGAGGAATCGCCATGCTGTTACGAGGCGGGATCGCCTCCCGTTCTCTTTTCCGAGCGAATGCGCGTGCACGTTTTGTGGAAGCGTATGGCGTCCGAGCTTGAGGCAGATGAGCTCGATGCTTCCGAACTGCGGCGCGAGCGACAGGAGCCAATCGTGATAGACGCCGAGGACAGGATCATCGAGATCGAGCGCCTGCGTGACGATAAGGAGCTTTTTCACGGCAAGTCCGAAAGCGTGTGTATGACCGGCCATCGCCCGTCCCCCTTCCCGCCATCGCGCCGCATCTCGTAAAGCGAGAGCTTCGGGCACTCTTCGGCAAGGCTTGCGAGCTGGAGCGGCGTGTCGTCGACGAACAGGGGCGAGCTGCCGTATCGCTCGTAGCGCTCACGCATGTAGGGGCCCTTCATCTCATCGCCGGTGTAGAGCACCGATACCCGAGGTATGCCTGCGAGCGCGCTCTCTATCTTTACCTTCTGGAGCGCGGGATTCCCGAACGTGACGATGACTGCCTCGTTACCGGCGGCTCTCAGATACTCGGGAGCATCAGGATAGACGAACGGCGCTAGCTCACCGGGAGCGAACGCGAGCGCGCCCGCAGTGGCCCTCATATCAAGCTCGCGCGCCAGGCCGTTCTCGTCAGTGGCGATAATCTCGCGCGTATCGGCGCGCGTCAGGAGGTATTCCTTAAACGCGTCCGTATCGAACAAGGTCCGATCGAAATCGAGGAAGCGGATCATGAGAAGAGGCTCTGTATCGCCGCGGCGAGCTTCGCCGGGTCATGGCGTATAAGGGAGCGCGGCAGCGGATCGCCCTCGACAGGCGGCACCTCGTAGACGGATATGAGCGGCAGCACGCGCACGCGCGCGTCGTCCTCCTTGAGGTCGTTCTCCGGCGGATGCTCTCCTGCCGCGACATACTTGGCGAGCGCTTCCTTCCCGAATCCGTTCTCATTCACGAGGATGACGTCGGGTTCGCGCCCGGCGTACGCCGCTATCTCGCGCACATGGTTCGCGACCGTGTAGCCGTCGGTCTGTCCCGGCTTCGTGAAGAGATTCGTCACATAGACGAGGCGCGCGGAAGAGCCCGCGACAGCTTCCTTCATGCCGCGCGGAAGCAAGGCAGCGATAGACGAGGTATACAGGTCGCCCGGGCCTAGGATGATGAGATCAGCGTCGCGCACCGCCGCTTTCACGGCGTCGCTCGCGACCGACTCTTCCTTGAGAGCGAGTTCCTCGATGCGCGCGCGCCCCGGCACGCGCTCGTCTATCGTATGCTCGCCGGTGAGTGTCGTGCCGTCAGCGAGCTTCGCGACCAGGGTCGACGGCGTATCGGACGCGGTCAGTACCTTCCCTTCGATGCGAAGGATGCGCGACGCCTCCGCCAAGGCTGCGCTATCGGATCCGAGCATATCGGCGAGCGCGGTGATGAAGAGGTTCCCGAGGTTATGGCCCTTGAGGTCGCTCTTGGTGAACCGATACGCGAACAGGTCCCGGAGCACGTTCCCGTCTTCTGCGAGCGCCACCAGCGCCTGACGCGCATCGCCCGCGGGCAAGAAGCCGTATACGTCGCGAAGATGCCCGGAGGAGCCGCCGTCGTCCGCCGACGAGACGATGGCAGTAAGCCGGACACCTGGAATGCGGCGCAGGCCCGAGAGCACCACGAAGGTACCCGTTCCGCCGCCTATAGTGACTATCTTCGTCATAGGTATGTAAACCTTACACGGACGCTCCCCGGTTACCAGGGGCAGCGAGCGCTCGGGCGAGGTCCTCGGCGACGAGTCGCGGCAGATCCTGTAAGGGAGCGAGATGCGCGAGCGCCGCTGCCTCGGCGTTAACCACGAGCGCAGGCCGCAGCTGCTCGTCCTCGATGAGCCGCAATATCTGGCGCGCGAGCATATGCACATCCGCGACCGGCGTCGCGAGCGCTTCGCGCTCCGGCACGAGCACGCTCCCGATGATACCGACCTCGGTCGAGACGATCGCGAGGCGCGCGAGCGCGGCTTCGAGCAAGGTGCGACCGTATCCCTCGTATGCGCTCGCCTGCACCAAGGCATGCGCGCTCTTCATAAGGCCGAGAGCGTCAGCGCCGCGTTCCCCGAGGAAGACGACCGCATCCGTAAGATGCTCGCTTCTCACGAGCGCCGCGAGGCGCCGCTCCTCGCTCCCCGACCCCGCGATGAAGAGCCCTACCGACGGATGCTTGCGGCGCACTTCCTTCAAGGCATGGAGCACGTCAGGTATCCGCTTCTCCGGCGCGAGCCGGCCTGCGTAAAGAAGCACGAACGAGAACGCATGAGGCGGGAATGCGACCGGCTCTCCGGTCCGTATCTCGGGCGCGATGGGGAGCACTGCGGGCGCGGCTATCCGCCTACCGAAGCGCGCGACGAGCCCTTGGCGCATGCGCTCCGAGACGACGCGTATCGCGTCCGCGTGAGGGAGCACGAGGTTTGCGATGAGGACGCGTATGCGATTCTTGAGCGAGCCTTCCGCGAAATACGGCGAGAGCATGTCCGTGTGGAGCTGGACATGGAGGCGGGCGCCCGCGTGTCGCGCTACGTTTTGCGCTATGAGCCCGTGCTCGAACGGGTCTTGTGCGGACACGACCTCGACCCGGCATTCCTGAGCGACGCGCTTCGCCACACGCCACATAAAGAAAAGGCTCCCGAGGCCGGGTGCGACGGGGTGAAGCGTGAGGCCGCCTTCGCGCGAGAGGCGCGCAGCGCGCGGCGCTTTCGAGACGACATGGAGCTCGCCGATAGCCTCCGCATACCGGCGCATACGGGCGCGGGCAGGGCTCGTCGCGTCGAAGATGGAGGGATCGTTCGATATGAAAAGCGCGATCATGATTTCCCCGGGAGGACGAGCGCGGTTTCGACCGCGTCGAGCATAGCGTCCATAGTGAAGGGTTCCGCGTGCGCCTTCGCGCCCTGTACGAGTTTCGCCGAGAGCGCCTTGTTAGCAAGGAGCTCATCCATGCACTCCCTGATGCCGCGGACATCGTCCGGCGTAAAGAAGAGCCCGGTCTTCCCCTCCTCGACGAGCTCCGGGTTCCCTCCTACGCGCGTGGTCGCGACCGGCACGTTTGCGACGAATGCTTCGAGTATGAGGTGTGAGAGGCCTTCATAGCGCGTGTTGAGGATGAAGCCCTTGGCGTGCGCGAGGTATCGCATCGTGTCTTCGCGCGAGAGGGTTCCGGTAAACCGGACGCGTGCACCGATACCCTTCTCACGTACCAAGGCTTCGAGCGACTCTCGTTCCGGCCCGTCGCCGACGATGACGAGCGATACGTTCGTATCGGAGAGCGACGCGAACGCCTCTATGACGGCGCGCATACCCTTCCACTTCACGAGGCGCCCGACCGATATAAGGTACGGTCCCTCGATAGGCGCGTCGGTCGCGGCAGGCGCCACAGGCGCGGCGTTATAGGCGACGTGGATGCGACGGCGCGGTATGTCCCAGAGATGGACGACGCGCGCAAGATAGCGGCTCGGCACGATGATGCGATACGCGGCATCCGCAACGAACGCCTCCACGACCTTCAAGGCTCGGACACGGAGCGGATACCGTCGCTTCGCGACGAAGACGTCGAGCGAATCGGTGACGCCGTACCGCGCCGTACCCTGTTCCCACGCATAGTCTCCCGCGACCCGCAGATAGAACGGCGAGCGCGCGAGTCGCGCTGCGACGAGGGCCGGAAGCCCGGTTGAGACAGGGTCAAGAGCGAGGACGAGGTCCGCGCGCCTCGCGGCGCGAAAGACGTGAGCGATGTACACGAGATGCCGTATCACCTTCGGATACCGTTGTACCGCCGAGAAACGTATCGTCACGCCGCTCCACCCGCGCGCCGGGAGCCCGCGCTCAAGCGCTCGCGCGAACGTCGCGGGTCCGCCGATCTCCGGCGGATACAATGGCGTCGCGATAGCAAGTTTCCTGACGCGCGCGCCCGGATCCATGAGACGCGCAAAGAGTGCGCGCATGTCGCGCGCGATGAGATCCCAATCGTACTTCGTTGTCGCAAGCGTGCGCGCGACCGGCACCACGCGCGCGACCTTATCGGGACGCGTCCGTATGTCTTCGACCGCGTCCCGAATGTCTTCCGGCGAGTCCTTCCGGACCGCCCAGCCGGTCGTCTCCTTGTCGGGATCCTTCTTCTCGTCGAAGAGGAAATCGGCGATACCGCCTTCCTGGGTCGCGATGACCGGGATGCCGGCTGCCATCGCTTCGACGAACGAGTTGCCCATGCCCTCCGAGCGCGATGGGCGGATGAACGCGTCCGCGGACTGAAGCGCGAGTGGCATGAGGTCGTGGCCTATCTGACCCTTGAAATGGACGCGCGCTTCGACGCCCTCTGTCTTCGCGAGCGCGCGGAGCGCATCCTCATCGGGGCCGATGCCATAGACGACGAAGTGGACGTCCTCCGGAAGGAGCGCGACCGCACGGATGACATCATCGACTGCGTTCTTATGGACGAGGCGCGAGGTTGTGACGAGCAGGAAGTCATTCTTCGAAACGCCGAGTGATTCCCGATGCGCACGCTTCTCTTCAGCGGAGTGGGCGTGGGAGAAATGCGCGACATTGACCGCGTTCGGTATGACCTCAGCTTCGCCCCAGAATCCGCGGCGGAGTCCCCAGGCATGGAGAAATGAGGAGATGGGCTGGAGCATATCCGCCTTCGTGAACCCTCGCGAAAACAGCGGCCACACCGGTCGCATCATGCGCTCGATGTGTTCCGGCGGGTCACCCTCCTGCAAGGTAAGCAGGTATGGCACGCGGCGGGCGAATGTCTTAAAAATACCGGCCGGGATACCGCATGAGTGCGCCATCATCGCCCATATCCCGTCGAACCGGTACTTCCGGTGGAGACGGAGCGCGGCGAATGCGGCACCGAATTGGTACCAATGCTTGAGTAAGTGGAGCGGATACTTCTTCAGGTCCGCGATCGTGGGGTCCGGGCGCGCGGGACCGATACGATGGACTATCGTATTCCCGATGCGTTCTTCCTTAGGGAGATTCGAGTCGACCCGGAGGGTCACGACATGGAACTCGATATCATCGGAGGGTATCCGGTCCGTGATCTCTTTTATAGCGATCTCCGCCCCGCCGATGAAGCGGGGGTAGTAGTTGAGGGAGAATATGAGGACCCGCCTCATTACTTGGCAGCATACCCCGGAGCAAGAAAATATAAAGGGCGGCCACCTGTGGCCGCCCTTTTGTCTGTTCTTCGTACGCGCCTAGGTCGAAAGCACGAGCGCCGGCAAATGCGCAGCAAACATGAACAATGCCGCGAGCGAAACGCCATCTTCGAACACGCCGCCATCGTAGGGCTCGCCGTTGGCGAGGTGCCGGAAGAGCTCTTCGATCGAGAAGAAGCAGACCTTGTAGATCTTCTCGTTGCGGCCTGGCCGGATGTCCTCGAGGCGGTCGCGGTCCACCTTGAGAGCGATGACCGGGCCGGTAGTCGAAACGAACGTCGGATTGGGATTGATTCTTCCCAATGTCCGAGTGCCGAGCACAACCGCAGCGCCCGCTTCTTCGCCCGCTTCGCGCCGGGCAGCGGTTTCCGGAGTTTCGCCGAACTTCTGGAAACCCCGCGGGACACCCCAATAGAGATTGGCGCCGTGCGGACGATCCTCGAGAATGAGGCCGATCAGAATCCTGGCGTCCACTTCGCACCACGGAACTGTGATGATGTGGGCGGCCTCCGCGTAGACGGGACGGTCGAACAGCGGGTTGCCTACGTCGTCCGCAACGACGGCCGAAGCCACCGTTCCGTACCGGTCACTCTTACACATCCAATCGTTGCCGCTTGTCGTATGCGTCCAGCCAAGCTGGAAACTCGGTTTTTTCTGCATCGCCTCAGCGACGCTTATGAGCTTCATGCCAGATCCTCCAATGATGCGAGCGGCACGATACCGCACGTCTGTACAAACTATAGCACAAATGTATCTAAAAATCAACCTCTCCGGGCAAGGAGGTCTTTGAGGAATGAGGAATACGCGAAGCGGATCTGATTCGCGAAGGCATCTCCCTCCCCTATCGATTGGCGCACCGCTTTGGGCGCTATGCGCGCCGCGTCACGGTCGTGCTTGGCCTCCATGCCATAGACCTGGTCAGCGTCCGTGAGTGCGAGCCGCAGGAACACGCGCCGGAGCGGCGAAACGGCAGACAGGTCCTGGTTCGCGAGCGTGATGAGGAGCGGGAGCCCCGTCCGCCGCTTCACCGGTATCGCGGCCAAGGCGGCGTAGCTCGCGAATATCGCCCACGCGAAGAGGTAGCGATTCTCGCGCACCAAGGAGCATGCTTTCCTGAACCCGAGTATCGGCAAGAGGTACTTGTCGAGGCGGTGGCCGTATCCGACGCGGTGGATATGCGCATTCGGGGTCGGCGGCGGGACTTTCTTCGCGCCGCGCGAGAAGCACGTGGTGATGATGTCGAACTCGACTCCCGGCATCGCGCGCATCAAGGCGATAAGCGCCTCTTCTGCGGGGCCCGTCGTCGGATGGAAGGTCGTCGAGAATACGAGCACGCGGCTCGGCAGCTGCTCGCCGCGCGGATTGGCGGACAGGAATTCCGAGAGGTAATCCTCGAGCCGGCGCGACGTCTCCCACCCGAGACGCTGCGCCTTCGCGGTATTGAGCGCGGTCGTCATGCGATTCCCTGCGCGCTCCGGCATCATGAGTATCTCGCCGCCGAATAGTCGCGCGACGTCGAGTATCGAAAACGTCTTTTCGTTCCCGAGTTCATATTCGTCTCCCTCGCCCTTCTCTCCGACCAGGATGAGGCCGTCGACGATGTCGTCGACATGGGTGAAATTCCTTCCTTGGGTCCCCGGGGCAGTCACGGTCATGGGGGCGCCACGGAGGTATATCTGGCGGAATATCTCTATGACCGTGCCGTACGCGCCAGCGCGCTCACCGGGACCGTACACGTTATAGAAATAGGTGACGGCATACGGAAGACGGAGGTGCTCGCCGGTCTCGCGAACGAGCTCCGTATTCTCCGCCTTCGTTCGTGCATAGGGGGAGGTGTCGCGCGTCTTGCCGCCGTCGCCGAACTTTGTCGACGATCCGGCATAGACGAGCTTCCCGCCGCGCCTCTTCCAGAATTCGACGACCGCTGCGGTGCCGATCACATTGAGGTCATGGACGAGCTCGGGCTCAAGCACGCTCTGCTCGACACGCGAGTATTCGCCGAGGTGGTAGATGAGATCCGGTGATTCCGGTATGAGCGGCTCGATATCCTTCGTGTGCCCTTCCCGATACTCGACACCCTCGACATGGTTGTCCCTGCTTCCAGCGAAATAATTGTCGAGCGATATGACGCGATGGCCGAGGGCCGCGAGCCGGCGGCACAGATGCGTGCCGATGAATCCGGCACCGCCGGTCACGAGTATCAGTTTCTCTCCATGCTCCATATCTGGGGTTATACCCCGCCCTTAAGGATATTGCGAAGCTCGTCTTCAGGAACCTCGAATGGCTTATGCTCGACGTTCGCCGGAGGCGGAGTAGCGCGGGCCGGATTCGGAGCGGGAGGAGGTACGGATGATACCGACGCCGGAACGACCGCGCCTAAGGTCTCCTTCAAGGACGGGCCGGCAGGCGCCTTCTTCTCATTGCCTTCGGTCATGCGCTTCAGGATGGCGCGGAGGTCCTCCGAGCTTTTGCCGGCGGCTTGTGGTTGTGGACGTTCTTCGCGCCGAGGAGGCGGACGAGTATCATCCCGGCGCTGCTGCGGACGATCCTCATCGCGTCTTGCGGCCGGTCGTTCTTCCCTATGCTCGAGTCGGTCGACACGCGGCGTGGCGGAGGGATACGTCCGCGGCGAGGAAGCACGCGGCGCAGGGCGCGCGTCAGTGCTCGATTCGGAACGGCGCGGATACACGGTGGTCTTCCGGGCCTTCGGAGCCGGCTCCACGTATTCGGCATCGATATCCGCGAGCTCTTCGCTTATCTTCGCCTCCACATCAGCGCGCTTCGCGCCGAATTGCGCGCGCGAGGACGCGATCACCTCCTCCCTATAGATGCGTTGGGGAGCCTCGATAGGCGGAAGCGTAACCGCGGAAAACGGGCGCGAGCCGATGTTGTCTATCATCAGGGTCAGGTAGATCTGCCGCAGGCCCAGGTTCACGAGATCCTCCTTAGTGAACTCCGGCATGAAGATGGTCTCGAGGGTCTCGGCGTCGAACGGGCCCACCCGGAACGCGACCGTCGTACCGACGTTGCCGAAGACCGCGGCGCGCACCTCCTCTTCCATCTGTTCGACGTACTGGTGCGCGATAGTGAGCGACAGCTTGTATTTACGGGCCTCGGAGAGGATGCCCGCGAAGGTCTCGTTCGCGAAGTTCTGGAACTCGTCCACATAGAAGTAGCATTTAGGCGCGACATTGAGTTCCTCATGCGGGAGGTTCGCGCGGCTCATGGCGCCTAAAAAGATACGCGTCGTGAGCATGGAGCCGAGGAGCTGCATATTGGTCTCGCCGACGAGCCCCTTGGAGAGGTTGACGATGAGGATCTTGCGGTTATCCATCATGTCGCGGATGTCGAAGGAGGACTTCGGCTGACCGATGATGTTGCGTATGAGAGGGTTCCCCGTGAACTGGCCGATCTTGTTCTGTATCGCGGGCGTCGCCTCCTGCGTGTAGCGGTCGCCGTAATTGGCGAACTCCTTCACCCAGAAATCCTTCACGACCGGATCCTTCACGTTCTCGACGACCTTCTTCCGGTACGCCTTGTCGGTGTACATGCGATTGACCGAGAGGAGTGTCGAGTCCGGGTACTCGAGGAGTGCGAGCAAGGTGTTCGTGAGGATGTACTCCATGCGGGCCGACCACGCATCGACCCATATCTTCTTGAAGGTCGACATGAGGCCAGAGACGACCAGGTGGCGCCGGTCATACCCGACGTCCTCCATGACATTGAACGCGATAGGGTTATCGAGATCGAACGGCGCGAAATAGACGACATCCCCGACGCGCTCCGGCGGGATGTATTCCAAGAGTTTCTCCGCCGTGCCGCCGTGCGGATCGATGAACGCGAGCCCCTCGCCGTTCCGGATATCCTGTATCGCCATGTTCTCGAGGAGCGTGGACTTTCCCATGCCCGTCTTCCCGATGATGTACATGTGGCGTTCACGGTCCTTAGCCTTGATGCCGAACGGCACTTTCTTGCCGCGCGCGTCGGTCGCTCCGAAATATGTCACCCGTTCCGGGTTCTCCATTCGTTTGAGTATAGCAAAAGCCGGCTCAAGCATGACCGGCACAGACTTCTGCTATTGGGCCAGTGAAAAGGTAGCTGCAGGGGCTACGGAGTAGGACGTACTGATTGCGCGCAGGAGAGCAGCGACGTCCGCATACACGTCCTTCGAGTTGAGGGCTACGACGACGACCGGCCGCTCCTCGCCGCGCGCGTTGATCATGAAGACGCCAGCATAGGTCTCCCCTGCCGCGGTCGTCTTCCCTATCTTCCCTCCGATGAAATTATTGGAGACGCCCGGCACACGGTTGTAATTCTCCAAAGGCCCGAATGAGACCGGACCGTATGCGTTGTTGGTCTGTCGATCGCTTGTTATATCGAAGATGAATTTACGGTTCTCATAGATGTAGCGCGCGATGGCAAAGAGGTCTTCCGCGGTCGATACGTTACCCTCCGAGGCGCCCGACGTATCCGAGAACGAGGTGTTGGTGAGGCCGATGGTCTTCGACTTCGTGTTCATGAGGCTCACGAAATAGCCCTTGCCAAGCCCGGACGCGAGGGTCTCCGCAGCCTCGTTCGAGGATTCCGTGAGAAGGAGGTGGAGGAGGTCATAGGTCGAGACGGAGGAGCCGGGGGTAAGTCGCGGTTTCGACGTATAGACCAGCGCGCTCTGCGGCACCGTCATCGGCTTATCGAGGTTGATGTACTCGGTCACGATGAGCGCCGTCATGAGCTTCGTCACAGACGCTATCTTCTGCTGCGACGTGGCGTCCTTGCTTGCGAGCACCGTCCCGTTCTTGAGATCCGCGACGAGGTAGGAGGAGGCGGTCACTCCGGAGACGTCGAGTTCGTACGAGAAATCATCCTCCGGGTCCGGGCGCTCATACACGATGAGCGGCATGCCCTTACTTGTGTGCTCGAACACTTTCTTCGCGTCCTCGGTAGAGAGGCGGATGCAGCCGCCCGAGTATGACTTTGAGACCGGCGTGCCGTCCGGGTAATACGGCCAGCCATGGATGAAGAAGTTGCCCTGGAAATTGAGGCTGTAGGGCTGATGCACTTTGCCGAACGAGGAGAAATGATCCTCCTCCTTGGTGAGGATGGTGTAGATGCCGGTCGGCGTCTCCCACCACGAGCCCTCGCGGCCCTTCGCGAGGATAGGTACCGTGAGGGTCGGGACGCCGTCCTCGTAGACGACGAGCTCCATCGAGGAGAGGTCCGCCGAAACGAAGTCTGCCTTCTCGGTCACGAACTTCTCTTTGACCGTCTGATAGAACTCCGGGTTCGACAAGGCCGGCCACGAGCCGTAGGTCAGCTTCGCGGTTCCGCCGTCAGGCAAGGTGAAAGTGTAGCCGAGGTCGCTATGACGGGCATAGAGGTATCCGGCGCCCGCGACGACCCCAGCCGCGGCAAGGCCCGCGAGCGCAGTCCCCCCGATACGCAAAAGCGCCTTGCGGCGTGGGGAGGAACCCATATCAGGCAGCGATAAAGCCATAATATTCGGATTATACGACTTTATTTCGTTAGGAGCGAATGCGACTTAGGAAATAAGAAGTGCCCTTGTGATAGTCCAGGACGCGCTTCCTGTCCCCTTATTACACGGAGGACTACTGGTACTGGATGAAGGACGGCGACGGGGTGAGGTTGAGGACCTCACGCGGGGTGAGGAGACGGGTCGACGGCGCCTTGAGATCGTTCTTGTAGAAGAGCTTGAAGCCGGTGAATTGTACGGGCTCGGGGTAGATGACGTGCTTGTACGTATTTATCTTCTTCGCGCCGAATCCCCACCCGTCCATGACCATGACGAACTGTACCTCCGGAAGCGGCGTCATATTCTTATAGCCCTGCACCATGTTCTCGGTGAACCGGTGGATAACGAGTATCTTCGGCGGAAGGTTGTTTGCCTTAACGAGCTCCGCGAGATAGTTCGCGGCATAGTTCGCATCCGCGGCAGTTATGGAGCCGATGACGTCCCCCGGAGGGCTCCCATCCTTCATCGAGAACTCGGGATCAAGCGCTAGGTGCACGTTCGGCTGCTTGAGGTACTCCTCTAAAAGCGGTATCTCCTTCTTAAACGTCGAGAGGCCTACCTGGATCTCGAGGATGACGATGCCGTCGACCTTGTTCGCCATGTCGATGGCGCGCTGTATGTGCTCTTCCGGCATGCGGAGCTTATACGTTCCGTCCGCCTGCGGCGAGCCTTGCGCGGTCACCGCGATGTAGTCGATACCCATGACGACCGGGGTCGTGGGGTCTGCTGCCTCCCACGCGGCCTTCTCGCTCTTGAGTTTCGCGAGCACGGTACTCTCATCGTGCTCTCCGAGTATGCCCATCTTGGTCGAATAGAAATTCCCGTAAAACGCGACGATACGCTTATGAGGGAGGAGTGCACCTGCTTTCGGGTACGGAGCGGCGACCGGCCAAAGCTGGCCCTTGGCAGAGACGCTCGTGAACTCGTCCTTATTCCGGATGAGCGTCATGCCGGGAGGCGTCGTAGTCGAGGTATCGCGCGTCGTGGAGGCCATGCTGATATGCGCCAAGGCGAGCATCTTCTCGTCGTACGCCTCTCGATCGAATTCGGGAGGACCTGGCTCGATGAGCTTCTCGAGGAACGAGCTTCCCTCCTCTACCTCGGCCAGGGTCGCGGTCGTCCGCATGAGGTACGGGAGCACGAATGCACCGACGATAAAGAGCGCGAGGAACGCTCCGACAGCTGCCGGAACCTTGCCCGGCTTAGGGAGCTTCATACGTGGGCGCAGTCATAGTGCGAGCATGGGCGTCCTTGCGGGCGCGCAGCATGATGAATGCGAGAACCGCGATCGCGATGCCGATAACGGGATACGCGAGATCGAGCCACGAGTGCGGGATGCCCGAGAACGGGAGGAGCGCAATGATGACGCCGGCGACGAGGAGGATTCCTTCCTTTGACATGCCCTTCAGTATCGCCTAAACGGATGGATGACGCAAAATTAGGGACCTACGATGACCACGAACTCGCCACGCACCTCATCTGGATGCTCTGTGAAATAATCGCGCACCTCCTGCGCGCTGCCTCGTACCAATGACTCGTGGAATTTGGTGAGCTCGCGGGCGACCGCGACTTCGCGCTTCCCGTCTAGAGCCTTGGCCAAGGAATCGAGCGCCTTCAGGATGCGATGGGTAGATTCGTAGAACACAACCGCACGCTCAGACGCCGCTATCTCCTTGAACAACGTCTCCCTTCCCTTCTTATGGGGGAGGAATCCGAGGAACACGAATTCATGAGTGTGCATGCCGGCGATGGAGAGCGCGGCGCCAAGCGCCGAGGGTCCGGGTATCCCTTCGACTTTCGCCGCGTCCCCCAGCCGCTCGTAGACGGCGCGGACCAGTTCATTCCCGGGGTCCGAGATTCCGGGCGTTCCGGCGTCGGTGACCAAGGCGACCCGCTTCCCATCAGCCAAAAGCTGCAACACCTTGTCTGCGGCGAGCCGACCACTCCGTGCGTGATAGACCAGCAAGGGCTTCTGTATGTCGAATCGCGAGAGGAGCTTCGCCGTGACGCGTGTATCCTCGCAGGCAATCGCGTCCGCCTGTTTCAAGGTATCGATAGCACGCAGCGTGATGTCCCCCAAGTTCCCGATAGGGGTCGCGACGACCGAGAGCGTGCCGATGTCTTTCATGAGAATTACGGTACCGCGACTACGCGGTAAAAGCGAGTCACGCTATTGACTAAATCGATAAAATAGTGTAGTATAAATCTAGACGAACATCAACGATACGGAGGTGTCCCATGGCGGGCGCGACTCACTTCGTCATGATCTTGGCGAACGACCTCTACTATGACGGCATCGAGGTGGTCCTCGGCTCGGGCACGAAGCGCGCCCTCGAGAAGGGCGTACGCGTGTATCGCAAGCTCCGTGACAGCGGCGAGGACGTGAAGCTCATTGTCACGGCCGGATGGAGCGAGGCATACCAGGTCCGGATGCGAACCCTCATGGTGGAGTATCTTCTCATCTGGGGTGCGGTGATCGGAAACGTAGTCTCCACGGATGCGCGGGAGTTCAACACCAACGGGGAGCTCGCCGCGTTCTGCGACGTGCTTTCGAAGGACACAGGGGGACGTGACTTCGTCCTCCATCTCGTCACTCGCTGGCACCACCTGCCGCGGACATGGGTCCTCATGCGGGCTCGGCTCCGCGAGCGACGCATCGATGCGCGCGTGAAGCTTCACGCCTGCCGGTCCTTCCGACTCTATATGCTCATCTATGAAGCGCTCGCGTTTGTGAAGAACATCCCGAATGTGCGCGGCGCGTTCATCTGACGGCACTCGGCCGGTCCCCCAGGGACCGGCCGTTTCTATCTAGAGGAACCGGTGACGAGATACTCCTCTAACTGTGCCGTCACCACGCGGCAAGCCGGCGCTACATCCGGACCCTTGCGGATGTCCTCCAAAGAGAAGAATCGCCCGTACTCGCCTTCGCCGATGACGACCGCATCCTCGAACCCTTCTTCCGCTTCTTCGATGAAGATGTGCAGTATGAACCCGGCGAACTCGTACCGGCTGAAATAGCGGTGCCGCGTCGGGAGGTAGGATAGCTCTTCTCGGAGCTCGCGCACGAGGGCGTCTTCCTTCGATTCGCCCTCCTCGAGCCCTCCGCCGAACATGCCGAGCATCCCGGGTGCACGCGCAGCGTCCTGGCTCCGCTTCTGGAGATAGAACTCTATCGTGCCGTTCCTTGTCCGGTACGGGATGAAGGATGCGCCTTCGCGTCGCGGTGATATCAAGGGTTCCATAGTCATGCTGGTATGAGCGCGCTCGCTACCTTATATATGTCCCCTGCGCCCATGAGGACGATGGTATCTCCCTCTTCTGCTTGCGCATCGAGATGCTTTCCTATCTCCTCTAACGAATCGAGCGCAGAAGCCGCGACGCCATGCTTCCCTATTTCCGCGGCAAGGCTCGCGTTCGATACGGTCCCGTCGTCTACCTCGCGCGCAGCGTATATGGGCGCTATGACGACTTCGTCCGCATCGGTAAACGCGGTCGCGAACCCCTCTAAGAGATCGCGTGTGCGGCTATAGAGGTGCGGATGGAAGGCGACGATGACCTTGCCTTTCGCCTTCTTCCGGATCTCTGCCAAGGTTGAGCGGATCGCGGTCGGATGGTGCGCGTAATCGTCGTAGACATCCGCTCCCTTCGTCGTCTTCCCTTTATACTCAAAGCGTCTCCAGGTTCCTTCGAACGCTGCGAGCGAGGTACGTATCTGCTCATCGGTTATCTCCGGCATTACGAAGCGTGCCGCTGCCGCTGCCGCGCGCGCATTCATCTGATTGAAGGTACCGGGGAGCCGGAGCTCGTAGGCAGGTTCGTCCGTGTAATTGATGACGGATGTCGAAGAATCCTCGATCGCCGGCGCGATTGCTTCGCACGTCGGATTCGTGACTATCGCACCGTCAGCTGGGACTTTCTCGGCCAGCGCTCTGAATGCCGATTGGAAATCCGCGAGGTCCTTGTAGTAGTCGGTATGGTCCCATTCGATATTCGTGATGACGAGCACCTTGGGCGAGAGCGTGAGGAAATCCCGCTTGTACTCGCACGCCTCGACGACGAAGATATCCGAATCACCTTTGACGTAATTCGACTGGAAGTCCTTTACCAGGCTTCCGACGATCGCAGTGGGTGACGCGCCCGCGTCGCGGAGGATGCGAGCGAGCATGCCGGTCGTCGTCGTCTTCCCGTGGGTGCCGGAGACGGCGACCGTCTTCTTGCCCTTAGAGACTTCCCCGAGTCCCGCGAAGTAGGAGATCTGCCGGATCCCGAGTCCTTTAGCACGAACACGCTCCGGGTTATCCTCCCAGACCGCTTCGCTGTAGATGACGAGCTCCGCGTCAGTGGGTACATTCTCCGCTTTCTGGCCGATGGCGACCTTGATTCCTTTCGACTCCAGGAGTTCCGTCACCGGACTCGCCTCCCTGTCGGAACCCGTGACTTCGCATCCCTGATCCGTAAGGAGCTGCGCGAGGCCGGACATCCCGATACCCCCGATGCCTACCATGTAGATACATTTAGGCATGGTTTTTTACGAGCGCCATGAACTGGTCTCCCCGGTCGTATTCGTTCTTGAACATCCCGAATGAGGCGAACGCAGGTGACAAGAGGATGGTATCGCCCGCTTCGGCTTCCCGGAACGCTGCTTCGACCGCTTTCTCTAAGGAGGCGTATATGGTCGCGGACGGGAGCTTCGATCGAATGCGATCGGTCCCGGTGCCGGCCAAGAGGATGACGTGCTTTACCGCGTGCGGCAGCTCGTCGAAAAGCGCGTTCATGACGAGCCCCTTATCCGCCCCACCCATGATAAGGACGATGTTCGGCGTATCAGCCTTGAGCGCGCGGAGTGCGGCGACGGCAGCTTCTGGCGTCGTCGCGGTCGTGTCGTTATAGACTTTTACGCCATTCACTTCTCGCACGAACTCGAGTCGTCCTGGTACGCCCGAGAATTCCGCGAGTGCCTTTTGTGTGTGCTCGTCATCAACACCGAGCGCGCGCGCCGCCTCGACCGCCAAGGCGGCATCGTATCGGTTATGCTCGCCGGGAATGGTGAGGGTCCAATCGCTCCTGAAATCATGCGCGGAGACGACGACCTCGTGCGCCTTGGTCGAGGTCGGGTACGCCTCCTTCACGATCTCGGCGCACTGGCTCCCGAGTATGAGAAAATCTTCCGGCTTCTGGTTGAGGAATATGTTGGCCTTGTCACCCAGATAGACCTGCATGTTCCCCTTGTAGTAGTTGAGATGATCCTCGAACAAGGTCGTAAACACCGCGACATGGGGGCTTATACCGGCGACGCCGAGGCCATGGCATTGCCACGAGTCGAGCTCGAGCACGGCGATCTCTTCGCCCATAACCTGCGGCAAGAGCGCCAAGGTGGATACCCCGCGCACATTCCCGCCAAGAAGTACCTTCTTCCCTGCTTCCTTGAGGATAGCGGCGATCATGTGCGTCGTCGTCGACTTACCGCGCGTTCCCGTTACGCCTATCGTCGTAACACCGGAGATTTCCATGAAAAGGTCGGCGCTCATCCGTACCGGTATCCCGTTCTTTTTAGCCTCTTCTATATATATGGAGTCGAGCGGTACGCCGGCCGCCTTGAGGATCAAGTCGCGAGCCTGGAAATCCTCGAGTCGGTGCTCGCCGAGCGCAAAGGTGATGTTCGAGAATCCTTTGAGCGCGTCAACCGACTCCGCGAGTTCTTCCTTGGTTTTGAGGTCGGTGACAATAAGTTCTGCCCCGCACTGGGCGAGGAATTTTGCATCCCCTACCCCACGCCCAAGAAGACCGAGCCCCATGACGGTTATCTTCTTGCCCCTGAAGTGTGCCGAGGCATCCATAGTGTGCACGCGCCAAGATTCGAACTTGGGACCGCTCGAGTATCAGTCGAGTGCTCTACCAACTGAGCTACGCGTGCCTAAAGCAGGCATCCCTGCTATCACCCGGATACTAACAGAAATCCCCAAGTCCTTCCACCGGGTCGCCTTACAAGCTCTATACTGCGGGTATAGATGGTGTACCGAGGCTCCCGGCCCCGCGAAACCAAGGCCTTCCAAGTAAGGTCTATCTCCACTCCGGACCAGAAGTGGCGCAGGCATCGGAATAAGAAGCGCATCTGGCGAAGAGCCGTGAAGAAATTCGAGCTCTCGGTCATCCTCTCCCAAACGACAGAAACCGCGCCCTTCGGCGCGGTTTCTGCTTCTGC
>CAZMFT010000003.1:0-8960 GCA_964565655.1 uncultured Candidatus Saccharibacteria bacterium
GGCAGGACTTGGAGCCGGATCTGGTGAAGGTTCAGGAGAACCTCTCCTGGTGCGAACACTTCGTCCTCGTGTATCCCAATTGGTGGGGGTCGATGCCGGCCTTATTGAAGGGCATGTGGGACCGGATGTTCCTTCCTCGATTCGCGTTCCGCATGTGGCCGTCGCGCTGGGGCTGGGACCGTCTTCTTACGGGACGCACCGCCCGCGTATTCATACTCTGCGGCAATCCGCCTATCCTCGACCGCTTCGCGTTCGGCAATTACACCGCGGCCATCGGCTGGTCGATACTCCGGTTCGCAGGCTTCAAGACGCGCATCACGTCGTTCGGCCCATCCGAACGCGCACCGGAGAGTCGCGTCGCCAGGTGGACGCGGAAAGTAGACGCTCTTGCGCGCAAAGGGCGCTAGGCGTATACCAAATGCGGTCAGGTCCGGATCGGAGCGGAATCCCGGTGTCTCCCCAACGATGCTTGGAGACCGTTCGCGCAACTATGACCGCCCGCCCGGAGACGCGAGCTTCGCGTCCGGTAGTCGCTCCACTGTGAGGTGCGCTTATGAGCGATGAGAGGCCCTGGGTCCCGCGTAGCGAGCGGGACCTTTTTATTGGACAAAGCGAAAGGGCTCACCGAGGTGAGCCCTTTGTTTTTTGTCACGCCGGCTCTCGCACCGTGACCCTAGTCTCTACCGCGGAAATCACGTACTCGTCCCGGACCTTCGCCGCAGCCGCGACGAGTCGTCTCGCCGCGTCCACTCGACCGACACGGTGCCCGATCTCCATCGCGTCGATCACGGACCATACGGCGTCGGATTCGTATGTTTTGCCGACGACCATAGCATCCCGGTCTATCTCATCGCTTCCGGGCGCACGATGCAGAATCAGGTACTTGCCGCTACTCACTGGTACCGCGACAAAGTGCGCGGTCCGATAAATCGTCTCATCGCTCATGACGTGCCTCCTGTACTCTACCGTGACGATACCGAGCGAGACGATATGTAGCAAGACTTTCATTTTAAGCCGCAAAACCGTAAGGTAGGAGGATGTTACGTATCGGCATCGTCGGCCTTCCGAACGTGGGGAAATCCACGCTTTTTAATGCGCTCACGAAGGCCAGCGTACCCGCTGAGAACTACCCATTTTGCACCATAGAACCGTCGGTCGGCATCGTCGGCGTCCCGGACATGCGCCTCGATGCACTGTCCGCCCTCTCAAGGTCCGAGAAGACTATCCCGGCAGCGATAGAATTCGTCGACATCGCCGGGCTCGTGAAAGGAGCTTCGGAAGGCGAGGGGCTCGGCAACCAGTTCCTGACGCATATCCGTGAAGTCGATGCCATTCTCGAGATGGTGCGGTTCTTTGACGACCCTGACATCACGCATGTGCATGGAAACGTCGATCCCGCGCGAGATATCGAAATAATCAATCTCGAGCTCGTCCTTGCCGACCGAGAACAGGTAGCGAAGCGCCTTGAGAAGCTGGAGCGTGACGTCCGCGCAGGACTCAAGGACGCTATAGCGGAAAAAGACGCGCTTGCGCGCATTCTCGCCGCGCTCTCCGAAGGGAAGCTCGCATCGACCGTAGAGCTCACGGATGCGGAACAGAAGCTCGTGAAGCACCAGAATCTCCTCACGATGAAGCCGATACTCTATTCCCTCAATGGCAAGGTCGGCTCGACTATCGCGGATGAGCGGGTACAGAAGGCATATGAGCTTATCGAGAGTCTCGGTTCACGCTACGTGCATGTGGACGCTGGCACCGAGCGAGAGCTGAATGACGTCGGGGACGAGGATAAGGCGGCGTTCCGCTCGGAGCTCGGCGTATCGATAGACGGGCTCGCAGAGCTCATACGCGGCGCGTATGAGACCCTTGGCCTCATCACCTTCTTCACGACAGGTCCTAAGGAGAGCCGCGCGTGGACCGTTCCTCGTGGCGCAACTGCGCCGGAGGCAGGCGCGGCGATACACACCGACTTCAAGGATAAGTTCATCCGGGCAGAGGTCGTGGCGAGCGCTGATCTCCTTGCCGCCGGCTCATACGCCGCCGCGCGCGAGCAGGCAAAAGTGCGCACCGAAGGGAAGGAATACGTCGTCAAGGATGGGGACGTGATCGTCTTCTTGCACAGTTAGTATTTCGTGGTGGCGTGCTATATTTCAGTCATATGCAAAACGGCACTTCGCACCCTCGGTTCGTGAGCTGGGCGGTCGTTCTCGGTATTGCGGTAGTCCTTAACGCATTCCTTTTCGTCGCGGGTCGTATCGTGTTCCCGCAGCCTGACTATCAAGATTTCTGCCCGATGGCGAATCGCCCGGCAGCGGTCGAAGCGACGTGTGTCGCGAACGGTGGCGAATGGCTCGTACCGGACGGGGCGAAGCTTTCCGAAGGATATTGCGATTACAGCAAGGGCTGCATGGAAGACTATCAGATGGCGAACGAATCTCATGCGGTGAAGTTCTTCGCGTTCATGGTCATCGCCGGCATTGTCGCTATCGTCGCAGGAGTCCTCATCACCGGGTCCTCCATCGTCTCCTCGGGTCTCTCATACGGCGGCGTGTTGGCGCTCGTGATCGGCTCAGTCGCGTACTGGGGTGATGCGAATGATATGACGCGGCTCGCCATCTCCGGTGTCGCCCTCCTCGCCCTTCTCTATCTCGGCTGGAAGAAGTTCCGCGATTAGGCCCGCATGGCGCGGTTCGACCATAAGCAGATAGAGGCGGATGCCCAGAAGCGCTGGGAGTCAGAGCGCTTGTACGAGCTCGACCTTTCTGCCGCGAATCCCGATCCCTATTACCTCCTGTTCGAGTTCCCGTACCCGTCGGGTGACCTTCATACCGGCCACTGGTATGCGTTCGCGGTCACCGACATCTTCGCGCGCTTGAAGCGCATGCAGGGCAAGCAGGTTCTGTTTCCGATAGGATTCGATTCGTTCGGTCTTCCGGCGGAGAACGCCGCGATGAAGAACGGCGCGGACCCTGCCGAATGGACTGCAGCCAATATGAATCGGATGCGCGCGCAGATCCGCTCGATGGGTACCTCGGTGGACTGGTCGAAAGAAGTCGTGACGTCGAGCCCCGAGTATTACCACTGGACGCAGTGGCTCTTCGCGAAGCTCTATGAGCATGGGCTTGCAGTGAGGAAGGAGGCGCCAGTGAAGTGGTGCCCTAGGGATAAGACGGTGCTCGCCAATGAGCAGGTCATCGACGGGAAATGCGAGCGCTGCGATACGCCGGTCGAGGAGCACGTGCTCACGCAGTGGTTCATGCGCATCACGAAGTACGCGGACCGCCTGCTGTCGGACCTCGATGCGCTGCCGTGGCGCGAAGATATCAAGGACGCGCAACGCGCGTGGATAGGGAAGTCAGAGGGCGCGAAGCTTACCTTCGCCCTCGAAGGCGCTGAAGGTGCTATCGAGGTTTTCACGACGCGTCCGGATACGCTCTACGGCGTCACCTACGTCGTCGTCGCGCCTGAGCACCCGCTCGCGGAAGCGGTCGCAGCATATGCGCCAGAAGTTGCCGACTACCTTGCAGCGACGAAGAAGAAGACCGAACGCGAACGGAGCGAGAACAAAGAGAAGTCCGGAACACTCCTCCCGGGTGTCAAAGCGATAAATCCCGCGAGCAAGGAGGCAGTACCGGTTTATGTCGCCGACTATGTGCTTGGGAGCTACGGCACGGGTGCGGTGATGGCCGTTCCCGCGCACGACGAGCGCGATTTCGAATTCTCCGCGAAGCATGAGCTTCCGGTGCGTCAGGTGGTCGCGCCCGTGTGCATCGATGAGAGTAACCCATGGCGCGAGGGAAAGAAGCATGTTCCGCGGGACGCGACCGTGAGTATCCTCCACGACCCGCTAACTGATCGGTACCTCACGCTCAATTGGCCTGCACAGGGATGGAGGACGTTCGTCTCCGGAGGCGTCGATGACGGCGAAGACCCGATCGAATCTGGGAAGCGCGAGATCCGTGAGGAGACCGGATACACGGATGTCGAGCTTGTCCGCGTCGTCTGCCGCACGGAAAGCCGCTTCTTCGCCGCGCATAAGGACGAGAATCGGACGGCACGCAATACGGTCCTCCTCTATCGCCTTAAAAGCGATGCGCGCATAGAAGTCGCGCCGGAGGAGGCGAAACTGCATGAGCCGATCTGGGTAGACGCGAACGAGGTCGAGAGTCTCGGCCTCCAGCATGCGGAGTTCCCGCATCTGTGGGAGCGCCTTAGGGCTGATAAGGCGTACACGGGCCCGGGACAGCTCGTAGACTCCGGACCGTTCACGGGTCGAGGAAGCGACGAGGCGATGTGGGATATCGTCACGCTCGCAAAGGGTGTTCGTACGACGAACTACCGTATCCGCGATTGGCTTGTCTCGCGCCAGCGATATTGGGGCTGCCCGATACCGGTCGTGTATGACCCCAAGGGCGTGCCGCACCTTGTTCCGGACGAGCATCTGCCGTGGCTCTTGCCGACCGATGTCGATTTTAAGGCTACTGAGACCACCGGCTCGCCGCTGTCGACTTCGAAGGAACTCAAAGAGCGCGTCACGCGCATATTCGGCGAGGGCTGGACGCCGGAATACGACACGCTCGACACCTTCGTAGATTCGAGTTGGTACTACCTGCGCTATTTGGCACCCGATGATGCGAAGCATTTCTCGATCGCTGCGCTCATGAAGAAGTGGCTTCCGGTGAATCGCTATTCCGGCGGCTCGGAGCACACCACGATGCATCTCCTCTACGCGCGGTTCTTCTACAAGGCGCTCCATGACCTTGCGCTCACACCAACGCCGGAGCCGTTCGATGAGCGGTTCAATCGCGGTCTCATCCTCGGAACCGACGGGCAGAAAATGTCGAAACGTTGGGGGAACGTGGTGAATCCGGATGAGATGGTCGCGAGCTACGGCGCTGACGCCTTGCGCACCTATCTCGCGTTCATCGGCCCCTATAACGAGCCGGGAAGCTATCCTTGGAACCTGGATGGTGTCACCGCGATGCGCAAGTTCCTCGACCGAGTCGCTGCGCTCTACGACGCGACTGCGGATAGGGAGCCGAACGACGCGGAGAACCGCACGCTCGCGAAGGCGGCGCAGAAGGTCGCCGTCGACTCCGAACGCTTCAAATTCAATACGGCGATATCGGCGCTCATGATCGCCCTCAACGAGCTGTCGGCCGAGGAGTCCGTAAGCCGCGAAGCGTATCGCGTCTATCTGCGGCTCTTGGCGCCGTTTGCGCCCCATATCGCGGAGCATCTGTGGGAACGCGGAGGTGGCGAGGGCAGTATCCATAGGGCAGCATGGCCTACGGTCGACGAAAGCCTCTTGGTCGCGGACACCGTCACGGTTGTGGTGCAGCTCGCGGGAAAGAAGAAGGGGGAGCTTATGCTCGCCCCCGATGCATCCGAAGAAGACGCGCTCCAGGCCGCGCGAGCGCTGCCCGCCTTAGCAGACTTCTTCACAAATGGCACCCCAGGCCGGGTCATCTACGTCCCTGGCCGCATCCTTAACCTTGTACCAGGTCCGTCTTGACGCGCCCCTTGACTCGCTATTGACGATATTTACAGGAGTTGGTATAAATAGCACCACAAACGTATGGCAAAAAAGGCATCCACCGTGTCCAAGAAGGGGTCTTCGGGGCCGGCTATCGATACTGCGGGCCTCGTCAAGAAGCTCCTTTCGGGCGTGCCTGACCGTGCGCGCGAGGTTCTTACCTTCCGCTTCGGCCTGGGAGCTAACGGCAAGCGCCAGACGCTCGAGGAGATCGGTGACCGATGGAGCATCACGCGCGAGCGTGTCCGTCAGATCGAGGCGACGGGCCTCGAGTCCGTGCGCTCCGGGAGGGCCTTCCGCGACGCAACCCCCATTTTCGACGCCCTCGCTCGCCATATCGAGGGTCTCGGCGGCATCGTTCCAGAGGACGAGCTCCTCGAAGGATTAGCGAAGGATGAGAA
This sequence comes from uncultured Candidatus Saccharibacteria bacterium, assembly GCA_964565655.1. Classification (GTDB taxonomy): domain Bacteria; phylum Patescibacteriota; class Minisyncoccia; order Phycocordibacterales; family Phycocordibacteraceae; genus C7867-001. The sequence goes on from CAZMFT010000003.1 coordinate 5,935, forward strand.
GACGCGCAACCGCTACCGCTTCCTCCTCGTCGTCGGTTCCGCGTTCTTCCGCGAGCGTGAGACGGATGATTTCTATGCACGATGGCATGTCGACCCCAAGACCGCGGACGCCGTCCACGACGCGCTTTCGCGCCTCTATCGAGCACTTCCGGACGATGAGGTGCTCGCTGAAGGCGAGCTCATGGATAAGTTCCTCGACGAGCTTAAGGCCGTCAATGACGCCTACAAGACCGAGGAGGTGATGAAGCGCTGGCTTTCGATTTCGAAGACCATTTCCGCGAACCCGCTTGCCGAGTGGGGCAAGACCCATGCGCCAGGCATCCGTACGAAGGGTATCCGCGACTACGCATACCTCGTCATCAAGCAGAAGGCAGAACCTATGCACTTCGGCGACGTCGCGAAGGCTATCGGTACGCTGTTCGCGAAGAAGGCGCATGTTGCGACGACTCATAACGAGCTCATCAAGGACTCGCGATTCGTCCTGGTCGGTCGCGGCCTCTACGCGCTCGCGGAGTGGGGCTACCAACCCGGCGTCGTCCGCGACGTAATCAAGAAGATCCTCGACGAGAAGGGCCCGCTTTCCCGAGAGGATGTCATCAAGGAGGTGAAAAAGGTCCGCTACGTGAAGGACAATACGATCCTCGTGAACTTGAACGACACGCGCTACTTCACGCGCACCAAGGAGGGCACGTACGCGGCCGCCTAAGGTTTCTCAACACTCCGTAAAGCCGCGCCCCAACGAGGCGCGGCTTTACGCGTATACTAGGAGGTAATGTCAGCTGGCGGACACGGAGGAGGCGGATTACCGCTTCTCGGATGGGTGCACGAAACGATGCACGGCATCCACTCGGATTACGGCATCCTGCTTCCAACCTGGACGCTTTATATCCCGTTCATACTCGCGAACTTCGCGTTCCTGGTAGTCGCTCCGGAGCAGACCTTGCATAACTGGGCGCTCCTCCTCTTTCTGTCACCTCTATGGCTCCCGTACATCCTCTATAAGCTCGCATGGGAGCGCTGGATACGCGTGAAGCGTCTCGCCTATAACGCGAGCCAGGAAACGGTGTACCTCGAGCTCCGCATCCCGCGAGATACGAGGAAGACTCCAGCCGCCATGGAAACGGTGTTCCGTAACATCAACATCGGCCCCGGCGAGGGTACCTGGTGGAAGAAGAACGTGCTCGGTCGCACGCGCCCGTGGTGGTCGTTCGAGCTCGTCTCTATCGAAGGTCGCGTGCATTTCTGCGTCTGGACGAGGAAGACGATGCGAAAGGCGATCGAAACGTATCTCTACGCGCAGTATCCTGGCCTCGAGATAGTCGAGATACCAGACTTCCTGCGCATGATAGACCCGTTCGCGCCGTCGAATCGCGTATGGAGCTGTCAGTACAAGCTCAAGATGCCTGATCCGTTCCCGCTTGCGACCTACGAAGACTACAATCTCGACAAGCTCGATAAGCCGGAAGAGCAGACGGATCCCTTGTCGCAGGTCATCGAATTCCTCGGCTCTCTCGGGAAGGGCGAGCGACTCTGGCTCCAGATCATCATCAGGAACACGAAGAGCGAGAAATACGGCGGAAAGCTCAATAAAGACGGAAAGAAATATACGTGGTGGGACGAGGGCCAGGAGATTATCGAGGAGCTTCGCAAGAAGACCATGGGCGAGGTCGAGTTCGTCGACGCCTCGGGGCAGCTCCGGAAGCAGAAGACGTTCCCGAATCCGACCAAAGGACAGATGGAAAGTATCAACTCGATAGAGCGCAACACCGAGCGCGGCGCATTCGATGTCGGCATGCGCGCGGTCTATGTCGCCGACCGCGACCATTACGTCGGGAACATCGGCGCCTACGTCTCGCAGATATGGAAGCCATTCGCGGGCTGGAACGAGATAGGGCCGGATGGGGCGGTCGGTTCCGAGATGTTCACCGAGATGCCGTGGGAAGACCCGAGCGGTCACCACTATGAGCACGAGATGCGGAAGATGGTCGATGCCGCGCGGCGCCGGGCGTACTTCCACTACCCCTATATCGGGACCAATATGATACTCAATACCGCGGTTCTCGCGACCATGTTCCATATACCGTCGGCGACGGTGACCGCGCCGGGCCTTCCGCGCATCTCGTCATCGACGCGCGAGGCGCCACCTAACCTGCCGATATGAGTTTCAGGACGCTTCGCGAGATAGTCGCTACGAGCGCGGTTGCGCTCGAGTTCCACTTCGCACGTCTGAAGCAGCTCTATGTGACCTTGGCACTCGGAGGCGTCGCGGTCATTGCGTTCCTGTGGTTCTCGCTTCTTGCACCTCCGGCGCGCTTTCCCGCGGGCACCATCATCACGGTCGAAGAGGGGTCGACCGTGAAGGACGTCGCCGTAGAGCTCTATGCGGACGGCGTCATTCGCTCGCCGGTGGCATACAGCGCGCTCATGCGCATCACCGGAGCGCTTCCGGACGCCGGAAAGTACGTCTTCCATAAGCCCGTGGGCCTCTTCCGTGTTGCATACCGGACCGCCATAGGCGGGTTCGGCATCGAGCCGACACGCGTCGTGTTCTTCGAAGGCACGACCGTGCGCGAAATGGCGCGAGCACTCAATAATGCGTTCCCGGACTTTGACGCAGACGAATTCGTCGACGAGGCGCTGCCTCTCGAGGGCTACCTGTTCCCGGATACGTATTTCTTCTACCCGGATCTCACACCCGAAGACGCGGTCCTGACCCTTTTTACGCATTTCAATAACGAGCGGGCGGCGATAGAGAGCGAGGTTGTCGCCTCGACGCACTCCGAGAAGGATCTCATCATCATGGCCTCCATCCTCGAGAAGGAAGGACGCGGGCTCGAAGAGATGCGTGCTATCGCGGGCGTCCTCTGGCACCGCATCGCGATCGGCATGCCTTTGCAGGTCGATGCGGTCTTCAGCTATATCAAGGACGTGCCGCTCTATAGCCCTTCGTTCACCGACCTAGAAATTGATTCCCCGTACAACACCTATGAGAACAAGGGACTGCCGCCGGGGCCCATCGGCAACCC
>CAZMFT010000003.1:9060-43505 GCA_964565655.1 uncultured Candidatus Saccharibacteria bacterium
CCCCGTACAACACCTATGAGAACAAGGGACTGCCGCCGGGGCCCATCGGCAACCCCGGCAGGGATGCGATACTCGCGGCTGCGACCCCGGCGACTACCTCCGCGCTCTTCTACCTGACGGGGAACGACGGGGTGACCCGATTCGCGAAGACGTTCGAGGAGCATAAGCGGAACCGAGCTCTCTACCTCGATTAGCTGTCCCGTATACCGCTACGGCGCCCGGCTCGACAGGGACGGACTTTCGTATAGGGTGTGACAAGAAACAGGAGAAGCGACCATGACTGACGAACCTCGAGTTATATCGGCGGAGAATCCGCTCGCGTCCATCGGCGACCTGACATACGTCATCGAGCACAACGCCAACTGCCCGAAGCCGTTCAAGATGCGACTCGTCGGTGCCCAGGGATATCTCGACCACCTGCCGCCGGCGCCGTTCGGTGGCAAAGTCACTCGGGACATTCTCGGGCACGGGTTGACGCTCCAAGAAGCGGTCGTCGAGGCCGCAAGTAAGCACGAGGAGCGCATGGCAGCCATCGCTGCGATCTTTCGTCCCGGCGCGAAGCGGAGGCTCGTCTACGCAGCATAGGCCTAAGCCTCGACCATGACTGGTCGAGACTTTTACGTGCATGGTATCGTCGCCGCATGACCGTCGCAGGTAAGAAAGTATTTGTGGGGCTTTCAGGCGGAGTCGACTCTGCCGTGACTGCTGCGCTCCTCACGCAAATGGGCGCGCAGGTGACCGGCGTCTTCATAAAAGGCTGGTATCCGCCCGGTATGCCCTGCACGTGGAATGCTGACCGTAGAGACGCAATGCGGGTCGCGGCGCGGCTCCAGATACCCTTCAGGACGTTAGACGCGTCCGATGAGTATAAGCTCGGCGTCATCGATTACCTTTTGTCCGAATACAAGGCGGGGCGGACGCCCAATCCCGACGTAATGTGCAATCGCGAGGTTAAGTTCGGTGCATTCTTCGACTACGCGATGCAGGAAGGCGCTGACCTCATTGCGACCGGACACTACGCACGGATAGAGGATGGTCATATTCTCCGCGGAGTATCAGAAGCCAAGGACCAATCCTATTTCTTGTGGGCGGTGCCGAAGGATGCGCTCAAGAAGGTCATCTTTCCGCTCGGCGCTTACGAGAAGCCGAAAGTACGTGCGCTCGCGAGTCGATTCGGCCTTCCGGTGTCCGATAAGCGCGATAGCCAAGGCATCTGCTTCCTCGGCGACATTTCGGTCGATGCATTCTTGAAGCATGAATTTGGTACGGAGGTTGGAGAAGCAGTAGATGAGTGCGGTACGGTCGTCGGAGAGCATGCCGGCGCCCTGCTGTATACGCTTGGTGAGCGGGTCGCGCTCCAAGACGCCCCTCCCGGCCCTTGGTTCGTCGTTGCGAAGGATGTCGAATCGAATCGCCTTACGGTCGCGAAGTCACTAAGCAGTTCCGCGTCGCGGCCGACCATCGAACTTACCGAGATGAATCTTCAGGGCACGCTTGAAGTTGGTAAGGAGTACGAAGCGCAGTACCGGTATCATGGTCCGCGCATACAGGTGCGCGTAGAGGGTTCTCGCATCTCGGCACTAGAACCGCTTTCTGAACCGGTTGCTGCCGGCCAATCGCTCGTCATCTACGATGGTGATGAGCTCGTCGGTGGCGGAGTGATATCATAGGCCCAATGCGGCTGTGGCCCTCGATACTCATCGTCACGATCATCGTGATCGTCGGATTCTTGACGCTTTTCCTCGGCACGTCGCGCGCGCCGGAAAGTGGTGAGAGCGCGCCAGAGCCTCGGATACTCGCGGTGACCTACGTAAGCGACTACGAAGATACCGGATATGCGATGAGCGGGACAGCACGCGTTCCGAACCGATGCCTCGGCGTCGACGCGTCGGCAAGCTATGACGCGGGCACGAACGCTATAATCGTTGCGCTTACGAATCAGCCCGTGGAGGGTATCTGCCTCGAAGCCGCGACCGATGTCGAATTCGAGATATTCGTCGAAGCTCCGGAAGGCGCGACGGCGCAGTTTATCGCAAACGGAGAATCCATAGCGCCGACACCCGCACCATGACCGTTTCAACGATAGTCAAAGCAGACGGGACGGTAGAGCCCTTTGATCCGGGGAAGCTGGTCGCGTCCCTCACTAAGGCGGGCGCCACGATGGCATCCGCGGAGCGCATCGCGCACGTCATCCTTTCGAGCTCTGCGTCGAGCGTCATGTCAGGCGAAGTGTACCGGAAGGCGTTCTCGATGTTGCGCCGCGAAGCGAAGCCTGCGGCAGCGCGTTACGCGCTCCGGCGTGCGCTTCTTGAGCTCGGCCCGTCCGGACACCCCTTTGAAGATTTCATCGCGGAGCTCTATACCGCGGAGGGCTGGAATGTCGAGTGGCGGAAGATCGTGCAAGGCCGCTGCGTCTCTCATGAGGTCGACCTCTTCGCGACCCGCGGCGAGGAGACCATCGCCGGGGAATTGAAGTATCACAACGACGCGTTCTATAAGACCGACGTGAAGATAGCGCTCTACGTGAAAGCGCGCCTCGATGACGTCGCTAACTGCGCGCCGGGTTCCCGTACCTGCGTCATCACGCGCGGCGTCCTCATCACGAATACCAAGTTCACGAGGCATGCCATCGATTATGGGAAATGCTCTGGCGTGGAGCTTATCGGCTGGAATTATCCTGCGGAGGGAAACCTGTTCGACCGCATCGTCGCGAGCGGCATCTATCCGGTGACGACGCTCACGTCGCTCAAGAAAGCGGAGAAGAATCTCCTTATCGGGGAGCGCATCGTTACTTCGAAAGCCCTCAAGGAGCGCCGCGAAGTCCTCCGGAAGATAGGCGTCCCACCGGCTCGTATCGGGAGTATACTGGCGGAGATAGAGACGCTACATAACCCCGTATCCCATGCCTGAAATGCTCTCGCTGCCGCCTGGAGCCCCGAAGCGGTCCTACGGCGTCCCACTCCTCCTTCTCGCGCTCGTCGCTATCGTCGCGCTCACGAGCGGGTATTTCGCGCTTGGTGAGCCGCGCATAACCGACCAGGCAGCCTCGGTCGAGGCCGAGAAGAAGGGTGTCTCGGCTCCTGCGACTGTCCTCGACCAGCAGGCAGGGAAGTCGGTCACCGTGCGCGAGGTGAATATGCCGGCACCCGGCGTCTGGGTCGCGATTGCTGAGATGCGCGGAGATGTCGTCTGGCGTGTCTTAGGTGCTCGCCACGCGTTCTCCAAAGGCACTGATTTTCCTGTCGGTCTCCTTCGTCCCACTGTCCCGAACGCCGAGTATGCAGTCATCCTCTTTACGGACGACGGTGACGGGATATTCGAGCTCCATGGTGACGCGCCGGTAGAGGACCAGGTATCCGGAGAGCGCTTCCGTGCTGATTTCAAGACAGCCGCGATTTGAGCCCCGGACCTCGTCGCGTAGAATGGGCCTATGGCGTGGAAATCTAAGACGTTCGACCCCTCCTCCTCCGAGCCCTTTACGATAAGTCGTTCGAAGATAGACCTCTTCTCCGAGTGCAAGCGCTGCTCGTATCTCGACCTTCGCCTCGGGGTGAAGCGCCCGTCAGGACCTTCCTTCACGCTCAATAACGCGGTCGATGAGCTCTTCAAGAACGAGTTCGATGCGCACCGAGCTGCAGGATCGTCGCACCCATTGATGAAGCAGTACGGGATAGACGCCGTGCCGCTCAAAGACGATCGCCTCACGGAATGGCGCGACGCGCTGAAGCGCGGCGTAAAGACGCATCACGAGGAGACGAACCTTATCGTGCGCGGCGGCATAGACGATGTGTGGGTTGCGCCTTCGGGAGAGCTCATCGTCGTCGACTATAAGGCGACCTCGAAGAAGGAGGCGCCGACGACCGAAGATGACCTCTATCCGTCCTACAAGAAGCAGATAGAGGTGTACCAGTGGCTCTTCCGCCGGAACGGCTTCAAGGTCTCGCCGACCGGCTATTTCGTCTACGCGAACGGCCGTTCTGATAAGGAAGCGTTCGATGCGAAGCTCGAATTCGACATCAATCTGGTGCCGTACACGGGCGACGACGCATGGATAGAGCCGACCCTGCACGAGCTTAAGGCAACCATGATGTCGGATGAGATACCGGAAGTAGGTACGGCGTTCGGCGGCGGCCCCTGCGATTTCTGCACGTACCGAGAAGCGGCCGGCAAGATCCTCCTTTCCATCCATAAGGCGAGGAAGAAATGAAAGAAGGTACATGACTGACTAGTCAGTCATGTACCTTCGGAGCCGTTGCTCCTCGACTCGCTTCACCAGCATCTTGAGCCTTCGCCGCGAGATGGCGTCCTTCTCGAGTCTTGCGAGGAATCCGGCGTAATCCTTGCCGCTTCGACGCAGCTGTCCGAGCCGCGAGTAGAGCGTCGAACGGAGCTGATCGTCGGTCTTGCGCGAGTCGACGACGAAGAGAAAAACGTGCTCTACGACGTCTGGAGTCGCATGCTTGAGGAATCGCTCACGTCCGTATCGCGAGATCTTCACCTGTATGGGGATGCGGATCTCGTTTCCTTCGATGCAGCTGCAATACGCAAACGCGTCGATGCCCCGAATGTCCCAGAGCACGCCGGCATCTTCGATGCTTCGAAGCCACTTCGGCGTCCACGCGACACGCTCACTGGCGAGTTTCAAGAATCGCCGCTCGGCCCGGGCGCCAAGCAGCTCATGCTTAAGCACGGGAACCTCCTGTCCTGTTCTTTTTCGACCCTAGCACGGCTCAGGCAAGAGCGTCCACAAAAAGCGGCTTGGTATACTCGAGTACAATGAAAACAGAGTTCGCAGATAAGGTCCGGGATGTCGTCCGGAACATTCCGAGGGGGAAGACTATGTCGTATCAGGAAGTAGCGGCGCGAGCAGGGAAGCCGGGCGCTGCGCGCGCCGTGGGCACCATCATGAAGAACAACTACCTTCCGGATGTCCCCTGCCACCGCGTCGTCCGTGCGGACGGGAAGATAGGGGAATATAACCGAGGCGGACCCGCGAAGAAGCGGGCGCTCCTCGTTTTAGAAGGGGCTATTGACAAATAGCCCAAAATAGGCTATCCTTATACGCGGTGGGGTGTCGGATAGGGTCTCTCATTCAGGAGCCCAGCGATGTCCAGCGTTCGTTCAGTTTTCTTCAATCTCTCACTTCTGTGTGCGATCGCGACGCTCGCGATCTGGGTGAACAGCGTATTTGCGGTCTACGACTGCGAGCTCGCGAACAACCCGATCTGCAAGGTCATGATCTTCGGTGTGGAGTCGTCCGATGTCGCTATCGCTGGCGTGCTTATCGCCTGCTTTCTCGCGATCGTCTGGAGCGCCTTGCCGAAGCCTGCGCCTATAGCGAAGCAGCACGAGGAGTGATGACCAAGGGGCCAGCCGCATACCGCGCTGGCCCCTTTTCGTTATACTGGCCGCACTATGGCGCTCGTCATCGAGGAGAGCTGGAAGGAGGCACTTAGGGGCGAGTTCGAGAAGCCCTATTTCAACCAACTCGGCGAGTTCGTGAAGGCCGAATATCTTGCCGGTCCCACGTATCCAGGCCCCAAGAATATCTTCCGTGCCTTTGAACTCGCGCCGTTCGACACGGTGAAGGTCGTCATACTCGGTCAAGACCCGTACCACGGGCAGGGGCAGGCGAACGGATTGTCGTTTGCGGTTAATGAGGGCGTACGAAACCCGCCATCCCTGCAGAACATGTTCGAGGAGATCGAGTCGGAGTTCGGCGAGCCAATGAAGAATACCAGTGGTGATCTGTCACGCTGGGCCAAACAAGGAGTGCTGCTTTTGAACGCGACACTCACTGTCCGCGCAAAGTCTCCAGGCTCGCACCAGGGGCGTGGCTGGGAGGAATTCACGGACGCAGCCGTCAAAGCGCTTTCCGATAAGCGCGAGCATCTCGTATTCATGTTGTGGGGAAGATACGCGAAGGAGAAGGGTGCGCATATAGACCGCGAGAAGCACCTGGTACTAGAATCCCCGCACCCTTCGCCCTATTCAGCGGCGTCAGGTTTTTTTGGTAACGGCCATTTCAAGCGCGCGAACGAATACCTCGCATCTCACGGCCTCACGCCTATCGATTGGCTCTCGTAACTTCTGCACATATTCATTTTTTCAATTGACGATACTCGGTATGACGAAGAGGAGATGTATCATATATGATACATCTCCTCTATATGGAGCCGTCTCTATTGCGTGATTAGCTCAGACGGTACTTACCAGATTTTTGCGCGCGCGGCAGGGGAGCGATAGAGCTTGTCGCCCTTGGTGACCGCGAACGCGCGGTAGAACTCCTCCATATTGGAAGCAGGCCCGTTGATGCGGAATTTCCCTGGCGAGTGCGGGTCGTTTATGACCTGCATCTTCTGGAACTCGGGTCGCGATTTCTCGCGTTCGAATAAGGAGAATCCGAGGAAAAATCGCTGTTCCGGCGAGAATCCGCCCGCATCCGCAGCGTCACCGGTGCGGTCTCGATACAACTTCCACGCGTCATACGCAATAGACGCGCCACCGAGGTCTGCGATGTTCTCGCCGAGAGTTAGTCTTCCGTTAACGTGAACGCCGTCTGCAACCGTGTACTCATTGAACTGTTTAACAACGACGTTTGCGCGCATCTCAAAGCGCTTACGGTCGGCCGGTGTCCACCAACTCTTTAGGTTGCCCTTCTCGTCGAACTTCGAGCCCTGATCATCGAATCCGTGCGTTATCTCGTGTCCGATGACGGAACCTATTGAGCCGTAGTTGACCGCCATATCGCCCCTCGGATCAAAGAACGGCGGCTGAAGGATGGCGGCGGGGAAGACGATGTCGTTTAAATTCGGTGCAAAGTACGCGTTCACCGTCTGCGGATACATGAACCATTCGCCGCGGTCTATAGGACCAGCAAGCTTTCTCACCTGACGCCTGTGTTCCTGTTCGCCAGCGCGCATCAGATTCCCGACGAGATCGTCCGGGCGAATAACAAGCCCCTTGTATGACTTCCATTTGTCCGGGTATCCGATCTTCCGGTTCATCGCGCTAAGCTTTTTCAAAGCTTTCGCCTTTGTAGCAGGTCCCATCCAATCAATACCCTTGATACGCGCAGCGTATGCAGTAAAAAGGTCATCGACCAAGGCATTCATCTTCTTTTTAGCTTCGGGAGTGAAATAGCGAGAGACGTACACCTTCCCGAGGAGTTCGCCCAGGTTCCCATTGACCGCGGAGAGCGCACGACGCCAGACGGGCTTCATCACCTTAGTCCCGGTAAGCGCCGTTCCGTAAAACGAGAAGGACGTGCGGACGAACGCTGGAGTAAGTATTCCGGCCATATCGTTTACGAGCTGCCACTCGAGATATACCTTCCAGTCATTCAAACTGACTCTGCGGAGCATCCCAGACACTCCCTTGAGGAAATTTGGCTGCATCACGATCACGGAGAGAGGCGCGGGAATGGCATTCAGTCGCCAATACCGCTTCCAGTCGAACCCGGCAAGGAGCGCAGAGAGTTCCTTCGCGCTTTTCTTGTGATACGTCTTGTCTGCGTCTCGCGCGGAAACCTTATCCATGGAGTGACGTGCAAGCTCAGTCTCGACCCGCATGACGACGGCTTCGCGTCTCGTAGCCTCATATCTGTCATATCCAACGAGCCTGTGTATTGCGACGATGTACGGCCGGTACGCATTCCGGACGCGCTTCGATTCCGTGTCTTCGTTAAGGTAGTACTCGCGGTCAGGCATCCCAAGTCCGTCCTGCACGATATGGAGCCGGTACTTCGCGCTGTCCTTTGCGTCTTGGTCGATCATGACGCTCCATGGCGCTGTTATGCCGATACGGTGAAGCTTACCGATGACCTTCTCTAAGTCTTCGCGATCCTTGATGCCGCGCACGAGCGTGAGCCATGGCTCTATCGGCTTCGTACCGAGCTTCGCTCGGGTTTTGAGGTCAGCGGCAGAGCGATAGAGGTCGAGAACCATCTGCTCAGGGGTGCCCGGTGCCGGGCGCTTTCCACGTGAGAGGTCGTCGACGATGCGCCGTAGTTTCTTTTCCGTATCCAATCGAAGCTGCATAAACGTGCCCCACCGGCTTTCCGCTTTTGGTATAGAAGTTCTAGCGAGCCAGCCACCTCCGGCATACTCATAAAAATCATCTCCCGGACGTACCTTGGAGTTCATGTCGCGGGGTCGTATGACGGAGCGTGTGGATGCCATGCGGGCAGTATAGGCGCTAAGCGCGCTTCGCGCGATATCGGGCGTATGCTATCGTCGCTTCTATATGCAGGTAGGTGAGATCCGGAAGCGATACCTCGATTTCTACAAGGCGCGCGGCCACGCGGTCATCCCGTCAGCACCCATCGTGCCGGGGAATGACCCGACGACCCTCTTCACCTCCTCGGGCATGCAGCCCTTGGTGCCGTACCTTCTCGGGAAGGATCATCCGGAAGGCAAGCGCGTCACGAACTCGCAGAAGTCATTTCGTGCAGGCGATATAGAAGAGGTCGGTGACAACCGGCACACGACCTTCTTCGAGATGCTCGGGAACTGGTCCTTGGGCGACTATTTCAAGCAGGAACAGCTTCCTTGGGTATTCGATTTCCTTACGAACGAGGTCGGACTCGATCCGAGGAATCTCTACGTCACCGTCTTCGATGGGGATGCGGACACCGGGATGGAGCTTGATACCGAGGCAGTCGCCATATGGCAGCGCCTCTATAAGGAGAGCGGTATCGACGCCGAGCTGGTGCGCATCGGTACGGAAGAGGAAGGGTACGACAAAGGTATGCGAGGCGGACGCATCTTCTCCTATGGGCCGAAGAAGAACTGGTGGAGCCGCGCCGGAGTGCCAGCGAATATGCCGGCAGGAGAGCCGGGAGGCCCTGACTCGGAGATCTTCTACGACTTCGGCACGCCGCATGACAGTAGGTGGGGTAAGGAATGCCACGTGAATTGCGACTGTGGGCGGTTCGTGGAGATAGCAAACTCCGTCTTCATGCAGTACGTGAAGAATGCGGACGGATCTTTCTCGAATCTCCCCAAGCAGAACGTCGACTTCGGTGGCGGCCTCGAGCGTGTCGCTATCGCCGCTATCGGGAAGCCAGACGTGTTCCTTCTCGATGTCTTCGACCATGCGAGGAAGACGTTGGAGGAGCGTACGGGGAAGGCATACCTCGCTGACGAGGCATCGACCCGCTCGTTCCGCATCATCATGGATCACGTACGTGCCGCAGCATTCATGCTCGCCGAAGGCGTGACGCCGTCGAACACCGAGGCCGGGTACGTGCTACGCCGCCTCATCCGTCGCGCCATACGCGAGGTTGACCGTCTTGGCATAAAGGACGCAGTCCTCGCAGATATCGCACAAGGCTTCGGTAAGGCGTACGAAGACCATTACCCGGAAGTATCCGCTAAAGCGAATGAAATCGCTGACGGTTTAGCGAAGGAGGAAGCGCAGTTTCGCAATACGCTCGAGCGAGGACTTAAGGAGTTCGAGAAATATGCTTCCGCACTTTCGGCCTCGGCGACTGGTTCAATATCAGCTAAGGAAGCTTTTACCTTGTTCACGACATACGGTTTTCCTTTGGAACTTACACTGGAACTAGCGCAGGAGCGCGGCATGAATGTAGATAGTGCCGCCTTCAAGTCATTGATGACCGAGCATCAAGCAGCGTCTCGGGCAGGTGCAGCGCAGAAATTCGCCGGCGGACTCGCAGATCATAGCGAGCAGACGGTCCGCTACCATACGACCCATCACATACTCCTTAAGGCGCTTCAGATGGTGCTTGGCGAGGAAGTTAAACAGCGCGGCTCGAACATCACCGCAGAGCGCCTTCGCATCGATTTCGCCTCACCTGGGAAGATGACTGACGAGCAAAGGGCAGAGGTAGAGAAGATCGTGAACGAGGTCATCTATCAGGATCTCCCGGTCACGCGCACGGTGATGCCGCGCACGGAAGCAGAGAAGCTGGGCGCGCAGATGGAGTTCGGCGTTAAATACCCGGATAGCGTGTCTGTCTACTCGGTCGGGCCGATAGATGCGACCGAGGCTGATCCCAAGATCCTCTCCGCGTTCTCATTGGAGTTCTGCGGAGGTCCGCACGTCACCAATACCGCTCAAATTCACGAAGGCAGCAGAAAATTCCGCATACAGAAGGAAGAGGCGGTCGCTCAAGGCGTACGCCGCATCAAGGCGGTACTCGAATAGCCAGTACAGCCCCCGCTGTGCTAGGGTGCCCTCGGAAACAACGACAGGGGAGACCGATGTCGGATTCGATTGACCGTGTGAGCGACGCTATGCGCCAGCTTCAGCCCGATCACGAGTTCTGGATCGATGCCGTACTCGACATTACGAACGGACCCTATATCGAGGCTCGGTATCGGAATCCGGAGCTCGCCGGCATATGGGTCTTCCTTTACGCCATTACGCGTGGCTGCGCGGAATACATGGTAGACAATGGCTACGTGTATTTCTGCGCGGATGACGTGTTCCGTTCGACCTACAAGTTCGACTCACAGTGATGACGAGGCGCGGAATTATCCGCGCCTTTTCGTTTATACTGACGGGATGTGGTTCTTGAGACGCAAACGCGTTGATTCCGTCCTCCTGCTCGATATCGGGTCGGGTTCGGTCGGCGCCGCCTACCTCACCCTCGCAGAAGGAACGAAACCGACCCTGCATTACGGCGTCCGCGTAAGGCACAAGGAAGGAACGGATGTCGGAACGACCATGAAGGAGGCTATACGCTCGCTAGTCTCTCATGGCTCCGCGATGCTCCGGGACGCGTCCGGTACCGGACGCGCGGACGCGGCGCTTGTCGCGGTCGCCTCTCCCTGGCAGCACACGCATGTCGAGAAGCGCGCGAAAGAGGCTGCGGAGCCCTTCGCGGTCTCAAGCGGGCTTGTCCGCGACCTCGTATCGGCCGAGGAGAAGCTTCTCGAGGGACACGTCCACGCAGATACCGCGATAATCGCGACCCTCCTTAATGGGTACGAGGTCAAAGAGCCTCACGGTAAGCGTGTAAAGCGCCTCGAGGCCGTCGTCATGAACTCATCGATTGATGAGGCGCTTAAGAAGTCGGCAGAAGACGCGCTCAAAGGCGAAGCGCATATCAGGAACGTGACCTTCGCATCATTCCCCTGGGTTTCGTACGCTTCATTGTCGGCCTTGTATCCGCATGAACGTGATTACCTCGTCATGGACGCTGCTGCGCTCGCAACCGACATCACCGTCGTTGCTCAAGGCCGTATCGCGCGCGTCGCCTCTTGTGGCGCGGGGGTGAGAGCGCTTGCGAAGAAATCATCTCCCGCGGGCGAGGAGAAGGTAGAAGGCGGCATCCATGTCCGCCGAGACACGAGCGAGGCGAAAGCAGCCCCCGGAGGAAAGAGTGCGTGGCTTACGAGCACGGTCAGAGCCCTCAAGGATCTATCGGAACACCAAGCCTTGCCGCGCATGCTCTTCCTGCTTGCGGATGATACCTACGCGAGCGATGTGAAGGCGATGCTCACCGACGAGAGCGTCCGCTCCCTCTGGCTCTCTGACGACCCGCTTTCGATAATCACCGTGACCCCTGCGCAGCTCCAAGCCGCTATCGTGCCGGTGGGCGAGGGGACCGATGATATCTTCCTCATGCTCGTGGCCTACCATGCGGCGCGTGCCTATACCCAAGGAAAAGATTGAGCAACTCCATGGGGTGTATACTCTTTGCCATATACGTTTAGCCACGGATCATGCCAACACCTCGTACCGTAAATGACATCATCCCGCCCTCGCGCCGACGCCGGACCGTGGAGGATACGCCTGTTGCGCCCGAGGTTCCGCCTACGATTGATGACATTCATGTCGAGCCACCTATGACCCCGACTAACCCTCCCCCTATGCGTCCTTTGCCGCCGATGAGCCCGCCGCCGCGCCGCCGCTTCCCGTGGGGCACGGCGATAATCGCGCTCGTCGTCGTTCTCGCATCCCTCGGCGCCCTATGGCTCTTTTCCGGCGCGTCGGTCTCCATAACGCCAGCAACGGCTTCCGGCAGCGTGAACCAGGAGTTCACCGCAAACCCTGATAGCGGCGATCTTCCGTTCCGCGTCGTCTCGACCGAGAAGATTGCCTCGAAAAGCGTCCCGGCAGAATCCACGGTGAACGCGAACGATGCTGCGGAAGGCACCATCACGGTCTACAACACGTCCTCATCGCCGCAGCGCTTCGTGAAGAACACGCGATTCGAGTCGCCGAGCGGTCTCATCTTCCGCGCCCGCGACGCGATAAACGTCCCTGCCGGAAGTGCCACCTCGCCTGGCACGACGAAAGTCTCCGTATTCGCAGAGACCGGGGGCGAGCAGTACAACATCGCTGCTACCGATTTCAGCCTCCCGGGCCTCGATGGCACACCAGAAGCGAAGCTCGTCTACGGAAAGTCGACCGAGGCATTCGTCGGCGGCTTCCTCGGAAATCGCCCATCGGTATCGGAAGCGACCGCAACCCGTGAGCGCGCAATCCTTCAGGCAGAGCTCCCGGCCGCAGTCCTCGACGGACTTCGCGAGGCGACGCCGGAGGGCTACGTCATCGTCCCAGGCTCGGAGAACGTCCTCTACTCTCCGCTTCCGGACGCGCCGGACGGCTCAGGCGGCGTCTATGTACGCCACAAGGCGTCCGCGACTGCCGCAATCTTCCCAGCTGACGCGCTCGCACGCGCCGTAGCCCAGGTCGTCATCGGCCAGGGGTATGCCGGACAGCCGGTGAAGCTCGCGAACGTAGACCAGCTCCGCGTGACGCCGAAGGCGCCCGTATCCGCGACTGACCCATTCGAATTCACGCTGTCGGGCACCGGCTCCGTCGTCTGGGAGGTAGACCCTACGAAGATCGCGGGTTCGGTCGCAGGGAAGACCCGGGAGGCAGCCCGCGTCCTCATCTCCGGCCTTCCGGAGGTCGGAACGGGCACGATAACCCTCCGTCCGTTCTGGTCAGGCACGCTTCCGGAGGACCCGGAGGAGATAGAGGTCACCGTAAAGGCGGCTGAATAAGCCCCTGGTTTGACGAGTCTCCGGCTTCCTGCTATCCTCACAAAGTCCACATGGCGGAAGAAAGCGATGCGAAAGAGGTACCGACCGGCGTTGTCGAGGAGGTCCTTCCTAACTCGCTCTTCCGTGTCCGTATGCCGGCTCCGGCTGGTGCGGACGAGGGGGATCTCTTGCTCGCGTATCTAGCAGGCAAGATGCGTCTGCATCGCATACGCGTTCTGGTGGGGGATAAGGTAGAGCTGGTGCTCGATCCTTACGGCGGCAAGGCCCGCATCACCAGGAGGTTAAGTTAGGCCTTGTTACATTATCCGTTCACAGCGCTCCGCGCTCGTAACCTGATTCAGGATGAAAGTTCGTGCATCCGTTAAGAAGCAGCAGCCAGGTGACCTCCTCGTACGGAGGGGCGGACGTCTGTACCGGATAAACAAGAAGAACCCTCGCCGCAAGATCCGTCAGGGCTAATATTTTCGTACTCAACTACCATGCGTATCTCTGGTGTCACCCTTCCCGACGACAAGCAGCTCTCCTACGCGCTGCCGCAGATCTATGGCATCGGCTACACCCGTGCCAAGGCGATCCTTACGAAGGCCGGAGTGCCGTTCAATAAGAAGGGCAAGGATCTTACCTCCGAGGAGGAGCGCACCATCCGCGAACTCGCCGAGAGCTACCTCATCGAGGGAGAGCTCCGCCGCGAGATCGGTCAGAACGTGAAGCGCCTCAAGGACATCAAGGCGGCACGCGGTCTCCGCCACACGCTCCACCTCCCAGTCCGCGGCCAGCGCACGAAGACCAACTCCCGCACCGTCCGCGGAAACGTCCGCAAGACCATGGGTTCGGGCCGCCGCACCCTCGAGAAGACGTAATTCCTGACCGTACTACTAATCACCTATGGGTAAGAAACGAATCATCAAGAAGTCCGGCAAGGGTCTCGACCAGGGACGCAAGGAGCGTGCCCTCTCGAAGATCGCCAAGAAGCGCGTCGAGCGCGGCATCCTCCATATCGAGGCGACCTTCAATAACACGAAGGCCGTCCTTACGGATGAGAAGGGCAACGCGGTCATGTCTTCTTCCGCAGGCGCCCTGGGCTTTACCGGAGCCCGCAAGTCGACTCCGTACGCAGCCGCGAAGGTCGGCGAGCTCCTCGGCGAGAAGGGTGCCATCGTCGGCCTCAAGGAGGCGTCGGTCATCATCCGCGGCGTCGGCGCCGGCCGCGAGTCTGCGCTCCGCGCATTCGCTGGAAAGGGCATCGCTATCCGCGCTATCAAGGACGCGACCCCGGTTCCGCATAACGGTCCGCGTCCGCCTAAGCCTCGCCGCGTCTAATCCTATTTATGAAAATCGGCCCTAAGTACAAGATCGCGAAGCGCCTCGGTGCGACCGTCTTCGAGAAGACGATGTCGCAGAAGTTCGCTATCGCCAAGGAGCGCAGCGAGAAGACCAAGAAGCGCGGACGCGGTCCGTCCGAGTTCGGCAAGCAGCTTCTCGAGAAGCAGAAGGTCCGTCTTACCTACGGCCTCTCCGAGAAGCAGTTCGCCAATTACGTCGAGGAAGCGATGGCTACCCACGGCACCCCGCCGGTGGAGACGCTTCACAAGCTCCTTGAGATCCGCCTCGACTCGGTGGTCTACCGCCTCGGTCTCGCGAAGACCCGTCGCGCAGCGCGCCAGATGGTCTCTCACGGCCACATCACGGTGAACGGCGTAAAGTCGACGATACCGTCCCGCCGCATGTTCGCGGGCGATGTCGTCGCTATCCGCGACGGCTCGAAGTCGAGCGTCATGTTCGAGGGGCTTGCCGACAAGCTCGCCGAGCGTCCTACCCCGAGCTGGCTCACGTGGGACGTGAAGGCGATGTCGGGTAGCATCTCGGATATGCCGACGGCGTCTTCCGCGGATCCTGCGGGAGACCTCGGTGCCGTGCTCTCGTTCTACAGCCGTTAGTTTATTACCAGGGTTACTACGATTGAGTTATGGAATACCACATCACGCTTCCTTCTAAGCCGCGCGTCGTCTCCGAAGACGGCCTTTCGGGCACCTACGAGATTGATTCGCTTTACCCAGGTTACGGCCACACGCTGGGGAACTCGTTGCGCCGTATCATCCTCTCCTCGCTTCCAGGCGCGGCTATCACGAACGTGAAGATCGAGGGCGTCGCGCACGAGTTCTCGACTATCGAGGGCGTCCGCGAGTCCGTCATGGAGATTCTTTTGAACCTCAAGCGCGTGCACTTCGTCCTTCACGGCGATGAGCCGCAGGTCATCAAGCTTGTTGCGAAGGGCGCGAAGGCGGTCACTGCAGGCGATTTCACCCTTCCTACCCAGGTCGAGATAAAGAACGCTGACCACCACATCGCAGACCTTTCCGGCAAAGTCACCCTCGAGATCGAGGCGACGGTAGAGCGCGGCCTCGGCTACGTCCCACGCGAGCTTCTTACCAAGGACAAGGTAGACATCGGCACCATCGCGCTTGATGCGACCTTCACCCCGATCCGCCGCGTGAACTACGAGGTGGAGAACATGCGTGTCGGCGACCGCACGGACTTCAACCGCTTGAAGATCCTTATCGAGACCAATGGCACCATCACGCCGCGTGAGGCGCTTGAGCGCTCTATCGAGCTCATGATCCACCAGCTCAAAGCCGTCGTCGGCTTCCAGGAGACCGTTGAGGTAGAGGCTCCGTCTATGGCAGTCGAGGCGCATGCCGAGGCTTCCGATAAGGACCTCACCAAGACGAAGACCGAGGACCTCGGCCTCTCGGCTCGCGTCACCTCCGCTCTCACCGAGGCAGGTATTCGCTCTGCGGCAGGCCTCTCGAAGAAGACCGCATCGGCCTTGAAGGAGCTCGACGGCATCGGCGACAAGGCTATCGAGGAGATAGAGGAGGCGCTCGGGGGCTTGGGCCTTGCCCTCAAGGCGGAATAACGGTTAACTGCGTCAGTCACACCCTCGTATGCGACATCACCACAAAGGCCGGACGCTCGGACGCCCCAAGAATCAGCGGGGTGCCTTGCTCCGTTCCCTTGCTCGCTCCCTGGTGATCCACGAGACCATCTCGACGACTGACGCGAAGGCACGCGAGCTCCGCCCGGTCATCGAGAAGCTCGTCACCCGCGCGAAGACCGACACGGTCGCTAACCGCCGTATCGTCAATTCCCGCATCCAGGACGCAGCAGCGACCAAGAAGCTCTTCACGGCTATCGGCCCTCGCTACAAGGACCGTTCCGGCGGCTACACCCGCATCGTGAAGCGCACCGCGCGCGGTACGAACGACGCCCGCAAGATGGCCTTCATCGCATTCGTATAACCGTATGAAAACTTCCTCGCAGACCCCGATAAAGAAGATGGCGCCTGTGGCGTACACGATAGACGCTGCCGGAAAGAAGCTCGGCCGCGTAGCGTCCGAGGCCGCATCCATGCTTCTCGGCAAGAAGTCTGCGCAGTTCTCGAAGCACGAGGTGCTTCCGGTCACCGTCACCATCAACAACGCCTCGAAGCTCGACATGAGCGAGAAGCGCATCGCAGGAAAGACGTACCAGCACTTCACCGGCTACCCAGGCGGCCTCAAGGAGACCTCTATGCGGATGATGATTGATAAGAAGGGTATCGGAGAGGTCGTCCGCAAGACGGTGGATGGCATGATCCCGCGTAACGCACTCCGCAAGGAGCGCATGAAGCGCCTTACCGTAAACGACTAATATGCCTGATAAGACTACGTACGTGTCCGCCATCGGCCGCAGGAAGACTGCGGTAGCCCGCGTGCGCCTCATGAAGGGCAAGGAGTCTACGGTTACCGTAAACGGCCTCTCGGCGCGAGAGTATTTCAAGACGAACGAGCGCGCCCTCATCGCAGAGGAGTCCCTCAAGGCCGCAGAACTCAACGGCGTCTACATGGTCACCGCGAAGGTCTCCGGCGGCGGTATCGCAGCGCAGGCAGACGCGGTTCGCATGGGCATCGCCCGTGCAGCGGTCAAAGAGAACGCAGGCACCCGCGCATCACTTAAGACTGCAGGATTCCTTTCCCGCGACGCCCGCGCCAAGGAGCGCAAGAAGCCAGGTCTCGTAAAGGCCCGCAAGCGCAAGCAGTGGTCGAAGCGCTAGCTGATTGAAAACCTGCCTACTGGCAGGTTTTCTTGTTAGGTCTAATATGCATATATGGCGAATGCCTTGCAGGTAAGGGCAATTAAAAACGTAGTCGACCAGTACTCTGCGCAGTACGGTCTTTTGCCGCACAAGGCCTTTTTATACCTAGTAATCGAACGTTATCTTGCTGAGCTGGAGCTGAATAGCATCGACATTGAAGAGGCAATCGTGGACGGTGGTGATGATTGTGGCATCGACGCAATCGTCATATCTGATGACGAAGAAGGTAGGCCAAAAATTTATTTCTTTCAGTCGAAGTATTCACCGAAGGAAGATGCATTCGAAAGGAATTTCGAAGGTGATGCGCTCGATAAAATTCAGAGTGCGGTAAATGATTTTGTACTCAAGGGACGAATTAATGCCAAATATCAGAACGCTCGGCTGGTTGACCGACTGCAGTCAGTAAAGAATCTTTTACAACGGAATCCTGAATTTGAAATAGTGTTGTGCTCCAACACATTGCCGCCTGCTATTGCAGCAAAGACTAGGCTGGAGGAATTCGTGTCGGACGCAAATGACAGTGTCAAAAGCGAGCATTTGCATGTGCGATATTTGAACGTCGAAGAAGTCGCGCAGGATCTTATCGCGCCAGAACAGGAAACAAGAATTGATCTAAATCTACAGATTTCTGGTAAGTATCTGACTGAAGACACGGGGAATGTGCGCCTCTTCGTTGGCGCAGTAAACGCAGCCAGAATATCAGAGCTAGTCGAAGAGCATGGAAATGGGCTTTTTGAGAGAAATGTCAGAGGTTACCTTGGTCCACAAAAGTTGAATCAGAGCATATACGAAACGGCGACTTCACAAATAAGTCCTTATTTCGTGTACATGAATAACGGAATAACCATTACGTGTGAAAAGTTTAGTCATGCACCGATTGCAGATTCGCCGACGCTCGAAATTGCGAATGCTCAAGTAGTAAACGGTCAGCAAACAGCACGTTCGCTCCATCGCGCGTTCAAAGAAGGCAAACTCAAGCCTGACACAAAAGTTCTAGTGAGACTTGTCGAAACATCAGATCGAGATCTTCTTATGAAGATTGTTGATTCTACGAACAGTCAGACGAAGGTTACCTCACGCGACCTTAGATCTAACGACGAAACTCAGCGGCTGATAGAGAAGAGTCTTGAAAGCTTGGGTTATTTCTACGAGGCGCGCAAAGGTAAATACAAGGGCAAGGATTTAGAAAAGCGCGTAGATGCAGAAATCGCAGCCCAAGCGTACTACGCGATATTTAAGGAGCAACCAGCGCTTGCAAAAGATAAAAAGAAATATCTTTTTGGCGACAGGTATGATGATGTATTCGATTCCAGTCTAGAACCTGCAAATCTTCTGTATGCATACAAGCTTCTTCGCTGTATCCAGAGACTGAATGGTAGCGCCGATTCTGAAAAGTATAGCTTCCTGAAAGATGCGGCGTTGCACACTGCAGCCCTAATTCACAGAATAGGTGGACGAAATGTGACCGACGGCGAGCTTCCTAAGGAGTACACGGTGGTTATCGACTCGCTTCTGAAACTTGTTAGGGAGAGACAGAAAAAGGAAGGGGATAAGTATGAGCATAGAAGGACGTTTAAGGATCCTGAGACGTACGGTAGGGCAGTTCAAATTCTTGAGAACGCTAAATCATAAGTTAGCTTTATGCCTGATGAATTCGAAGTATCCCGAGAAGACGACGCTAACCGCAAGGCACAGGCCCGCGGGGAGGGTGACCTCGTGGAAGAGGAGGAACGCGCTGATTCGAAGGTTAAGAAGCTCCGGGATGAGCTTGCGGCTGCTCGTGCCGAGTCGAAGACCAATCTCGACGGCTGGCAGCGCGCGAAGGCGGACTACGTGAACGCTCTCCGTCGCTTCGAGGAGGAGAAAAGTGCAGCTAAGGATGCGGGTATCGAAAAGGCAATAGAGGCGCTTCTCCCGGCCATGGACGCCCTTGAGCGCGCGAAAATCCACGGCGAGGTGCCAGAGAGCTTCCAAGGCATCGTAAAGCAGCTCGAGGGCGCATTTGCGTCCCTGGGCCTCGCGCCGCTCGGCTCCGTCGGCGAGGCTTTCGACCCGAACCTTCATGAGGCGCTTGGGCGTGATGAGGGAGAGGAGGACGTCGTCACGACCGTGCTTGAGACCGGCTGGAAGCGGGGTGACAGGGTGGTGCGGCCGGCGAAAGTGCGCGTCGGAGGCGCATAAGGCACGCACTTGAACACGAAAAAGCAGAAGCGTACAATACGTTTAACACGGGCTTTTATCAGGACATGTAGCGAATATCCATATGGCAAAGATTCTCGGCATTGACCTCGGTACGACGAACTCCGCTATGGCGGTCGTCGAAGGTGGCGAACCCCGCGTCCTTGAGAACGCGGAGGGTGCCCGCACGACCCCCTCGGTCGTCGCGATAGGGAAGAACGGCGAACGCATCGTCGGAACCCTCGCGAAGCGCCAGTCGGTCACGAACCCGACTAACACGATCTACCAGATAAAGCGCTTCATCGGTCACACATTCGACGAGGCAAATGTCCAGAAGGACAAGGAGAGCGTTCCATTCGAGATGCAGAAGGGCGCGACTGGCGGCATCGAGGTGAAGATGGGCGATAAGTGGCACCGGCCGGAGGAGGTCTCCGCGATGATACTCGCGAAATTGAAGGCTGACGCAGAAGCGAAGCTCGGCGAGAAGATAACCGAGGCGGTCATCACCGTTCCGGCCTACTTCAACGATGCCCAGCGAAGCGCGACCAAGGATGCGGGTAAGATCGCGGGCCTCGACGTAAAGCGCATCATCAACGAGCCGACCGCAGCCGCCCTTGCCTATGGTTTCAATAAGAAGAAGGAAGAGAAGATCGTCGTCTTCGACTTCGGCGGCGGCACCTTCGACGTCTCGGTGCTTGAGGTGGGCGATGATGTCATCGAGGTACGCTCCACGGACGGCGACGCGCACTTGGGCGGTAAGGACCTCGATCAGAAGATCATTAACTGGATAGCAGACGAATTCCGGAAGGAGAGCGGCATAGACGTGCGTGGCGACGCGCTCGCGCGCCAGCGCCTCGATGAGGCCGCAGAGAAGGCGAAGATCGAGCTCTCGACTGCGATGGAGACCGAGATCAATATCCCGTTCATCACCTCTGACTCTTCCGGTCCTCGCCACCTCCTCCTTAAGATGACCCGCGCAAAGCTCGAAGAGCTTTCTGCGGAATACATCGACCGCGCACTTGCCATCACGAAGCGCGCAATGGAGGCGTCTCCGTTCCAGGTCTCTGACATCAACGAGGTCATCCTTGTGGGCGGTCAGACCCGCATGCCGGCTATCCAGGCTGCTGTCGAGAAATTCTTCGGCAAGAAGCCGCATATGGACGTTAATCCGGACGAGGTGGTCGCGCTCGGCGCCGCGATTCAGGCCGGTATCCTCCAGGGCGACGTGAAGGACATTCTTCTCGTCGATGTGATCCCTCTCTCGCTTTCTATCGAGACGATGGGCGGCGTTGCAACGAAGCTCATCGAGCGCAACACCGCGATCCCGACGTCTCGCAGCCAGACGTTCTCTACGGCCGCTGACAACCAGCCTTCCGTTGAGATCCACGTTACCCAGGGCGAACGCGCGATGTCCGCGGATAACAAGTCCCTCGGCAAATTCAACCTCGACGGTATCCCGCCGGCGCCTCGCGGTATGCCGCAGGTCGAGGTGACCTTCGACGTCGACGCGAACGGCATCCTTACCGTAAAGGCGAAGGAGAAGACAACCGGGAAGGAGCAGAGCATTCGCATCGAGGGCTCGACGGGTCTCTCTAAGGAAGATATCGATCGCATGCAGAAGGAAGCAGAGGTCCACGCGGTAGAAGACAAGCAGCGCCAGGAGCTTGCAGAGGCGCGCAACATCGCGGAGCAGGGGATATACGCTGCGGAGAAGGCGATAAAGGAGTTTGGCGAGAAGGTCGGCCCTGAGCTTGTGAAGGAGGTTGAGGACAAGATAAACGCTGTGAAGATGGTGAAGGATAATCAGGACGCAGCAGCGATAAAATCCGCGACAGAAAGCCTATCCGGCACCCTCGGGAAGATCGGCGAGCTGATGGCCGCGACGTCCGGCAAAGACGGAGAAGCGAAGTCAGGAGGCGACACCCCGCCAGAAGCTTCCGGCCCCACCGACGCCGAATTCAAGGAGAAAGAATAGATCAGAAATACAAGTCCCCGTATCGGGGACTTGTATTTATATATGTGAATGGTATAATACTTACCAGATATCTTCACGCAGGAGGCGCACATGCGCACATGGTTCATTCTGGCTCTGGCTCTCGTCACGATCCTCTTCGCCCAAAGCGCAGAGGCCCGTGGCGAACGCTACCGGCTCAACAACCAAACGTGGGAACTCAACCCTCTCATCTATGGCGACACCAGGGGTCGGGTCCGTTGCCCGTATCTCGACACGCGGACAGGGAATCCTGTCTGCCCTGGGCGACGCGGGCAAGGAGTGCCCTCCGCGAACGAGCTGTGGGGTTCGAAGATCCTCGCGTTCTGCGGCGAGCGGTGGGAGGGGTGCGTCGGCGGCTTCATGCAGCATCCGCGCTCCCGCACCATCTATCGCATCGTCGCGATGGGCGTTCGCCCCGGCCGGTATGAGATCGCGGCCGACCGGATGTACTCAAAAGGTAGGGAACTCGTCATCGTGCGTCCCTACGACACGAACTGGGCGCGCATGTCGTTCCGACACTCGGAGCAGATGCTCCCGGCAAGCCGCAGGCGGCGGATCTAGCGAACACATGACCCTCGGGCGGCACATAACTGTGCCGCCCTTTTGTTTATACTTTTTATCCCGTTACTCATCCTTTACCGCGAAGATCCCCATCGAAACCCGTATAGGAAATGAATCTTATATGATACACCTTACGAGCATGGCATGAGCTTGACTTTTAAGGCAAAATCTTGTTTTATAAACTGGTATCAACGGCGGCTCGCCGCTATCTGTTCTCGGGAGGATCGAGATGAGTGAAGGCAGTGGACAGCTCGACAAGAAGTTCAATTCGGCTCTCGACAGGGTCGCGCCCTATGTGGTCGTCGCCGCAGTGGTGTCGATCGTTCTCGGCGCTCTCTTTCTTGGGCTCGCGTTCGAGAGCCTGCTGGTCTTTTTCGGCACGCTCTTCGTCGGGTTCGGCCTCGCGACCGCAGGATTCGCGTACACGATGATAGTCATCATGTACGTCCGCTTCCAGACTGCTCTTTGCAGGAAGAGCGACGCGGCGTGAAGCTAACGGGCGGCTGGACAAACCAGTCGCCCGTTCGATTTGACTCAATGAGCGTCTCCGGTCATATTCCAGCTAGACGAACCATTCATAGGAGGCTCGCGTGCGTCAGCAGGGCATCAACGTGCCAAAGGTAATCGAGCGGGCATCCATAGAGCTCGCTGACTTCAGGATCACGGATCTCGAACGCATGAGTCCGCGGCGGTGGTTCGGTACCCTCAAGTGCCGACGCTATTGCCCTGAGCGCGACGAGACTGAACTCTCGCTCATGCTCTGGATTTTCACGAAATTCGAGGACGGTGTCGAGAACGTCTTCTTCGCAGCATTGTTCGGAGAGTTCCCGCCATCGGCTGAACCGTGGCTCACGTACCACGCGAAGCGAGCTCGAACGAAGGCAGTGAAGCCAGCGGATGTCCTGGTCTACCACGGTGCGGACGTGCTTCACCTACAGGCTGGCGTTGGTATGGGAATCCCGCTTTCAAAGGCAAAGCGGCTTAAAGATGCGCATCCACCACAGGCGGAGTGCGATGAGTTCGTGAAGCTCTGCGAGGAGATCTTCCCGAAGCTCGTCCGCGCGTCGCAGAAATCGATGAAGATCTGGGAGAAATACCTCACGATCAACTAGGGAGGAGGTCATGTCGGATATCGAGAGGCTGTACGCGCTATGCGTGTTCCTCCTTGCTTCGGGAGTCATCATGCGCTTCTTCTCGGGATTCATGCTCTCCCCGGATCGAACCGTGGTGACGGATGTCGAGAAACAAGACGCGATTCTCGTCGCATGGATGGGCCAGAGCTGCATGCGGAAAGGCATGATCTTTCTTGCGCTCGTGCTCGCGCGCACCGTATTCAACTAGAGCGGCGTCTTCGGACGCCGTTTTTTTGCGCTTGCGCGGGCTCGCGCGTATAATCGTCCTACCTATGGCGAAGAACTACTACGACGTGCTCGGAGTCGACAAGAAAGCGACGAAGGACGATATCAAGAAGGCGTTCCGCAAGCTCGCGCACAAGTATCACCCGGACAAAGGCGGGGGAGATGAGGCGAAATTCAAGGAGATAACGGAAGCGTACTCGGTTCTCGGCGACGACAAGCGTCGTAAGGAGTACGACAACTACGGCCAGGCATTCCAGGGCGGAGGAGGTGCCGGATTCGGCGGATTCGATTTCTCCAATTTCCAGGGATTCGGCGGGCAGGGAGTTGAATTCGATCTCGGCGATCTCTTCGAAGGCTTCGGCGACATCATGGGCCGACGCGGTAGCCAGAAGCGTCGCGGTCGCGATATATCGATAGATGTCCAGGTCTCGTTCGCAGAAGCGGTGATGGGAGCTTCGCGCTCCATGGTTATCGCGAAGGTCGCAGAGTGCGCGACATGCGCCGGTTCAGGCGGGAAGCCTGGTAGCGGGACAGAGACCTGCAAGACCTGCAACGGACAGGGAAAAGTACACGAGGCACGCAATTCCATACTCGGACAGTTCACCTCGGTGCGTACCTGCGTCGCTTGCGACGGCGTAGGCACCATACCTAAAGAAAAGTGCGCGGACTGCAGTGGGCACGGAACGCGTCGTCAGGAATCGGAACTTAATATCGCTATTCCCGTCGGAATCGAGAACGGCGAGATGATCCGCCTCTCAGGGCAGGGCGAGGCAGTCAAAAACGGCCTTCCCGGCGACCTCTACGTAAAGGTGCACGTGAAGATGCATCCGGTATTCCGCAAAGAGGGCGCGAACCTCGTCATGAATCTCCCAGTGAAGCTCACGGACGCGCTCCTTGGTACCTCGGTGACGATCGAGGCGGTAGACGGGAAGTCACTTGAAGTGAAGATTCCGGTCATGACGAAGGCAGAGGAAATTCTTCGCGTCCGTGGCAAGGGCGTACCATACCCGGGCGACCATGGCGATCTCCTTATTCGCGTCTCCATCGCGCTTCCGAAAAAGCTTTCCGGCAAAGCGAAGAAGGCAGTGGAAGACTTGAAGGACGAGGGTCTCTAGACGGTAGACTGTAGGCATGGACGGCATACTCGCGACGATTAATTCAAGTGCGATGGACGCGTGGACGCTTCTCTCGGGCGTCCTTGCGCTCGTGGTGCTTACCGGCGTCCTCCTCGTCTTTGCGCTTCGCGGGGGCCGAAGCGCGCTCATCTCTCTCATCCTCTCGATGTACGCAGGGTACGCGATTTACGCCGTCTTCCCGTTCACCGATGAGATCCTCGCTACCGGAGGAACGGAGCTCATCCGTACCATTTTCTCCGTTGGCATCTTTGTCGCTGCGACGATTCTCCCATTCATTCTCATCAAGCGCCTTACCTCGGCCGGATTCGGCTCTCTGTCGTTTGTCCCTAATCTCATCCTCTCGTTTTTGGGCGCCGCATTCATACTCGCGCTCGGCTACCAGCTCTTTGCCATAAGCTCCGTGTATCCCTTGACCGACACCCTCGACACCGCGTTCGCACCGACCAAGTTCTTCTTCTGGTGGTTTATTGCCCCTCTCATCGGTCTCTTCCTCTTCGCCAGGTAGCAAGCGCGCTATACTGAAGACCTCTATGTGGCGGGAAGACTTGCCGCGAACGGACAATCCGTTCCGCTTTTACATGTTCGCATCAAGGCCGCACTGGTTGCCGGCGATTTTCGCGGTGCTCTTCGTCATCGGGGCGGCGACCCTGAATGCGCTCATTCCGTATTTCTACAAGGTCATCGCGGATAGTGCGCTTTCCGGCACCGAGGGCGACTACCGCGCGCTCTACCAGGCAGTAGGACTCTATGTGGCGATATCCTTGGGCTCTGTGATCCTCTGGCGCGGCTCGGGCTTCGTAGGCGCCGCGTGGGCGACCGGTACACGCGCGACCGCGCGCTACGCGCTCACGCACTACATCACCGCGCACAGCCATCAATATTTCTCCGACCGGTTCTCTGGCTCACTCATGAGTAAGGTGAAGCAGGCAGGAGACGGCGCACGCGAATTCACCGAGATCATGCTCTGGGAATTCCTCCGCTTCGCGACCTCTGTCATCGCAGCGGTCACGATCACATACCTCTCAAGCCCGTATATCGCCTGGCTCATGTTGGGGCTCATCGCAGCGGCGTTGCCGTACAACCTCTACTTCGCCCGGAAGCGCATCCCGTACTCTATCGCCGCACAGGATGCCGAGACGGCGCTTAACGGCGCGACGGTGGACGCCCTTACGAATATCTCCTCCGTCCACGAGTTCGCGAATCGCGGATTCGAGGTGAACCGGCTGCGCGGCTTCATCCTCGACAGGCGGACGAAAGGACTCCGTAACTGGAGGTACGGCGAATGGACCCTATTGGGAAGCGGATTCATCCAGACCGCTTTTATGGCAGCGATGATGCTCGCTGCGGTCTACCTGGCTTCCGAAGGCCTCATCACGCCGGGCGATATCATCCTGTTCCTCGGTATGATCTGGCTCCTAGAGGACCAGCTCACCTTCATGGCCGGAAAGTTGAATCATTTCTCCGAGGCATGGGGCCAGCTTTCCGAAAGCCTTAAGGACATCCTCATCGACCAAGATGTCGCGGATACGAGCCACGCAGGGGAGCTTGCGCTTGAGCACTCGGGTATCGCCTTCGACGACGTCACCTTCAAGTACGGCGGCGTATCGGTCTTCGAGAATCTGACCTTCACCATCCCACAGGGCCAGCGCGTCGGCCTTATCGGCAGGAGCGGCGCGGGGAAATCGACCTTGGTGAAGCTCATCCTCCGCCACTACGACGTCGCGTCAGGCGAGATCCGGATAGGGCACGAGAACATCGCTGATGTCACCAAGGAGAGCCTCCGGTCAGCCATCGCGGTCGTCCCGCAGGAACCTGCGCTCTTCCATCGCTCGATTCATGACAACATCGCGTACTCGAAACCCGAGTCGACGAGGGAGGAGGTGATACGCGCGGCAGAGCTCGCTCAGGCGCACGACTTCATCTCGGAGCTTCCGGACGGATACGAATCCTTGGTAGGGGAGCGCGGCGTGAAGCTCTCCGGCGGCCAGCGCCAACGCATCGCCATCGCCCGCGCACTCCTTAAAGACGCGCCGATACTCCTTCTTGACGAGGCGACGTCCGCGCTTGATAGCGAGAGCGAGAAACTCGTGCAGAAGGCGCTCTTGGCGCTCATGGAAGGCCGTACCGTGCTCGCGATAGCGCACCGCCTTTCAACCTTGCGCGCCATGGACCGCCTCATCGTCTTCGATAAAGGCAAGATCATTGAGGACGGCACGCACGACGAGCTGCTTAAGAAAGGCGGACTCTATGCCGACCTCTGGAACCACCAGGCTGGCGGCTTCCTCACGTAGAACGCACGCGTGCATCTAGAATTGCTTGCATACTTTTGACTTTCATGGTATAAACATCACATCATGATTTTCGACGGGGAACTCCTGTCCGCCCTCCTCAAGACCCCTGGCTATACCGCAGCGGTGCTGCAGGTCATCGGGTATGGCCTCTATCTGCGCTACGCCTTCCGCAAGGAGATCAAGCCGAACCCGCTTACGTGGCTCATGTTCGCCTATGGCACGACCCTCCTATTCTGGCTCGAGTTCGATCGGGATGCGTCGTGGCTCATCCTTTTCCTGCCGATGGCGTGCGCAGCATCGAGCCTCGTCGTCGTGGCGCTCTGCTATCTTCGGGGCGGATACGAGAAGAAGATAGACCCTGTAGACAAGCTCATGTTCGCGTTCGACCTTGTCCTTACCGCGCTCTATCTCGCGGTCTGGGGACTCCTCGCGTACGGATACATAGACGAAGCAGCGAAGGACTCGGCGAATTTCATTATCATCGTCGCCTGGGTATTCGGCATCGGAACCGCCTTCACGCCGATGGCGCGCGAGGTGCGCAGCAAGCCCTCGAGCGAGCACCCGCTGCCATGGATCATCTGGTCGTGCGCATACGCGATGCTTATCGCCGCGACACTCATCGATGAGGGTGTCAGCGTCTTCCTCCTCTATCCGATCGTCGCGCTTATCTTCCACGCGCTTATCGCGAAACTCTCCTACGGCGGCCTACGCGACGAATTGAAGGCTGCCGGCCTCTAGGAAGGCAAATGTGGTATAATCAGGGTACCTAGGCGCTACGGGAACATGAAAGCGATAAAGGTAGGGAAGAGCACGATAGAGGGCAACGGCATATTCGCCGCGGAGCCGATTCGTCGTGGCGACCGTATCCAATACATCGCAGGGAAGATAGTGAAGAAGCTACCGAAGACCAAAGAAGAGGCGCTTTCCATACCTAACTGGTTCGGCTTGAGCCGTCAGAACTGGATCGATCCGGAGGGCACACCGTTCCGATTCCTCAACCATTCCTGCGAACCGAACGCGGCAATCGCGGGCCGGAAGATCCTCACGGCGCTCCGCGACATAAGCGAGGACGAAGAGATAACCATCGACTATTCCATCACGGATGCGGACACTTTGTGGGAGATGCCGTGCCTCTGCAAAGCGAAGACCTGCCGCAAGACCATACGCTCTATACAGTCCGTCCCGACGGATGTCTTCAATCGACACATGCCGTATATCCCCAGGTATTTCCAACGTCTCTATATTCGCAATTACATCAAGGGCAGGCTAAAATCGGGAATATGAAGGATACGGGGCCGGTGCTAACGCCCTCCGCGAAGATCTTCTTCGTGGTCTTCTTCGGTCTCATCGCGGTATCGATCGCGAACGCGTATTACCACGTAGAAGTATTGAAGGACTACAACGTATATACGGAGGAGGACGATATTCCGCGCGCCGTGGATTTCTATCTCGAGCTCATTCCTTGACCTATGGAACTCTACGGATGCGAATGGAACGCGGCCTGGCTCCTCATCTTCTCCGATAACGTCGGGCCCTTCATCTATTACTCCCACCTCGCGCCGATGATCGCGTCGCTCATACTCGGTACCGTCGTCCTTCTCAATAACCGCCGCGGGCTCACGAACTGGGCCCTGTTCATGGTCACGCTCGCCTTCGCAGCCTACTGCTACATCGACCTCATCCTCTGGGCATCGCCAAGCCCGGAGCACGTCATCTTCTTCTGGCAGATGATCGTTCCGATAGAGCTCCTCATCTATGCGAGCTCGCTCTATCTCGTATACCTCTTCGCGAACGGACAGAAAGATATCTCGCTCGGCCGCAAGATAGCGATCGCAGCGCTTTTCATACCGATACTTGCGCTCCTCCACACCCAGTACACCGTCTCCGGCCTCTCTCCTGACTGCGACGAGGGCGCTATCGAGGGCCCGGTCATCCAGTACCTGTATTTCGCAGAAATGTTCATGATCCTCTGGGCGGCGGTCGTCGCGGCAAGCGGCTATCAGAAGCTGAAAGATGTCCGCGAGCGCCGGCAGCTCCTCTTCATCAGCTTCGGCGTCATCTTCTTCCTCATCGCGTTCTCCGCCGGGAACGTCATCCTGATGCTTTCGCTGGAGACCATCTACGACCAGTACAAGCTGTTCGGCATGCCAGTGTTCCTCGCCTTCCTCACGTACAGCATCGTGAAGTTCCGTGCATTCAACGCCAAGATACTGCTCGCGCAGGCGCTCGTGATCGCACTCGCCATCCTCACGATCTCGATACTCTTCCTGCGCACTATCGAGAACGTCCAGATAGTCACCGTCGCGACCTTCATCCTGGTGTGTATCCTCGGATTCATCCTGATTCGTAACGTCAGGCGCGAGGTCGATCTGCGCCAGCAGACGCAGAAGCTCGCCCAGGAACTCGCGGAGACGAATCAGCGCCAGGAGAGCCTCATCCACTTCGTCGGTCACGAGGTCAAGGGCTTCTTGACTAAGGATATCGCCGTATTCGCGGCGCTCGTCGAAGGCGACCTCGGACAGCTTCCAGACAGTATGAAGCCGTTCGTCGAGAACGCCCTATCGCAAAGCCGTGACGGCGCCACGTCCGTTATCGACATACTCCATGCGTCGAATCAGAAGAAGGGGACCGTCGAATACCATAAGCAACCGTTCGATTTCGCTGCGCTTGTAAAGAAATGGGCGGAGAAACTGAAGCCTGTCGCAGAGAAGAAGGGTCTCACGCTCTCCCTTACCATCGACGAGACGGCGGGCTCCTACACACTCATCGGCGACGAATCGCAAACCGGCGACCATGTGTTGCGGAACCTCATCGAGAATGCCATCAACTACACGCCCACGGGCAGCATCTCACTCTCGCTCGCGAAGAAGGGCCCGTTCGCGGTCTTTACGGTCGCGGATACGGGCGTCGGCATATCCACCGAGGATAGGCGTCGCCTCTTCACTGAAGGCGGGCACGGCAAGGACTCGTTGAAGATAAACGCGCATTCCACCGGCTACGGTCTCTTCATAGCGAAAAACATCATTGAAGCCGAGGGTGGCACCGTTCGCGCAGAGTCAGAAGGTCCGGGCAAGGGTTCGCAGTTCATCGTGGCCTTGCCGCTCGATGCCGACCATCATGCTGCGCGTTAAGAACACCATTCGATCGAGCCCGATACACGGTATCGGCCTCTTCGCCGCAGAGGATATTCCGAAAGACACGGTCATCTGGCAATTCGACCCTCGCATGGACCAGATACTCAACCCATCTGTATTTCCCAGCCTTCCTGAAGCAGCCCAGAGCCTCTTGGTACGGCATGCGTATCGAAGCAAGCGCACGGGGAATTACATCCTTGATTTCGATAACGGACGTTTCTTCAACCATTCCGATACGCCTAATACCTATACGAAGGTCGTGGACGGCGTTCCAGAGGATGTCATATTCTCAAATTGCGACATCAAGGAAGGACAGGAGCTCACGCTCGATTACAGCCTCCAGGAAGACGAGCTCGGCGAGGAGAACGCGATCGTCGCCATGGGCGAGAAGCTTGGCATCGAGGATGACATCGATCCGCGAATCAAGCAGTAGGCCTGGTATAGTTTTCTCATGAACCTGGCAGAAGAGCTCA
The DNA here is from genome assembly GCA_964565655.1 of uncultured Candidatus Saccharibacteria bacterium. GTDB lineage: Bacteria > Patescibacteriota > Minisyncoccia > Phycocordibacterales > Phycocordibacteraceae > C7867-001. Next base: position 39,303 of record CAZMFT010000003.1, read on the forward strand.
AGGTGCGCGGGCTTGCGGAGCACACCAGCGCGAACCTCGGGGAGATACTCTCGGAGCCACGCACTGCATATCTGGGGATGGACCCGACCGCGGACTCGCTTCATGTCGGTCACTTGGTGCCGATACTCCTTATGCGCCGACTGGGCGCTGCGGGCCATAAGCTTATATTCCTCGTCGGGGGCGGTACCGGGATGATCGGCGACCCTCGCGACTCTGGCGAACGGACGCTCCTCGATGAGCGCACTTTGGCGGCGAATACCCGCGCGCTGAATCGACAGCTGAAAGTCCTGTTGGGCCGGCTTTCGTTCCGCATGGTGGATAACAACGACTGGCTCTCGCGCGTGAAGCTCATCCCTTTTTTGCGCGACATCGGCAAGCACTTCACGGTGAATGAGCTCACGAAGCGAGACCTCATCAAGCGTAGGCTCGAAGACCCCAATGACAGCATCTCCTACACGGAATTCACGTATTCCTTGCTACAGGGATACGACTACCTCTACCTTAACGAAAAGTACGGCACGGACCTTCAAGTGGGCGGGTCCGACCAGTGGACCAATATGCTTTCGGGCGTCGAATTGATCCGTCGGAAAGCGGGGAAGGAGGCGTTCGTCATCACGGCACCTATCATCACGGATTCCTCTGGCAAGAAATTTGGCAAATCAGAAGGTAACGCCGTCTGGCTCGACCCTAAAAAGACCTCGCGCTTCAAGTTCTACCAATTCTGGCTCAATCTTCCGGACGATAACCTCGAGCGCTATTTCCACGCATACACTATGCTCCCGGTAGGGGACGTCGAGGCACTCCTTATCCGCCATCGCGCGGCCCCGCATGCGCGCGAGGCGCAGGAGACCCTTGCGCGGCTCGTCACCGAGCTTGTGCACGGCCCCGCCGCAGTCGCAAACGCTGCAGCCGCAACCGACGCCCTCTTCGGCACCCAGCCGTTTGCCAAGCTATCACGCGAGGAGCGCGCGGTCGTGCTTGCAGAGGCGCCATCTGCGACTATTTCCGCCAAAGAAGCCGCCGCTGGGTACCCGCTCGTCGATGCGCTTGTCGCCGGAGGTCTTGCTGCATCAAAGTCCGATGCCCGTCGCCTTATCGAGGGTCGCGGCATCACGCTCAATGATTTCCAGGTAAAAGAAGCCGACCAGCGCATCCATCAGGGCGACCTTCCGGGCGGCTTCGGGTTAGTGCGCAAGGGAAAGCGCGACGTCCTCGTTCTCGTGTTGAAATAAGGCCTTAATCCGCTATAATCCGCATGACGCGTCGGTGGTAGAGTGGTCAATTACAACAGGCTGTAAACCTGTCGGCTTCGGCCTACGGAGGTTCGAATCCTCCCCGGCGCACAAACGAAAAGGCCCGCAAGGGCTCTTTTCATTTGGGCCGGAGCAGGGTCTGGGAGACCCTGCGTGGAGGATTCGAAAACCTTGCGAGCATAGTTTGCGAACACCTGGAGCAAACTATCCGCAAGGTGTACAGAACCTGTAAGGTTCGAAATTCCTCCCCGCTCCGGGTCCTTTGTTTTGCGGCGTCCGGGGAGGATTCGAACGTCGGAGCCGGTATACAAGATGAGCGGAGCGAATGCTTGTCGGCGAGACCGGGTCGGGGTTGCGAGCTAGATTCGGAATGCGTGGACGAATCTAGCCGCAAACCGTGACCGAATCCCTGATTCGAACGCGAGGCGGGGTCGCGAAATTTTCCAGAAGGAAAATATCTGTGACCGAATCCTTCCCGGCGCTTCAGCGTCCAAAATATGTATCATATATGATACATCCCTCCTCTGCGGCATTTGAATATCTATCCACGAAAGATATCTGACGGTTTGCCTGCCACGTTCCTTATCCACCGTACCTCATCTGACCCCCATTCCCAAATCATACGGGCAGGCGTATAGTCCCATCGGCCAGCGTACATTGGTCTTTTTCGTTTCACTTTTGGGGAGGCGTAGATGGATGGAGTATCAGTCAGGAGCATAGCCCTTCATGAACTAGAAGGTCGCGTCGCAACACTCTCAACCGACCTCGAGGAGGCGAAAGAGGATTGCCAACGGGGCATTGATTCGGGAAGGAGGGCGTATCACGAGCAACTTGCTCGGACTCAAAGGGTCCTTCAAGACGACATCGCCGAGATGAAGGCGTACATCGTCGCGATGCGAGAGCCTCGTGATGTGGTCGGCGCCGGCTGCGTCGTCACGATCAAGCAAGGAAGCAAATGCAAGCAGTTTGCGATCATGCGCATCACGACCAACGTGACGGTGAAGAAAGGCACGCAGACCGTCATGGTGCTCGGCGACACCAACACGATCGCCCTGAAGCTTCGCTTCAAACGGGTGGGCAGTCAGGTCAAGCTCTATCTCGACGGCGAGGAGTCGTACTGGACGATCTCCAAGATCGAGTAGGAGGAGATACCGGAGGGGGCCGCGCACTATGGCGCGGCCTTTCGTATTGCCCCATGCTAGGATGTCGCCATGGCAAAACCCAGGCTCCTTACCGGCATACAATCGTCCGGCCAGCTCCATATCGGCAACTATTTCGGCGCTCTGAAGCCGTTCGCGGACATATACCGCGAATACGACAGCTTCCTCATGGTCGCGGACTACCACTCGCTGACATCGCTCCGAGATCCTGAAGCCGTCCGCCGCAACAGCCTCGAGGTGGTGAAGGATTACATCGCTGCAGGCGTCGACCCGGAAGAAGCCGTCATCTTCAAGCAGTCGGACGTATCGGAGCACACGGAACTCGCATGGATATTCGACTGCCTCGTCACTGTGCCGTTTTTGATGCAGGCGCACTCCTACAAGGACAAGGTGGCGAAGGGACTTGAGGCGAACGCCGGACTCTTTGCGTACCCGATGCTTATGGCTGCGGACATCCTTCTTTATGACGCGGTCGCAGTGCCTGTCGGCGAGGACCAGCGCCAGCACATCGAATACGCGCGCGAGGCTGCGTCGAAATTCAATAACGCATACCAGCCTTTATTTACGGAGCCCAAGGAGATGATCCTTGCGGGCGTCGGCGTCGTCCCCGGCACGGACGGGCAGAAGATGTCTAAGAGCTACGGAAACACGATCCCGCTCTTTGCGACGAGGGACGAGGTAGCGAAGGCGGTCATGGGCATCGTCACGGACTCCGCAGGCGACCGCCCCGAGAACGTGTACGCCATACATAAGCTTCTCAAGTCCGAGGAGGAGCTCGCACCGCTTTACACAGAGTACGCTGGCAAGTACAAGGCGCTCAAAGAGACGCTTATCGAAGACCTCGATGCGTATTTTGCCCCTATGCGCGAGAAGCGCGACAGCATCACAGATGACAACGCGCGCGAGGTACTCTCCCGCGGCGCCAAGAAGGCGAAGGTAGTAGCAGCCGCCAAGATGGAAGCGGTGCGGAAGGCTGTGGGCGTCGCTTGAATCCCCGACTAAGGGGCGTATAGTCCGCCCTAGACTGAAGTGGGAGGCTTAGATGGCAAGGACACGGGCGATTGAGCCCAAGGATTCGGTAGTGCGGCGCCTGCGTGAGAAATATGCAATAGCCGGGATATTCCACGACCCGGCGGCGCTCGAAGGTAAGTCGTTCTATTTTGTGCCAGAGGGCAAGTCCGACATCATCGCTGGGAAGCTCATCTCCGGGACGTTCGTCAGCAAGTCGAACTCACTCACGTTCACGATCGATACTAGATGGCACGGGTGCTTCGAGGTCCGTGCGCTGAATTTCAGCATCGCGAACGGCAGCTGGTACATCGCATTCAAGGGACGGATGAACTGCCTCTGGGGCACGATACATTTCTGACCGACTACGGCCGCACTCCCAAACGGAGGGCGGCCGTGCTACTTTTATCCCTATATGGCAAGGACGCTCATAGGTGACCTGGCGGGCCAAGTTGGGAAGGAGGCGACTATAGAGGCGATAGTCGATGTCCGCCGCGACCAGGGAAAGATGGTCTTCTTCGATTTCCGCGACCGGACAGGAACCGTCCAGGGCGTGACGCTCCCTAATCACGCAGAGGCTATAGCAGCAGCGAAAGAAGTCACTATCGAGTCCGCAGTCCGCGTGACGGGCATGGTGAATAAGCGCCCAGAGAAGAACGTGCAAGCCGATAAGCAGAATGGCGATATCGAGCTCGAGGTCACCGCGATAGAGGTACTTGGCAAAGCTGAAGTGCTCCCATTCGAGCTCGAGGCTGACGTTAATCTCGATACGTATCTCGACA
>CAZMFT010000004.1:0-9088 GCA_964565655.1 uncultured Candidatus Saccharibacteria bacterium
GTGGAGCGAGATGTTCGGGTCGCCCTGCGCGCTCGTGCCCGGATGCGGAAGCTTCAGGTACCGCCCGATGCGGAAGAAGAGCCCTTGCTCCGCGGCGTCCGCTTCGAACCCGCACCGGCTCGCAAGCGCGACGCCCGATTTGCTCGAGCCGTCCATGAGACCGAACGCGTGTCGGAGTTCGTCAGCGTCCATGATGATGGTGCCGACGACGTTGCCGTTCGCGTGCTCCAACTGCCAGCCGACCCGAAAATCCTTCGGCCGCCGGCCGCCGATATCGACGCCGATGCGGACCATAGCCGCCGCACTGTCAGGATTCCGGTCCTTCGCGATGATGATGCGACCGCCTGTCGTCGCGAGTCCCATATTGAATCCCTTGGGGCACCACCACTGGGGCGGTCCGCCGACTTCACGTACCGGGGGTAATCCCGCCATGACTTTCTCCTCCAAGAATCAAACCTAGCGCCACCCTACACCCCGCGCCACATAAAGTCGAAAGCCCGCGAGCGCGGGAGAATAAATATGTATCATATATGATACATATTTATTCTCCCGCGAATACAACATTTATTTGCTATAGTCCCTATTAATGGAGGAGAGGATACGGCACGCGGTCGCGGAAGCGCTTAATGAGATGGGCGCTGGCGAGACCGCGTTCGCGGTCGAGTGGCCGGGGGATATGGCGCACGGGGACTATGCAACGAACGCCGCGATGGCGGCGGCAAAGCAGCTCGGCAAGAACCCGCGCGAGCTTGCGGCGGAGCTCGCGACTAAGGTTGCGGAGATTCTTGGCGACCTCGCGACGAAAGTCGAGGCCGCGGGCCCCGGCTTCGTGAACATTACGTTGTCGCCAGCAAGTGTTCGCGCGGAGATAGAGCACGCTGCGAAAGCAGGGGATACGCTCGGACGAACGAAGGAGAGTCTCGGGAAGCGCGTCGTTGTTGAGTACTCCTGCCCGAACCCGATGAAGGAGATGCATGTCGGACACCTCATGAGTACGGTCATCGGTGAAGCCGTCGCGCGCGTCATCGAGTCGGGAAGCGCGATGGTGATACGCGACAGCTACGGCGGAGACGTCGGTCCCCACATCGCGAAGGCGCTCTGGGCGCTCCGCAAGGATGGCGTCACCGAGCCCGCGAACAGCACAGAAATCGGGAAGGCATACGCGCATGGTTCCGCGGCGTACGAAAAGAGCGAGGAAGCGAAGGCGGAAATCGATGCCTTGAATCAGGAAATTTATAAAGGCGAGGATGCGGCGCTCATGGATTTGTGGCGACGAGGCAGGGAAGTCTCTTTAGAGGCGTTCCGCGAGATATACGCGCTTCTTGATACGAAATTCGATTACTACTTCTTCGAAAGCGAGACCGCGATGCCGGGCATGGAGGTCGTTAAGGACGGTCTCGCGAAAGGCGTATTCGAAGAGAGCGAGGGCGCCATCATATATAAAGGAGAGAAGAAGGGCCTCCATACGCTCGTATTCATCACGAGCCGTGGCACGCCTACCTATGAAGCCAAGGATATCGGTCTCGCGTTCCTCAAAGAGGAGCGCATCCCGAACGATGAGTCTCTGATACTCACGGCCGCCGAGCAGTCGGGGCATTTCGCCGTGTTCCTCGCCGCACTCGAAGACATCGCACCGTTGGTCGCGAAAAAGACGCGCCATATCCCGCATGGATTCTTGCGGCTCACCTCGGGGAAGATGTCATCGCGCGAAGGTACGGTCATCACGGCCGCGGACATCATCAAGGAGGTCATCGAGAAGGCGAAGGAGAAGAACGAAGACCCGATTGTTGCAGAGCAGGTCGCCATCGGGGCCCTCAAGTACATGATCCTCCGCCAGGCACCGGGCGGCGACATCATTTTCGACCCGGAGAAATCCTTATCCCTCGAAGGAGACTCCGGTCCGTACCTCCAGTACGCGTACGTACGCGCCTTGAAAGTCCTTACCTATGACAGCAAGAGCGGGGGAGACGCGGTACCCGCGGAGCCATACCTCATAGAGCGCCTGCTGCTTCGCTTCCCGGGCGTCGTCGCACGCGCACGCGCGGACTACGCGCCGCATCACATCACGCAGTACCTGACGCAGATAGCGTCTGCCTGGAATGCCTTTTATGCGACCGAGCAGATACTAGGGAGCCCGGAAGAGGCGTATAAGCAGCAAGTCGCACGCGCGTTCGCGAACACGATGAAGGCGGGGTTCTCCATGCTCGGCATCCCGGCACCGGAGCGGATGTAAGCTACCCCACTGACGCGGGGGCCGGAGTGAACAGGGGACAAAAACCCTTGTCAGCGCGCGGGCATGGGCGTATAACGGTCTTTACGCGCTTCGCGGCGCGTTTTGCTTTTTGTCCTTTCAATTGTTTGGGGAGCGTTCATGAGTCTCGCTGAAAGCGTGCCTGTAAGGAACCTGTTCCGCCGTCGCGTGAAGCCAAATCGCGGCCGCAAGGACGACGTGAGCTGGGCGCTCGAGACGCTCAACTACCAGAGCGTCGCTAGCCTCTTTGCTGCGGCATTCCCAGTCCGCCGGCGCGGAGCGCGCACGGATCTGCGCAACCTGGTGAGGGCCTACGAGCGGTCGGGAACTATCCCGCCGGAGGTCACGAACCACGTGAAGAAGATGCGCGCGGGCCACGCGATCATTCTGCAGCGCAAGCGCCGAGAAACGTATCCGCCCTTCACGAAGCTGGAACTCCTCATGGCGCACGTCATGACGTGCCCGCTTCCGTTCCAGCTCCGTGTCGAGCCTGATGGCCGTCCCGCAGCGTTCACCTCGACGGTGACGGCGCGTGGCAACGCCAAGGACGCCGCCTTGATCGCGTTCGAGCACGCGAAGGGATTTGGCGGGATCGGCGTGCAGGTCATGCCTATCACGTCCCACTGAACCCCGTTCAGACTAGAGACAACGGCAGCCCCAAAGGCTGCCGTTTTCCTTTTGTCCGCGGAAACGCTACGATATTTCAATCATGGCAGAGGCAGAGAAATCGGAGGCGGCGCTCCGGGAGGAGAAGATATTGGCCTTCTGGAAAGAGAAGGGGATATTCGAGAAAAGCCTCAAGAAGAAGGCGCCCCAAGGCGAGTTCGTCTTCTATGACGGGCCTCCGTTCGCGACCGGGCTCCCGCACTCGGGGTCCTTGCTTTCATCGGTCTCTAAGGATGTCATCCCGCGCTATAAGACGATGCGCGGCTTTTTCGTGCGTCGCCGCTGGGGCTGGGATACGCACGGGCTCCCGATAGAATCCCTGGTCGAGAAGAAGCTCGGCCTCAAGAACAAGAAGGAGATACTCCAAACAGGCATCGAAACCTTCAACGAGACCGCACGCTCCATGGTCATGGAATACGTGCATGACTGGAAGCGCTACGTCGAGCGCGTCGGACGCTGGGTGGATTTCGATAACTCCTACAAGACGATGGACGCTTCGTATATGGAGTCCGTCTGGTGGGGTCTCAAGGAGATTCATAAGAAAGGCCGGCTCTACGAGGGACGGAAAGTCCTCATGTACTGCCCGCACTGCGAGACGCCCTTGGCGAAAGCGGAGATCGCGATGGATAACACCTATAAGGACGTGACCGATGAAGCGGTCACGGTGAAGTTCCGCGTCAAGAATCCGGGCAAGCACAAGCTCCCGGAGAACACCTTCATACTCGCGTGGACGACGACGCCGTGGACCTTGCCTGGGAACGTAGCTCTCGCAGTGGGTCCTGATATCGAGTACGTCGCATTCTCGCGTGCCGACGAGACCTACATCGTCGCGAAGGAGCGCTCGCTCCTCATCCATGGACCGGTATCGATAACGATGAAAGGCAAGGATCTCGTCGGCATCGAGTATGAGCCCTTGTATGACGTCCCGAAGATAGCGGCAGCGAAGGAGAAGAAGTATCTGGTCGTTGGTGCGGATTTCGTGACGACCGAGGACGGTACTGGCGTCGTCCATACCGCCGTCATGTACGGCGAAGACGATTTCGCCCTAGGACAGAAAGAGAAGCTCCCCATGGTGCAGCTTCTTAATGCGAACGCGACCTATACGGACGCGGTACCGGAATTCCTCCGCGGCGAGTACATCCGCAAGGCGAACCCGAAGATTGTCGCGGATCTCGAGTCGCGCGGGCTTCTCTTCGCGAAAGAGTCCTATACGCACTCGTATCCGCACTGCTATCGCTGCGGCACGGCGCTCATCTATAACGCGGTCGCGAGCTGGTTCATAGACATACAGGCGGTCAAAGACCGTCTGCTCGAGGAGAACGAGCGCATCTCATGGACGCCGGAACATTTGAAGCACGGCCGCTTCCGCCACATCATCGAGGGCGCACCGGACTGGACGATATCCCGCAACCGCTTCTGGGCGAGCCCGTTGCCGATATGGAAGGACGCGAAGGGCGAGGTCACCGTCGTCGGCTCCGTCGAGGAATTGAAACAGCTCACCCGTAAGAGCGGGAACCGCTACTATGCGATGCGCCACGGAGAGGCGACCTCGAACCAGAAGAATCATTTCGATGGGACGGACGCCCTCAAGTGTCCGCTTACGGAGCGCGGAGAGGAGGAGGCCAAGGTCGCAGCAAAGAAGCTCAAGAGCGCCGGCGTGACGAAGATTTTCGCGTCGCCGTTCACCCGCACGAAGCTCACCGCGGAGGCGGTCGCTCGTGAGCTCGGTATCGAGCCGTCTGCGATCGCGTACGATGAGCGGCTCCGCGAGCTCCGCTTCGGCGACCTCGAAGGAAAGCCGATCGAGACGATATTCGAGTTCCGTGAAAAGCACGGATTCACGGAACCGTTGCCGGGAGGAGGGGAGAGCGAGCAGGATGCGAAGAACCGGTTCGGCGCCTTCCTCTACGAGCTCGAAGAGAAGTACGCAGGTGAGACGATACTCATCGTCACGCACGGCATCGGGCTCGAGACGATGACCGCGGTCGTCGCGGGCGCGGACGCAACGGAGTCGCGCCGTATCATCTGCGATACCGGTTTCAAGACAGGCCAGGTCGTCGAGCTCCCATTCGTGACTCTGCCGCATAACAAAGACTACGAGCTCGACCTCCATCTGCCCTACATAGACCGCGTATCGCTCCAAGACAAAAAGGGCGAGGCCTTGACGCGCATCCCGGAGGTCGTCGATTGCTGGGTCGAGTCCGGCTCGATGCCGTTCGCGGAGTATCACTATCCGTTCGAGAATCAGGCGGAATTCGAGAAGCGCGCGCCGGGCGATTTCATATCCGAGTACATTGGGCAGACGCGCGCGTGGTTCTACTACATGCACGCGATATCGGTCGAGATCTTCGGCCGCCAGTCCTTCAGGCATGTGATCACGACCGGGAACGTGAATGCCGCCGACGGCGCGAAGCTCTCGAAGTCGAAAGGGAACTACACCGACCCGTACATCCTGTTCGACCGCTACGGCGCGGACGCGTTCCGCTACTACCTCATGGCCTCCGTCGTCATGCAGGCCGAGGACCTCACGTTCCGAGATGACGACGTGAAGGAGGCGCATAGCCGCGTCATCAACATGCTCCGGAATGTCCTCGCGTTCTACTCGCTTTTCGCGAACGATGCCGAGGAGGTATCGGAAAGGAACGCTGACCCGCTCGACACGTGGATACTCGCGCGACTCGACGCGACCGTCATGGAGATGACCGATGCGTTCGACCGCCACGATGTCCCACGCGCGACACGCCCGATACGTGAGTTCACGGATGACCTCTCGACGTGGTACCTGCGCCGCTCGCGCGATCGCATGAAGGGGAAGGATGCGCGTGCTGCGCTCGCGACCTTGCGTGACGTGCTCGACCGTTTCTCGCGCGTCATCGCGCCGGTGGTCCCGTTCGTCGCCGAGGAGATATACCAGGCCGTGAAGCGTACGGATGCACCCGAGAGCGTGCATCTTGCCGAGTGGCCGACGGTCGCGCGCCCTCTGTTCGCGCGGCTGTTTGGCGCTCGCGCGAACGAGGAACTCATACGGGAGATGCAGGAGGTGCGCCGGCTCGCGTCCGAAGCGCTCGCGCTCCGCCAGAAGGCGAATATCGGCGTGCGCCAGCCCTTGGCGTCCCTTTCCATACCGGGCACACTCTCGCCGGAACTCGCCGGCATACTCGCCGACGAAGTGAACGTGAAAAAGATCCTCTTCAAGGCCGAAGGGGTCGCGCTCGACACGGTACTCACGCCGGAGCTCATCCTCGAGGGCGATGAACGCCAATTCCAGCGCGCGGTCGCGGAAGCACGGAAGGCGATGGGGCTGTCGCCTAGGGATACGGTCGAGGTCACGCGGGGCGAGGGACCGTATACCGTGGAGCTCTCCACCGGCGCAGTCTCGTTCTCTCTCCGTAAGACGTCCTAGCTATGCGTCAGAGCTACGCGACCTCGGGTGTCGTGCTCCGGTCGCGCCCCTTGGGGGAGGAGAGCGCCTTGCTCTCCATACTCACCGCGGAGCTCGGCCTCATCCATGCGCGTGCGCAGGGCGTGAAGAAATCAGGCGCGAAGCTCGCCGGCGCCTTGCAGACGCTTTCCGCGAGCGACCTCACGCTCGTCGCGGGACGCGAGGGATGGCGCGTGCGCGGCGCCGTACCGGTAGAGAGCTGGTTCTCAACGCTCGCGCCCGAAGCGCGGACGCGCGCCGCGCGCGTCGCCGCGCTCCTTCTGCGGCTCGTCCCGGCAGATGAGAAAGACGGACGGTATTTCGCGCTCCTCACCGCGTTCCTTACTGCGCTCCAGGAGATGCCGCTTGCGGCGCACGAAGCGCTCGAGTGCCTCATGGTGCTGCGGACTCTCGAAGCCTTGGGACTCGAGACCGGCGACCTGCCCGGGAACACGTTCGAGCCTTTTTCCATAGAGACCTTGCGGGAGGTCGAGCGTAAGCGCATGGCATTCGTCACGCGCGCCAATATGAGCCTCGCCGCCTCCGGGCTATAATCGAGTCGTATGCCCCCTGAAGAGACTGGCGCCTTGGAGCGCATGCGCGAGAAGCTCTACACGCCGTCCGCCGGTTCCGGCGTCACGCCCGACACGCTCGCGCCGGTTGCCGCTCCGGTCGCCCGCGGATGGGCCGACGCTCCTTCGGCTCCGCTTATCGATCGTACGAAACCCCGTATGCCTATCGCCGTAAAGTTCTTCATAGGCGCGTTGGCCTTCTTCGTCCTCACGGGCTCCTTGACGCTCGCGTATCTCATCTGGGGCGGCGGCGCCATATCGGACGAGCATGTCGACATCCTCATCGACGGGCCGACGACCTCCGCGTCAGGGGAGACCGTCACGCTCCTCATTACCGTGCAGAACCGAAACCCGGTCACTATAGACGTCGCGAACCTCGCCATCGATTTCCCTCCGGGCACGCGGGATGCGGATGATCCGGATACGGAGCTCACGCATCAGAATTTCGCGGTGGGGGAGATAGAGCCCGGGGGCGGATTCACGCAGACCGTGCGCGCGACCCTCTTCGGCAGCGAGAACGAGAAGCTGTCCATCCCGGTACGCGTCGAGTACGAGACAGAGAACTCGAACGCGACCTTCCAGAACACGAAGCCGTTCGAGGTGACCATCACCACGTCGCCGCTATCGGTCAACGCGACCTCGATAAAAGAAACCTCGTCCGGACAATCTGTCACGTTCTCCTTGGCGGTGCGCGCGAACGCGACAGAACCTTTAGAGAACGTCGGGCTCACCGCCCAGTACCCCTATGGGTTCACGGTGACGAATGCGTCCATCCCGAGCCGCAACAGCGGCACATTCTTTTCTCTCGGCGACTTCACGCCGGGAGAGGAGAAGCGGTTTACGGTAACGGGCACCTTATCCGGCGCGAACGACGACGTGCGCGTCTTCCGGTGGAGCGCGGGCACGACCGCGGACCCTGAGTCCGGGAAGCTCGAGCTCGCGTACGCTTCAGCGGTCTCCGAGGTAGGCATCACGCGACCTTTCATAGAAGTGTCCTTGTCGGTCGACGGCGACACGAGCGCGAAGCCGGTCATACAACCGGGCGACGTCGTGGGCGCGCAGATCAATTGGAAGAACACGCTGCCGGCTTCCATACTCGACGGGAGGATCACGGTGAAGCTCTCGGGTCCCGCGCTTGACCCCCATGAGGTAGCCAGCCGCGACGGGTTCTATGACTCCGGGACGATGACGATACTCTTCGATCGCGACACCAACGGTAACCTGCGGGAGCTTTCGCCCGGCGACACGGGTGCGGGACAGTTCTCGTTTGCATCCCTCTCGGGAGATAAGCTCGCGGGCCTCTCGAAGCAGGAGATAACGCTCACCGTATCGGTCGCAGGAAGGCGCGTCGGGGAAAGCGGGGTAGCGGAGTCCCTCTCCTCTACGCTCACGCGCACGGTGAAAGTCGCGACCGGCTTCACGCTCGATTCGCGCGCGATGCGCACGGAGGGTCCGTTCGAGAATCACGGCCCATGGCCGCCGGTCGTGGGCGCGGAGACGAGCTATACGATACTCCTTACGGCGGATAACACGGTCAACGAAGTCGCGGGCGCTGTCGTGTCGATGACCATCCCGAGCTATGTGAAATACACCGGGCTCGCGAAGCCGTCGGACGGTAGTATCGCCTACAGTGACGCGACGCGCACCATCACGTGGAATATCGGCACCTTATCCGCGCACGGGAAGAAGGAAGCAGCGTTCCAGGTCGCCATAACCCCGAGCCTCTCGCAGCAGGGAGATGCGCCGGTCCTCGTCTCCGCGCAGAAGCTCACCGGAACCGACCGGTTCACCCAGGCCGCAGTCGGGATGACCGCGCCAGCGCTCGACATACAGACGCGCCGGGATCCGGGCTACCAGCCGACCTACGGCAAGGTGCAATAGCAGACGCCTGTGGTACAAGGATAGGTATGAAGGTGTCCATGGAAGAGATAGTCTCCCTCGCGAAGCGCCGCGGCTTTGTCTATCCCGGCTCGGAGATTTACGGCGGCCTCGCCGGCACCTATGACTACGGCCCGATGGGCGTCCTCCTCAAGGAGAATATAAAAGCCCTGTGGCTCCGCCGCTTCCGCGACGAGCGTGATGACATGTACGGCGTCGATGCCGCGATACTCATGAACCCGAAGGTCTGGGAATCTTCGGGCCACGTCGCCGGGTTCTCTGATCCTTTGGTCGAATGCG
>CAZMFT010000004.1:9188-26833 GCA_964565655.1 uncultured Candidatus Saccharibacteria bacterium
CCGAAGCTCCCGTTCGGTATCGCGCAGATAGGGAAGGCCTTCCGTAACGAGATCGCGCCGCGCGATTTCATCTTCCGCCTCCGCGAGTTAGAGCAGATGGAGGTCGAATATTTTGTAAAGCCCGAGGACTGGGAGCGAGCGTTTGAGGAGTGGCACGGGCTCATGCACGCGTTCGCGAAGGAAGTCGGCATCAGCAAGGAGCACCTCCATGATGTCGAGATAGCGGACGGCGATCGCGCACACTACTCGAAGCGCACCATCGATTTCGAATTCGACTGGCCGTTCGGGCAGAAGGAGCTGTGGGGCCTCGCGTACCGCACCGACTTCGACCTCACATCGCATGAGAAGGGGTCAGGTCAGAGCCTGCAGTACCTCGACGAGGAATCGAAGCAGAAGCTGACACCGCACGTCATCGAGCCATCGCTCGGTGTCGACCGCACCCTGCTTGCGGTCCTCGTGAGCGCGTACAGGGAAGACGAGCTTGGCGGGGAGAAACGAATATATCTTGCCCTCCCACCGAAGATCGCGCCAGTGAAGGCGATGGTCGCGCCGCTCTTGAAGAACAAGCCGGAACTCGTCGAGAAAGCTAAGGAAGTACGTCGCGAGCTCCAGAAGATCCATCCGGGGATCGCGTGGGACGATAACGGCAACATCGGAAAGCGCTATCGCCGCCAGGATGAGATCGGCACTCCGTTTAGCGTCACCATCGATTTCGATACCTTGGGCGAGAATAAGGATCTCGAGGGTACCGTGACTCTCCGCCACCGCGACAGCGGGGAACAAGAGCGTCTTTCGATAAACGAGCTCAAGGCTCGAATCCAGGACGCGGTCGCCTGAACGCCGCGCCAGGCGGGGTGTGCTAGTATCCCCTCATGGACCGCATGGTGAACGTCTCCATCACGCCGGGAACGATAATTCGCGCGCTTTTCATAGGCGTCGCGGCGTATATCGCCTGGCTCCTCAAGGACCTCCTTCTCCTCATCCTGACTGCCATCGTCATCGCCTCCGCTATCGAGCCGGGCGTCATGTTCTTCATCCGCCGTGGGATCGCGCGGGTCTTCTCCGTCCTCCTCATGTACGTCATCGTATTCGGGTCGGTGTTCAGTGTCGTCTATTTCTTCTTCCCGCCCATCATCGACGAGGCGCAAGCCTTCATCGCGTCGGTCCCGGGCTACCTCGATGACCTCAGCATCCCTGAACCCCTTTCGAGCCTGACGCCGACCTCGGAAGCGGGCGAGACGCAATCGCTGTTTACGACCCTCGTATCCTTGAAGGGTGTCTTCTCCTCGGGCACCGAGGGAGTGATCTCCCTTATCGCCGCTTTCTTCGGAAGCATATTCGCGCTCTTCCTCGTCATCATCCTCTCGTTCTATTTCGCGCTTCAAGAGACGGGCGTAGACGATTTCCTCCGCCTCATCACGCCGGTGAAGCATGAGAACTACGTCGTCGACCTTTGGCAGCGGGCGAAGCGGAAGATAGGCCTCTGGATGCAGGGACAGCTCCTCCTCTCGGTCATCATGGGCGTCCTTACGACACTCGGCCTCCTCATCATGGGCGTACCGCACGCGCTTCTCCTCGGCATCATCACCGGTATGGCGGAATTGATACCGATATTCGGCTCCTTGGTCGCTGGCATACTCGCGGTCGCGATAGCCTTTTCCGCAGAAGGGCTCGCGCTCGCGGCTATCGTCGCCGGGCTCTACATCATCCTCAATCAGTTCGAGTCGAATCTCATCTATCCGTTGGTCGTGAAAAAGGTCGTGGGTCTTCCGCCCCTCTTGGTCATCCTGGCGCTTATCGCCGGCGCAGAGCTCGCCGGATTCCTCGGCATACTCCTTTCGGTCCCTATCGCAGCCTCCTTGCAGGAATTCTTCGCGGATATCGAGAAAGGGAAGCGGAAGGCCGCCGAGCTCTCCAATAGCGCCTAGCCTCTATGCGGCGGTATCTCACCACGACGCTTCCGTATGTGAACGCGGACCCGCACATCGGGTTCGCTTTGGAAATTCTTCAGGCGGATGCACTTGCCCGGACTTGGCGGCTTCAGGGAGACGAGGTCTTCTTCAACACAGGAACAGACGAGCACGGGCAGAAGATCTTCGAGGCCGCAGAGAAGGCGGGGCAGGGGGTGAAGGAGTATACGGATCACTACGCTGCGGAGTTCAGGAAGCTCAAAGAAACGCTCGGGCTCTCCAATGATACGTTCATCCGCACGACCGATCCTGCGCACTACCAGGCCGCGTCCGAGATGTGGAAGCGGTGCGACGCGGCAGGCGACATATATAAGAAGACGTACGAGGGCCTCTACTGCGTGGGGTGCGAGAAATTCCTCACCGAGCGCGATATGGCGGACGGGAAGTGCGTCATCCATGGGAAGGAGCCGGTAACCCTCTCCGAGGAGAACTATTTCTTCCGGTTCTCGAAATATCAGGACCGGCTTATCGAGTATCTCTCGCAAAAGGACGTGATCGTCCCCGAGTGGCGCCGCGAGGAGGCTCTCGAGTTTGTGAAAGGCGGGCTCGAGGATTTCAGCATCTCGAGGCAGAAAGAGAAGCTCTCGTGGGGCGTGCCGGTCCCGGGCGACGATACGCAGGTGATGTACGTATGGTTCGATGCCCTCACCAACTACATCTCGACCTTGGGGTGGCCGGAGGACTCGGAAGGCAATTTCAAGAAATTCTGGGAAGAGGGCGAAGTGCTTCAGATGGCGGGGAAGGACCAGGTCCGGTTCCAGTCACTCATGTGGCAGGCGATGCTCATGTCTGCGGGAGTCAAGAATACCGATACCGTCTTCTATCACGGGTTCATAAACTCGGGCGGTCAGAAGATGTCGAAGTCACTCGGGAATGTCATAAGCCCGTATGAACTCGTCCGGAAATACGGGACAGAAGCGACACGCTACCTCCTGTTGCGTCACGTGCACCCGTTCGAGGATTCGGACGTGACCTGGGAACGCCTTGATGAGTGGTACACCGCGAATCTGGTGAATGGGCTCGGAAACCTCGTCGCCCGCGTGATGAAGCTCGCGGAGGACCATCTCGCTTCACCCGTTTCGCTCACGGCAGAGGATACGTTCATCGAGCTTGCGTTCACGGAGAAGATCTCACGCTACGCGTTCCATGAGGCGATGGATCTCATTTTCGAGCACGTCGCGAAGGGCGACGAATACATGACGACCGAGGAGCCGTATAAGAAGATCAAAGACGTGGCTACCGCGGACGAGGCGCGCGCCGTCATCGAGAAGCTCGTGCGTCATCTCGCAAAGATCGCCGCGCACCTCTCGGCAGCGATGCCGGAGACATCAACCGCGATACTCACTGCCGTCGCGGCGAACAAGAAGCCGGAGAACCTCTTCCCGCGCCTTGCGTAAGAGGATGTCCAGTGGTTAGCTCCTGTAAGACAAGGAGCAGGAGCTATCGATGGCCCAAGGCGAAGCGAGCAAGATGCGTGACCCTGGCAAGAAGGGGCCTCAAAAGAAGCAAGAGCCGCCTCCGGAGGAGGCGAAATAAGAGAAGGGCGCCGCCACAGCGGCGCCCTTCATGCTATCGTCTCCCCATGCGCTATTTCGACGCTCACTGCCACATCCAGTTCGACAAGTACGCGGACGATCGCGATGCAGTCCTCGCGCGCATGCGCGAGGAGGGGATAGGCGGGCTCGTGGTCGGTGTCGATAGGGAATCCTCGGAACGCGCGCTCGCGTTCGTCAAGGATGTGCCGACCTTGTGGGCGACCGCGGGCCATCACCCGAATGACACGCCGCTTTCCGAGTTCGATGAGAGGGCGATGCGCGCCTTGCTTGCTGACCCGAAGATGGTCGCGGTAGGGGAGTGCGGCATCGATTATTTCCGACCGGAAGATGCGAACGAGGAAGTGAAGCGTGAACAGAAGGAATTATTCCTCCGGCACGTCGCGCTCGCGATAGAGTCCGGAAAACCCTTGATGATTCATGGCCGTCCGTCCAAAGGTACGATGGATGCATACGATGACCTCTTGCAGATACTCGAGAGCGCGAAAAAGGAGTACGGCGACCGGCTTCGGGGGAACGTCCATTTCTTCGTGGGTGATGTCGGGGTCGCGCGGCGCGTCTACGCGCTCGATTTCACCGCCTCCTATACGGCGGTCATCACGTTCGCTCGGGATTACGATGAGGCGATACGATTCGCGCCTCTCGATAGGCTCATCACGGAGACGGATGCCCCCTATGTCGCCCCCAAGTCGAGGAGGGGACAGAGGAACGACCCCCTTTCCATTCCCGAGGTCGTGACCGCGCTCGCAGAAATTCGCGGGGAGGAGCGGGAGCGGGTCCGGGAGGCGGTTCTCCAGAACGCGATACGGGCGTTCGGGCTCCCGGCGGCTTCGTAGCGGCCTCGTTTGCCGGGCGCCATACCCCGTGGTACTCTTTGCCCACTATGGCACGAAAGACAGAAGAGGCGCGCGAAGACGCGCTTACCGTAGAAGATGCAGGCGCGGAGGTGCGCGTCTATGAGCTTGCGTTCCACCTCGATCCGGAGGTCTCCGAGACCGAGGCCTTGAAGGCGTACGAGGCTATAAAGGGGGCTGCAGGTGGGGCGATAATCGCCGAGGGCACCCCGGAGAAGATCCAGCTCGCCTACACTATCTCGCGCTCCGAGACGGCCGGCCGCCGCGATTTCGACTCCGCGCACTTCGCCTGGTTCGCATACGAAGCTGACGGGGAGGGGCATGACGCGGTGCTTGAGGCGGTGAAGGCGGACAAGCGCGTCATCCGCTTCCTCGACATCCGCACCACCAAAGAAGAGGCGAAGCACTCCGCCGAGATGAAGGAGCTCCGCCAGACGCCGGCTGAATCCGGCGATGAGCCGGTGTCGGACACCGAGCTCGACGCGGCACTCGAGAGCGCCGTCTCCTAACATGTATCTCAACAAGGTACTTCTCTACGGAAACCTGACCCGCGACCCCGAGAGCCGCGCCTTGCCGTCCGGCCAGCAGGTCGTCACCTTCGGGCTCGCGACCAATCGCACCTACAAGGACAAGGCGTCCGGAAGCCAGAAGGAGCAGACCGAGTTCCATAACATCGTCGCCTTCGGCCGCGTCGCCGAGGTGATGGGGCAGTACCTCAAGAAGGGTCGTCCGGTCTACGTGGAGGGACGCCTCCAGACGCGCTCATGGGAGGCGGAAGGCAAGAAGAACTACAAGACCGAGATCGTGGTAGACAACTTCCAGTTCGGCGCGGACGGCGGCGCGCGCGGAGGCGCTTCGACCGGACCTCGCGCAGCCGACGAGTTCCCGGAGGCGCCCGCGGCTTCCGGAGGCGACGCGATACAGTACCCGGACGAGGAGATCAATCCGGAGGACATCCCGTTTTAATGCAGTAAATAATTCATCATGGCTTACCAGGCAGAACGAGAGGAGATCGAGCACAAGAAGTACGTCGACTACAAGGATGTCGGCTACTTGAAGCAGTTCACGGACCCGCACGCGCGCATGCTCTCGAAGAAGCGCACGGGCGTATCCGCCGAGCGCCAGCGCGAGATAGCGCTTGCGATAAAGCGCGCGCGGTATATGGCGCTTTTGCCGTACCTCCAAGCGTAAGCCGGTCCAAAACTCCCGATTGCTTTGTTACGGGCGCCCATCGATGTTCTTCGTCGTATACTCGATACGCCTGCGAACATCGATTGCCCGCGCCTCGCACTCGAAAGTTTTTAATCTGACTTAAGGAAAATCCCCGCAAGGCGGGGATTTTCCTTTGCGACTGGGAATCCGTCTAGGATTTAGTAACTCTTTCGACGTACTCGCCGGTCTCCGTGTTTATCTTGAGCACGTCACCTTCGTTGATGAAGAGGGGAGTGTTGACCGAGGCGCCCGACTCGAGGACGACCTGCTTGCTGCCTCCCGACACCGTATCACCCTTCACGGCCGGTGCCGCTTCCTTCACTTTGAGGTCGACCTTGATAGGGATCTTCAAGGAGACCGGCTTCTCCTTGTAGACCATGACCTCTATCTCCTTATTGGGGACGAGCCACTGCACCTGGTCGTGCACCGCATCCTCTGCGAAGGAGAAGCGATTCTTCGGGTTCCCCGCCTCTGCGAACCAGGACTCGCCGCGGTTCGAATAGAGGTATACCGCATCCATCCATTCAATGTCCGCTTCCTTCACTGTCTCGCTCTGGTGGAATGAGATCTCGATGACCTTCCCCGAGATGACCTGACGCAGCTTCGTCTGGTTCACCGGTTTCCTCATCTGCATGCGGAAGACGTGCGAAGACAGGACCTCGTACGGCTCGTTGTTGTATTCGATGACGGTCTTCGGGACTATCTCGTTGTATGAGAGTACGGCCATAAGGATGCAGATTAGCGGTCGGTAAGTACGAAACCCTGCACAGGGGCCGGGGGTTATAAAAAATGCCCGGCGGGCAAGATAGCGCTATAGTACCGGGTAATGGAGACTGTATCAAGCGACGACCCTCGGAGCGACGAGGAAATCCTCCGGCTCAGTGCCGCAGAGCCCGACCTCTTCCGCATACTCGTGCGCCGGTACGAAGCAGCCTTCCTCCGGAAGGCGACCTCGATACTCCGCGTGCCGGAGGACGCCGAGGAGATAGTCCAGGACACATTCACGCGCATCTATCTCTACGCGGACCGGTACGCGCCTCAAGAGGGAGCGAAGTTCTCCTCCTGGGCGTACACCATCCTTACTCGGCTCGCGTTCACCCGGTACCAGGGAATGAAGAAGCGACGGACGGGAACGGTCCCTCTCGATCCCGAGCATTATGAATCATTGCGCGATACCGATGATTTCGTCGAGACACTGACTATAAAAGACGAGGTCGTCGCCGCACTCGCGAAACTACCGGAGACCGCGAGCCGCGTCCTAACGTTACAGTTTTTGGATGGGAAGACGCAGGAGGAGGTCGCGAGCGCGGAAGGCTCCTCCATCGCGGCGGTGAAGACCCGCGTCCATCGCGCGAAGAAATTATTCAAGACTACATTCGATGAACACCATGCAGACTGAATCCAGGATAGAGTCCGTCGTCATGCGCCGCGTCTATCGCGTGCGCTTGCTTCGCGTGGCGACTCGCGGGTATGTCCTCGGTCCTGCGCTCGCCCTCCTTGCGCTCTGGGGCATCGGCAGGGAAGTGTGGGTCGCGCGCGTCTTCGAGAACGCGCCTGCAGATCTTCTTTCAGCAGTCAGCTTCTATCTTTCCGCGTTTACGCATACCGAGGTACTGGTGCAGGCACTCACGCTCACCGTCCTCGCGGCTGTCCTCTGGGTGGTCTATGACGCGCTTCGCCCTTACGGGCGCATACGCGAGCTACGCGTGGTCTAGCTTCTCGCGGATAGCCTTGAGGAGCTCTTTCGCTATCGGCTTGTTCTCGCGGAGGAACGTGCGCGTCGCGTCATAGCCGACCGCGAGCTTCTCGCCGTTAAAGCGATACGTCGCTCCGGCCTTCTCTATGAGGTCGTACTTCTCGCCGAGCGCGATGAGCTCTCCCTCACGAGAAATGCCCTCGTTATAGAGGAGGTCGAATTCGGTCGTCTTGAACGGCGCCGCGACCTTGTTTTTCACCACTTTCACGCGGTGGCGGCCACCCACGACCTCCTCGCCCTTCTTGATGGATGCGATGCGACGGATATCGAGACGCACCGAGGTGTAGAACTTCAGCGCCTTACCGCCCGTCGTCGTTTCTGGGTTCCCGAACATCATACCGATCTGCATGCGGATCTGATTGATGAAGATGATGAGCGTCTTCGATTTCGCCGCGATTGCGGTGAGTTTCCGCAGCGCTTGCGACATGAGGCGTGCCTGCTTGCCCATCTGCTGCTGACCCATATCTCCCTCGATCTCGTCCTTAGGAGTGAGTGCCGCGACCGAGTCGACGACGATGACATCGACGTTCCCGCTCCGCACCAGGGACTCGACGATCTCAAGGGCCTGCTCGCCAGTGTCCGGCTGCGAGATAAGCAGTTCGTCCAATTTGACGCCGATCTTCCGCGCGTACTCCGGGTCAAGCGCGTGCTCCGCGTCGACAAACGCGCACACGCCTCCCAATTTCTGTGCCTCGGCGATGGTGTGGAGGGTCAGGGTCGTCTTGCCGGACGATTCCGGGCCGTAGATCTCGACGATGCGGCCGCGGGGAAGGCCGCCCACCCCGAGCGCCGCATCGAGCCCGATGGAGCCGGTCGATATGGAGGGAATCGCTGCGGGCTTCCCGGCGCCATACGTCATGATCGCCTCATCGCCGAACTTGGTCTTTATCTCCTTGATGGCGAGCTCTATGGATTTGGCGCGAGCGCTCGTGCCGCCCTCTCCTTCCGCTTTCGCGGCCGGTTCGACTGTCTTTGCGGCCTTCGATGATTTCTTCGGCATAACGTTCTCAAGTAAGACTCAAATAATCGGCCTCCTATGGCACGCTCACCTCGAGGCGTCTCGCCACCGTACGCCCGAAGCGGTCGCCGGCTTCGAGCGTCAGTATAGCGTTCCCGGAAGGGAGGAGGAGCGTCTTCCCGAACCGTCCTTCCTCGTCTATGAGAAGCGATGCGCCATTAAGGGAGAGTGATTGCGTATGTATGGCGGTGCCAGAGATCGTGAAGAAGCCGTCCGCGGAGCCGGCATACAGGCCCGTGTCGAGATCGATGCGAGGACCGCGGATAAGCGGTGCCGCCTCAAAAAAGCCGTAGCCTGCGAGGAGGACGAGGACGAGAGATATCGCGCCGCGAACGAGCATATGCCTATCAGAACTCGCGGTTCATGTCGTCGTCTCCCGACGGGGCAGGGGCGCCTGCGCCTCCTCGCGACAAAACCTCGCGCGGTTTCGCGCCGTCGGCCGGGCCGATGACGCCTTTCTGCTCGAGCACATC
This sequence comes from uncultured Candidatus Saccharibacteria bacterium, assembly GCA_964565655.1. Lineage (GTDB taxonomy): Bacteria > Patescibacteriota > Minisyncoccia > Phycocordibacterales > Phycocordibacteraceae > C7867-001. The sequence continues at coordinate 18,025 of CAZMFT010000004.1, forward strand.
CATGAGTCTTGCGGCGCGCGAGTACCCGATGCGGAGTTTCCGCTGGAGGTAGGACGTCGAGGCGCGCCCCGCCTCTTCGACCGCGACCCGCGCCTGCTCGTAGAGGTCATCATCGATATCGTCGTCCTCGAACGAAGCGGATGCGAGGCCGATAGCGTCCGCGGCATGCGACGGTCCTTCTCCCGGCGCGTTATTCCCGCCGCCGAGGTCGAGGGTAGAGAGCTCGCCTGCGTTCTTCGTCTTTATGTGAGCGACGATCTTCTTCACCTCGTTCTCGCCGATGTAGGCGGTCTGAAGGCGCACCGGCTTCTGCATATCGCTTGAGAGGTAGAGCATGTCGCCAGCGCCAAGGAGCTGCTCCGCACCGCCCTGGTCGAGGATGGTGCGCGAGTCTATCTGGGAGGCGACCTGCAAGGCCATCCGAGTCGGCACGTTCGCCTTGATGAGGCCAGTGATGACATTCACCGACGGACGCTGCGTCGAAAGGATGAGGTGGATGCCGACCGCGCGCGACATCTGCGCGAGACGTACGATCGCGGCCTCCAATTCGCGCGGATAGCTCTGCATGATGTCGGCGAGCTCGTCGATGACGATCACGATATACGGCATCGCTTCCGGCATGTCGGCCGATTTCTTCTTCTTTGCGGGCTCGAATACGGAGGTATGGTACGACTCGATGTCGCGCACCGCCTCGGTCTCGAGGATGTTGTACCGGCGCTCCATCTCCTTCGCCGCCCACTTGAGGGATAGGATGGCTTTCTTAGGGTCCGTGATGACCGGCGTCAGAAGGTGAGGGATGCCGTTGTAGAGGGTCAATTCCACGCGCTTCGGGTCGACCATGATGAACCGGAGCTGGTTCGGGCCGTTTCGATAGAGGAGGGAGGTGATAAGGGCGTGGATGGCGACCGATTTTCCGGAGCCGGTCGCGCCGGCAACTAACCCGTGCGGCATCTTGGCGACGTTCACGTAATGCGGGGTACCCGTGATGTCCCGACCGACTGCAGCGAGGAGCTGCTTCTTGTTCTCTGTCCATTCAGGAGCGGAGAGGACGCCGCCGAGGCCTACCATGGCCTTCGTCGTGTTCGGCACCTCGATGCCGACCAAGGATTTCCCGGGGATAGGAGCCTCGATGCGGACCGGGTGCGCTGCCAAGGCGAGCTCGAGGTTCGACTGGAGACTCACTACCTTCGAGAGACGGACGCCTTCCGCAGGCTTTATCGCGTAACGGGTGACCGTAGGCCCCACCGATACCTCGTCCATCTCGACCGGGATGCCGAAGTTCTGGAAGGTCCGCTTGATGATATTCGCGTTCGCCTTGATATCCCCGGTACCAGGACGTCCCGTGTCAGCGCCGAGCAAGGATAGCGGAGGAGGATCGTACTCCGCGTCGAAATTCCGGATCATATCGGCCTGGCGCGCAGCCCCCCCGGTATCGGCGCGATTGAACATCGTAACCGTCGGTTCTTTCGCTTCCTCGGGAGCTGCGGAAGGGGATACCGCTGCTGCCGCTTCAGCGACAGGTGCAGCGTCCTCGGTCGAGCCCGGTATGCGCGCGTCCTTAAGCGCGCCAGCTGCGGAAGTCGCGCGCGAGAAGAGTGCGGCGAATGCCGACTGCATGGCGTCTGCACCCACCGCGAGCACGAGCCCTATCGCGGCCATGCCACCGAGGACTACGATCGCGCCCCATACGCCGACCAATTCAGACGCCGTACCGGAAAGGAGGCTCCCGGCGACGCCTCCCCAGGCACTCACGATCATGCCGAGGAGTCCCAAGAGAGAGACCGCGATAAGGATGATGCCGGCCGCGGTTATGGTGTCGACGACCGCGCGCCCAAGGAGCAAGGAGACACCCAGGGTGAGTATCGCTACCGGAAGCGCATACGCCGCGACCCCGAGGAACCCGAAGGCTTGCGCAAAGAGGGCAGTACCCACAGGGCCGCCCAAAGAGAAGACCGATAAGAGGAGGATGAGCCCGAATGCGAACAAGGCGATGATACTCACCGACTTAAGAAGAAGACCCGTATTACGGGGCTTCTTCTCGCGCTCGCTCTTCCTTTTCATAGACGAATTTTACCATCGCGCCCGTAAACCTGTGCATTTTTTGGTCATAATCCACAGCGATTTCCAAGAGGTGTGGACGCTCGCCGCGTTGTCCTTGTCGCGACCGATAGAGGAGGAGTATAATAAAGGACACCTATAGGGCATTTATGGATTCTAAAGGACATAATCTGTCTTCCACACAGCGAGCAGATACACGTGTAAATAGTGATTTTGTCCTAGAAAAAGGCATATTCTCCAATATATTCGATAAAGACATCCGTCGGGTCTATATCTACAAGAAGGCCGAAAGACTCGCGCGTGCGGTCCACCTGGTGACCCCCGCTTTCGGACATTCGGCGGCGCTCCGCGCGCGTGCGGAAGAGACCGCGATAGCGCTTATAGATGGCGCAGTACTTCCACCACTTGAGAGCCGGACATCCTTATCGCGCGAGCTCCTGTCTCTTTCAAGCCTTATGGCGCTTGCCCGGACGACCGGCCTGCTTTCCCCTATGAATGCGGAGATGATAGCGAAGGAGGCGGAGAATCTCCTCCACGAGATCGCGGGGTATGAGGAGCCTCGGCTCGCATTAGGTGACACGCCGACCTTAGCGGAGCTCCATAAATCGTCGAGTCAGGCCGATAAGAAGCCTGTTGTCCGTGCTCATGAGACAGGTCGCCCGAATACTGTCCTTAAAGCCACATCGGTGTCCCATGCTGATAAAGGACAAATTAAAGGACAGATAAAAGACAGCCCTGCGCGCGGCTCGAGGAGGGACCACATTCTCTCTGTTCTCTCTGATAAGGGTTCTGCTTATATAAAGGATATCTCCACGACTATACGCGACGTGAGCGAGAAGACTATACAGCGCGAACTCCAGGCTCTTGTCCAAGAAGGCGTCGTCCGTCAGGAAGGGAAGCGACGCTGGACGACCTATAGCCTGGTAAAGGCCTAGGTGGTGCGAATTGACGGGGGTCCTTGCTCGGGGTAGGGTGCCTCTGTGGGAACCGGATCTACGACGGTTCTATAGGGCGAGCCGAGGCCGGAAACGGCCTTTTTCTCGTGCCTATGCCGTTCATCTGTTATCCACATTCCCTCGTATATGGTGGGCGTACCCGCCACCCGTATACTAGGGTCTAGTGTGCCAAGGGGCGCACGGTTTATTGACAGCTGAATATCGTAGGTACGATATACGCCGTTTCCTCGTAAGGAGCGGCGAGATTCCCCGTCTCCTCCCCGAGAGGAGGTACGGGATGCATGGATGATTTTGAACGACACGGATGCACGGAAGCACGGATCCCATCTTGCCAACTAGCCTGTGGGGAGCGAGGCGATATTGCTCCCCGCAGGACTAGTGTGAAAGTGCGTACGCTCTTCGGAGCATTACAAAGAACGTAGGACGACGCGCAGGACACCTTTATTACCGTCCCGCGCGCCGCCCGAAAGGTAAAAAACTAAAATAAATTATGAGCATTACGAACACGAACGCAGTTGCGAAGGTCGCAGCTGTCGTCGCGGGTCTCGGACTCGTCGCGATGTCGTTCGCTTCCTTCGCAGTTCCTGCAAAGGCGGCTACGGCAGATGATCTTGCTGCGCAGATTGCTGCGCTTCAGGCTCAGCTCGCGGCTCTCTCTGGCGGTGCTTCCGCATCGGCAACCTTCACGCGCGATCTCACGATCGGCTCGACGGGTGCAGATGTCACGGCGCTCCAGAACTGGCTTATCAGCAAGGGCTTCTCGATCCCTGCAGGCGCAACGGGTTACTTCGGTGCCCAGACCGCAGCAGCGCTCGCAGCCTACCAGGCTTCGGTCGGTATCTCTCCAGCAGCTGGTTACTTCGGTCCGATCACTCGGGCTAAGGTTTCCGCTATGGCAGGCGGCTCCACGGGTGGTTCCACCGGTGGCAGCTCCGGTCTCGAAGGCGGTGCAGGCTCCGTTGACTCTTACGAGCTCATGGCTTCCCTCAACAACGAGGAGGTCGGTGAGGACGAGGAGGATGTGGAGGTTGCAGGCCTCGAGATAGAGGCTGACGACGGTTCTGACCTCGAGTTCACGGCAGTCCGCCTCGTCTTCGATGAGGGTACGGCTTCCTCGGACTTCGAGGACTACGCTGCAGAGGTCTCTGTCTGGTTCGACGGCGAGGAGGTCGCCCGCGTTGATGCGGACGAGTTCAACGACGACAACGACTGGACGAAGACTGTCTCCCTCGATGATGCAATCCTCGAGGCAGGCGAGACGGGCGAGCTCACCGTCGCTATCACTGGCGATGACAACCTCGACTCTTCTGACCTCGACGACACCTGGACGGTTGATTTCCGCCAGGTCCGCTTCGAGGATGCAGATGGCGCAACGGTCTCTGAGGACCCAACGACGGGTACTCGCACCTTCAGCTTCACCTCCTTCGCTTCGGCGTCGGATGTCGAGCTCAAGATCGATGAGGACGATGACGCGGTCAACGACGCTCGCACGATCGTTATCGACGACCAGGACGACACCGATGATGTCGATGTCATGTCGATGACCTTCGAGGCAGAGGGCGATTCCGACCTCACCATCGATTCCATCGTCGTGTCCGTCACCTCGGTTGAGGCAACGGGTAACGACCCAGACGACCTCATCTCTGCTCTCCACCTCATGGTGGACGGCGACGAGGTCGCGTCTGAGACTCTCAGCACGTCTGACTCTGACAACAGCCAGGAGGCAGTTGTCTTCGATGACCTTGACTGGACCATCGAGGCAGGCGAGACCGCAGAGGTCATGGTCACCGCAGACTTCTTCTCGACGAGCGACACCTTGGATGCAGGCGACACGGTCTCCTTCGCACTCGGCGAGGCTCAGACCAACTCGGCTGACTTCGATGTCGAGGATGAGACCGGCGAGGACCTTGCTGATGGCGACAAGACCGGTTCCGCAACGTCTGGTACGTTCGAGCTCCGCGCAGTCGGTATCGAGACCGAGTTCGTCTCGGCTTCTGAGACCCGCACGGAGAACAACAGCACCGACGACGATGCTGGTACCTTCGAGCTCGTCTTCAACGTGACTGCAGTCGGCGATGACGTCTACGTCTCGCGCACCGCAGCCGCTACGACGGCAACCACGATCGCTGACTCGACCATCTCGTCGAACGGTATGCTCTACACCATCACCGACTCTGGCACTGCCACGACCGATGATGTGAGCGCATACGTCGACTTGACTGGCGGCGATGGTGACGAGGTCTCCGCAAACAACATCCAGATCGATGAGAACGAGACCGCAGAGGTCACTCTCACGGTCGTTCAGCAGAACAACTCGGCTGAGGACGACGGCGCATACCGCGTCTCTCTCGAGGCGATCGGCTGGGCAACGTCTGACACCACGACCTGGAACGTCTTCGACTTCGAACTCGAGGACTACCAGTCTGGCATCCTCACCCTTAACTAGTCTTCTAGCTAAGGCGAGCGCGAGCCGCGGCTTCGGCTAGGCTCCGCTCACGGAACGAAAAACCACCCTTCGGGGTGGTTTTTCGTTTTTCCTGACGCTACTATGAGGGCTATGCGCACGACCGACACGGGCTACCTCGCCGCCTTCTCGCTCGCCGTGCTCCCGTTCTTCACGCTCCCCGGGCTCTTCTACTCCGGCATCAACTCGAAGTTCTTCCTGGTAATCGCGCTTACGGATGCGCTCATCCTCATGGCGGCCTATCGACTCTATCGCACGGGCGCCGGGCATGTGCGGATAGGGAAGCGCTGGTTCCTTGCAGCGATTCTCGGCGTCCTTCTGACCCAGGTCCTCGCGGCGCTTACGGGTCTCTACCCAGCGCGCTCCTTCTGGTCGGATATCTTCTGGTCGAGCGGCGTCATCTACCTTGCGCATCTCGCGCTCCTCATGGTCATTCTCGGGGAGATGCTCTCGACGCGGGACTGGCACCTCGTCCGGCGCACCGTCCTCTTCTCGGCAACCGCATTCAGCATCCTCTCGATACTCGGGGTAGGAGGCATGGGTCTCTTCGAGAGGTTCCTCTGGATAGATCTCGGGAATACCGGGCTCTCTCTGGGGAATGAGACCTATGCAGGCGCATATCTCGTGCTCGCGTTCATGATCGGACTCATCGAGCTCATCCGCACGGGTGCCGGCCGGATGCGCACGTGGCTCATCGCGGCGCTCGTCGCCGTCGCCCTCTCGCCGCTCCTTGTGGGATACGGCGCCTTCAATGGGAACGGCGGCATCGCATCCGTACTCGGCTCCGCGCGCGCATCGAGCGCCGCCTTGTTCGCGCTCCTCATATTCCTCGCAGGGTACCTTGCTGCCGCGCGTTTCTTGCCGCGGACCTGGGGCGCTCGCGCCGGCCTCATCTGGGGCGGGGTGCTCATCCTGGGGGCAGTGGTCGCCATCGGCATGCTCTTTACGCCGGGCTCCCGTGTGCAGGAAGCGTACATAGCGCAATCGACCGCTGCTCGCATCATCGTATGGGAGAAGAGCGAGGAGGCTATAGGGGAGCGGCCATTCCTCGGCTGGGGACCGGAGAACTTCAACTACGCGATGGAGCGCCATTTCGATCCGACGCTGTTCGATCGGAAGAATCTGGGCGAGATATGGTTCGAGCGCGGGCATAACGTATTCATAGACACGCTCGTCGGTTCCGGCGCGGTCGGCGCGCTCGCATTCCTCCTTCTTATCGTCGCGTATCTCCTGGTCGCGTATCGCGCACGCGAGCGCGGGCTCGTTTCCGGAGCGGAGTCAGCCATCCTGTTCGCGCTCCCGTTCGTACATCTCTTGCAGCTGCAGACCGGCTTCGACACAATCGCGAGTTACGTGCTTCTCGCAGTCGTGGGCGCATACCTCCTCTCCTTGGAACGAGAGACCGCGCATGAGGACCTGGGCGTCACCATGGGGAAGCAGGGACGGACAGTGCTCGCGCTCGGCCTCACAACGCTCGCGCTCCTCTCCCTCGTCATGGTCCTCGGTGCCGAGTATCGTCGACAGTCCGCCTTGTTCGCGAGCTTCAATCCGAAGGACGCAGGAGGTCAGCGGGCGGCTCTCGCCGCATCCCTGACTCGGACCTCGAGCTTCGAATCCTTGCGCCTCTCCTCCTCCTCATTCATCAAGGGTTCCTTGCTGACACTCACGAAAGAGCCTTCGCAGGAGTTGAAGGGGCGTATCCTCGAGGTCGCTCGGATATATGATGAGCGATACCAGGCATATATCGCAGCCGCTCCCGATCACTACCGCGCGCGACTCAATTACGTCTACCTGCTCCTTTTCATGACCGCGCTCGGCGAAGACCGGCTTACGGACGCGCTTACGCTCATCGAAGGCTCGTATGCGCTCTCTCCCGGGAATCCGCTTACACCGGTCTTCCACTCGGTCGTGCTTCTCTATGCCAAGGACCCGGAAGGCGCGAAGCGGCTCATGGACGAGACGGTGGCCAAAAATCCCGATACGAATTTCATGCGCGGCGTCTCCGATTACCTCGATCGCCAGCTCGCATCGTACCCGAATCTCACCCTCATCACCGTCACCAACCTCTAGGCTTATGGATTACTTCCTCCACTTCCTCAAGTTCACGAGCGGATTCGCCCTCATCCTCGCAGCGGCCCTGGTCACGCTCCGGCTCGTCTCCTGAACCTGCTCGTTGCGGGAGGGGAGGGAAGCTGGTAAGCTCCCCTCTGTACGGACCGAAGACAGTGGGTAGCCCTTCGGGGCGATAAATCCTACCGAGGAACGGACACAGGTTGGCCATTGGTCCTACTGTGTTCAATTATTCTCCTCGCTTCGGTCCCGCATTAAGCGGGACCGTCGCCGTTTCGTACGAACAAAAATACATGGCAATTACTAAGGAGAAAAAGCAGGACATCGTAGCGAAGCTCAAAGAAGCGTTCGCGGAAGCGACCTCGGTCGTGTTCGTGAAGTTCGGCAAGCTCTCGGTCTTCGATACCTCCGCGATGAGGAAGACTCTCAAGGCCGACGGTACCAAGTATTTCGTCGCCAAGAAGACTCTCATCAAGCGTGCGCTCGCGGAACGCGGATTCGCCGGAGACCTTCCGGAGCTTCCTGGCGAGATAGCGGTCGCGTGGGGTACGGATGACACGACGGCGCCGGCACGCGGCATCTGGGAGCACGGGAAGAAGCACAAGGACTCGCTCTCTATCGTAGGCGGCGTGTTCGACGGCCTCTTCGCGGACGCGGCGAAGATGCAGTCGGTTGCGACCATACCTCCGGTACCGGTCCTTCGCGGCATGTTCGTGAACGTCATCAACAGCCCGATCCAGGGCTTCGTGATCGCGCTCAACAAGATCGCAGAGAAGAAGGGAGCGTAACTTATTTAGATTCACACCATTACTATGTCTGACGAAGTAAAGCAGGAGGAGGGTGCGGTAGAGGCAGCAGCAGAAGCGGCGACTGAAGCAGCTGCGGCTCCTGCGCCTGCTGCAGCAGAGACGGAAGTCGAGGTTCCGGCGAAGTTTAAGTCGATCGTCGAGGAGATCGAGAAGATGGCCGTCCTCGAGCTTAATGAACTCGTGAAGGTCTTCGAGAAGAAGTTCGGCGTATCCGCAGCAGCGGTCGCCGTCGCAGGCCCTGCGGCAGGCGGCGCAGCCGGAGGCGAGGAGAAGACCTCGTTCGATGCAGAGCTCTCGGACGCCGGCGGCAACAAGATCGCCGTCATCAAGGCGGTGAAGGAGGCGCTCGGTCTCGGCCTCAAGGAGGCAAAGGATCTCGTCGACGCAGCTCCTTCCATGCTGAAGACCGGCATGAAGAAGGAGGACGCGGACGAGCTCGCGAAGAAGGTTAC
>CAZMFT010000004.1:26933-31255 GCA_964565655.1 uncultured Candidatus Saccharibacteria bacterium
TGCTGAAGACCGGCATGAAGAAGGAGGACGCGGACGAGCTCGCGAAGAAGGTTACCGAGGCGGGCGGGAAGGTCACTCTTAAATAATCCGAAAGGATTATTTAAGGAGACCTTCGGCCGCAGCGCACGAAGTCCGAATTCAGCTGAATTCGGAAGCGAGGCGGGTGAGACAGGCTGGGAGCCTGTCGCAAGGTCGGAGGCGCGTCCGCGCCGAGACGGGGTCGAGCAAAATCGTAGCAACGATTTATGCGTGACCGCGGGGAGACCATGCCCGGATACTACTTACAGAAAAAGCCCCCCTCGGGGCTTTTTCTGGTATATATCCCCGCCTTGCGCAAGGCGCTCTCGGGCTCGTACAATGCCCGGACGCACATGGACCCTCTCGCTAAGATCTTCGGTTCTCCGGGTCGCATGAAATTGCTCCGGCTCTTCCTCTTCAATGACGACGCCTCCTTCTCCTTCAAGGACGCCGCATTCCGAGCGAAGCTCACGAAGGGGCAGGCGCGACGCGAAATGGCGCTCCTCTTGGCAAGCGGCATCATCACGCGCAGGGGAGGGAAGACTGTGACGTACCAGGCCAATAAGCGGTTCGAGCACTACGAGCCGTTCCGCGTCTTCCTGCGCTCCACGACAACCGTGAAGGATGCGGACCTGATACGCGTCTTCAAGAAGGTCGGCTCCTTGAAGGCGGTGCTCCTCTCCGGCCTCTTTACCGGCGCTATCGAGCCGAAAGTGGACGTACTCATCGTCGCAGATCGCATCGAGGAGCGAGCCCTCAAGACCGCGATACATGCCATCGAAGCGGAACTCGGGCGCGAACTCCGCTACGCCGCATTCCTCACGCCCGACTTCCGCTACCGCGTCGGCGTCTATGACCGTCTCATCCGCGACGTACGCGACTACCCCCATCGCGCGATCTTCGACCGTCTCGGGCTCCAGTAGGGTCCTCACCCGCATCTTCTTCATAATCCACAAGGCCCCCTCCGGGGGCCTTACCCCTTGCTACACTTTGGGTAAGCAGGCATTAACGACCTGCGGGTGCATTACCGATAACCCCTGTTCATCCTATGCCTTTCCAAGATTGGGCTGACGTTCTCCAGATGGCCTTCAACGACCTGTTGGCTGGCCTCATAAGCTTCGTGCCGCTCCTCCTCGGTGCCATCATCATCTTCGTGATCGGATGGCTCGTGGGCGTCGGTCTCGGCCGCGTCGTCGCGCAGGTGGTTGACGCGCTTCGCGTCGACCAGGCGCTCCGCTCCGCGGGCGTCGACCGCATCGTCGAGCGCGCCGGCTTCAAGATGTCCGCTGGCCGTTTCCTCGGCGGACTCGTGAAGTGGTTCTTCATCGTCGTGTTCCTCGTTGCCGCGCTCGAGGTCCTGAATCTCACGCAGGTGACGGGCTTCCTCACCGATGTCGTCCTCGGCTACCTGCCGCGCGTCATCGCTGCGGTCTTGATCCTCTTGGTCGCTGCCGTCATCGCAGAGGCAGCGCAACGCGTCGTTTCGGGCTCTGCGAAGGCAGCCAACCTCTCGTCGGCTAACTTCCTCGGTTCCGTCGCGCGCTGGTCCATCTGGGTCTTCGCTATCCTCGCCGCATTGGCACAGCTCAATGTCGCGACGGTGTTCGTCCAGACCTTGTTTACCGGTATCGTCGTAGCGCTCGCGCTCGCGGTCGGCCTATCCTTCGGGCTCGGCGGCCAGCAGGCAGCGGCTCGCTACATCGAGAAGATCCGCGAAGAGGTGAAGGACTAACGTCCCCAAACGCACCCAAAGGGGAAAAGGCCCGGGCACTGTGCCCGGGCCTTTTCCGCGCTCGGGGTACGGCCCGGAAACGGCTTAGGTATGCGGTTCGGGCCCCGGCTGCAGCTTATTTGACACCCAGGACTCTTGCTGCTATCTTTCTTCTACGTGTTTACCACTTACGCAAGCCAACTTCTTCGAGCGGGTTAAGGCCTCACGGCCGCGCGTGTAAAAACGCGAAAACCGCCCGAAAGGGCGGTTTTCGTTAGGGACGGAACACCGGAATCGTTGACAACCGAATACGCAAAGAAATCCCATTGCCCCTAACCCGGGCAGTGGGTGTCCGCCGTATGTTGGTAAGCAGGCGGCGGACGTGAAGCAAATTCACTGAAAAGATTGTGGTGTTCAGGTCTCCGCATAAGAGACACTGAAGGGTGTATGGTGGATGCCTTGGCTTAAGACAGCGATGAAGGACGTTACTAACCAACGATAGCTTCGGGGAGGCGGTATGTAGCCTTTGATCCGGAGGTTTCCGAATGGGGAAACCCATCCTCGTATGAGGATACCTAGCGAGTAATGTCGCCAGGTGCGCACCTCGGGAAGTGAAACATCTCAGTACCGAGAGGAAAAGAAAACAAAAGCGAGCCGCGTTTTGTCTCCGCGTTATGTTCGTGGAGATAAAACGCGTCTCTCGCGATTCCCCAAGTAGCGGCGAGCGAAACGGGATCTAGCCCAAACCGATGGTTTCGATCATCGGGGTTGTAAGGCAGGAGCTCCATGCTTGCATGGCGTAAGTTACCAATCGTCCATATAGCGGAAGCTGCTGGGAAGCAGCGCCCCAGAGGGTAATGGCCCCGTACGCGAAATATGAACGACTTGCGTGCTCCTGTTCTTGAGTAGCTCGAGACACGAATAGCTCGAGTGAATCTGCCGGAACTAACCGGTAAGGCTAAATATGTCTTGAGACCGATAGTGAACTAGTACCGTGAGGGAAAGGTGAAAAGAACCCCGAGAGGGGAGTGAAATAGAACTGAAACCATACACTTACAAAGGGTGGGAGCGGGTACGCCTTCGGGCGTGCGCCGTGACCGCGTGCCTATTGAAGAATGAGCCGGCGAGTGTGCCTATGTTGCAGGCTAAGTCCTTGATCGGATGCAGCCAGAGGGAAACCGAGCGTGAATAGCGCGTTTGTAGCATAGGTACGACCCGAAGCCAGATGAGCTAGCCATGAGCAGGGTGAAGTTTGGCGAAAGCCAAATGGAGGCCCGAACCCGTTGATCGTACAACGTCTTGGGATGACTTGTGGCTTGGAGTGAAAAGCTAATCGAATCTGGTAATAGCTGGTTCTCTCCGAAACAGCTTTTGGGCTGGCGTCGCGTGTTCCCTCTGGGGGTAGAGCACTGGAAGGGTCAAACAGGGAGAAATCTCGTTGACCCTATCAACCTCCGAATACCAGAGGTCAGAGCGCGGCAGTTAGAACGTGGGGGCGAAGCTCCATGCGTCAAAAGGGGAAGAGCCCGGATCGCCAGTTAAGGCCCCAAAGTCGACGCTCAGTATATCCAGAAGGAAGTGAGGATCCTTTGACAATGAGGATGTTGGCTTAGAAGCAGCCACCATTTAAAGAAAGCGTAACAGCTCACTCATCGAGGGTCCTTGCGCCGAAGATGATCGGGATTAAGCGTCGCGCCGAAACTGCGGGTGTGCATCGTATTCGTACGATGTACGCGGTAGGAGAGCGTTCCGTTCGCGCTGAAGCTAAAGGGGTGACCCATAGTGGAGCGTTCGGAAGTGAGGATGCCGGTACAAGTAACCACAATGCGGGTGAGAACCCCGCACGTCGAAAGACCAAGGGTTCCTGGACAATGGTAATCATTCCAGGGTTAGTCGGGCCTAAGGGGATGGCGAGAGCCGCACCCGATGGACATACGGTCAATATTCCGTAACCGTTCGCACATGCGATGGAGTGACGGACTGCTGTACTTATCGCCTCCAATTGGATGGGGGTCGGTCGTGTGAGGGCGTCTGCTAGGCAAATCCGGCAGGCACTATCCCGAGCACGGACGCAATGTTCTCCTACGGGGGGATAGAGGGTAGGGAGCGCGGTTCCAAGAAAAACTTCTAAGCTTCAGTGTGCGACGTCCGTACCGCAAACCGACACAGGTGGTCAAGCCGAGCAGGCTACGACGAACGAGTGAGAGGTCCTCAAGGAACTCGGCAAAAAAGCGGCCGTAAGTTAGCGATAAGGCCTGCCCTTGAGCAATCAAGGGCCGCAGCGAAAGATTTTCTGGCAACTGTTTACCAAAAACACAGCTCCCTGCGAACTCGTAAGAGGATGTATAGGGGGTGACACCTGACCAATGCCGGAAGGTCAATTACGGGTGGTCGCGAACTTCGGTTCTCGGCTGGACTGTACAAGCCCCGGTGAATGTCGGCGATAACTATAATCGTCCTAAGGTAGCGCAATTCCTTGTCGGGTAAATTCCGACGTGCACGAATGGTGTAATGACTGGGAAACTGTCTCGAGGACTCGCTCGGTGAAAATGCAATACCGGTGAAGATGCCGGTTACCTGTAGTTAGACGAAA
>CAZMFT010000005.1:0-29859 GCA_964565655.1 uncultured Candidatus Saccharibacteria bacterium
ACGGCAAGAAGAAGGAGTACAAGCTCCAGGGCCTTACGCAGACCAACCAGAACTCTGCCTTCAATCAGCGCCCTATCGTCAAGAACGGAGACAAGGTGAAGAAGGGCGACGTGCTCGCGGACGCATCCTCTTCCGACCAGGGCCAGCTCGCCCTCGGCCAGAACGTACGCGTTGCGTTCATGTCGTGGAGCGGCGCTAACTACGAGGACGCCATCATCGTCTCGGAGCGTCTCGTCGAGAACAGCAAGTTCACCACTATCCATATCGAAGATTTCGAGTGCGCAGTGCGCGACACGAAGCTCGGCGCCGAGGTCACGACCCACGACATCCCGAACGTCGGCGAGATGCGCCTCAAGAACCTCGATGAGGAAGGCGTCGTCCGTATCGGCGCAGAGGTGCGTCCTGGCGACATTCTCGTCGGTAAGGTGACGCCGAAGGGCGAGACACAGCTCACGCCTGAAGAGCGCCTCCTCCGTTCCATCTTCGGAGACAAGGCGAAGGACGTGAAGGACTCCTCCTTGCGCATGGAAGGCGGCAAGCGCGGCCGCGTCATCGGCGTGCGCGTCTTCTCTCGCGAGAAGGGCGACCAGCTCGAGACCGGCATCATCAAGAAGATCGTCGTCACCGTCGCGCAGGCTCGTAACGTATCGGTGGGCGACAAGCTCGCCGGTCGCCACGGTAACAAGGGCGTCATCTCGCGCGTCCTTCCGGTCGCCGATATGCCGTACGACACCGACGGCAATCCGGTCGACCTCATCCTTACGCCCTTGGGCATCCCATCCCGCATGAACCTCGGGCAGATCCTCGAGATGCACCTCGGCATCGCAGCGCACAAGCTCGGGTACCAGGCCATCGTGCCTCCGTTTGCGGGAGCAAGCGCAGAGGAGATCGCCGATGAGCTCGAGAAGGCAGGCATGTCCCGCTCGGGGAAGATGAAGCTCTACGACGGCCGCACCGGCGAGTCGTTCGCGCAGGACATCTCGGTCGGCTACATGTACGTCCTCAAGCTCCATCACATGGTGGAGGACAAGATCCACATGCGTTCCATCGGGCCATACAGCCTCATCACGCAGCAGCCCTTAGGCGGCAAGGCGCAGAACGGCGGCCAGCGCTTCGGAGAAATGGAAGTGTGGGCCTTGCTCGGCTACGGCGCGGCATACACGCTTCGCGAGATGCTCACGATCAAGTCGGATGACATCCAGGGCCGCTCCGCTGCCTTCGATGCCATCGTGAAGTCGGAGCCCGTGACGCACTCCGGTACGCCCGCATCGTTCTCCGTCCTTACTAACCAGATCCGGGGCCTCGGCCTTGATGTCGACCTCCTCGACAACGCTCCGGCGGAATCGAAGAACCGCAGCTAACCCTACGCTCTATGGCTACACCTATGCATCGAAACACCGGGCCGAAGAGGGATTGGGGAGCGCTCCGCCTCGCGGTCGCGTCACCTGAACGCATCCTCGAGTGGTCTCACGGCGAGATCACGAAGCCGGAGACCATCAACTACCGCACCCAGCGCTCCGAGAAGCACGGGCTCTTCGACGAGAAGATATTCGGTCCTGAGAAGGACTACGAGTGCTACTGCGGCAAGTACAAGGGCATCCGCTACAAGGGCATCGTCTGCGACAAGTGCGGTGTCGAGATCACGCGTTCCATCGTGCGCCGCGAGCGCATGGGCCACATCGAGCTCGTGACGCCGGTCGCGCACATCTGGTTCTTGCGCTCCGTGCCGTCGCGCATGGCGCTCGTCCTCGGTCTCTCCTCGGGAGATCTCGAGAAAGTCGTCTATTTCGCGGGCTACATCGTCACGAAGGTGCAGGAAGAGACGAAGAAGCGCCTCCTCTCGGAGCTCGAGAGCGAGTACAAGTCCAAGTTCAAGTCGACCGAGGGCGACAAGGAGAAGGATGCGCTCAAGGAGAAGATGACCTTGGCAAAGGCCGAGATAGAATCGGTCGCCGTCGGCCGCGTCTTCGACGAGATGGAGTACCACCACTTCTCGGTGAAGTACGGAACCCTGTTTGAGGCACGCATCGGCGCAGAGGCTATCTACGACATCTTCCGCAACCTGGACCTCAAGGAACTCAAGACTACGCTTGAGGCCCGCTACTCGAAGGCGGGTGCGGCAGAGAAGGAGAAGCTCGCGAAGCGCATTTCCCTTATCGCTAACATGATGGCTGCTGGGGTTCGTCCCGAGTGGATGTTCCTTACGCGCATCCCTGTCATCCCGCCGGCGCTTCGCCCGATGGTCGCTCTTGAAGGCGGCCGCCACGCGACGTCTGACGTCAACGACCTCTACCGACGCGTCATCAACCGCAACAATCGCTTGAAGAAGCTTCTCGATATCCATGCACCGGAGGTCATCCTCCGCAACGAGAAGCGCATCCTTCAGGAGGCTGTGGACGCACTCCTTGATAACTCCATCCGTAAGGGAGGAGCATCAGGCGGCGCCCTCACGCCTTCGCAGCGCCGCCCCCTCAAGTCCTTGGCTGATTACCTCAAGGGTAAGCAGGGCTACTTCCGTCAGAACCTTCTCGGTAAGCGCGTCGACTACTCCGGCCGCTCCGTGATCGTCGTCGGACCTGACCTCGAGCTCGATGAGTGCGGTCTTCCGAAGCACATGGCCCTCGAGCTCTTCCGTCCGTTCGTCATCGGCGGACTCCTCTCGCGCGAGCTCGCCTTCAACATCCGCGGCGCAGGACGTCTCATCGAGGACGGCGTGCCGGAGGTGTGGGAGATACTCGAAGAGGTCATCGAAGGGAAGCATGTGCTTCTTAATCGCGCACCGACCCTGCATCGCCAGGGTATCCAGGCATTCCGCCCACGCCTCATCGAGGGCGATGCTATCCAGCTCCATCCTCTCGTCTGTCACGCCTTCAACGCGGACTTCGACGGAGACCAGATGGCCGTTCACGTGCCGCTTTCCGAGGAAGCGCAGTGGGAGGCACGCGAGATCATGTCCGCGAATAAGAACATCCTGAAGCCAGGCTCGGGAGAAATGACCGTGCTTGCCGCTAAGCCGCAGGACATCATTCTCGGCGTCTACTGGCTCACCAAGGAGGCACCGGGGGCGAAGGGCGAGGGTACCTACTTCCAGTCGCCGAACGCAGCCATCCTCGCGCATGAGTACGGCGCTATAGACCTCCGCGCGAAAGTCTTCGTCCTCCCGACCCCCGGGAAGGAGAAGTACGCGCCGATGGAAGGAAAGGCATTCGAGACGACCGTCGGTCGACTCCTCTTCAATACCGTGCTTCCGTCGGAGTATCCGTTCGTCAACGAGGCGGTCACGAAGAAATTCATGTCGCGCATCGTCAACGACTGCATCACTCGTTACGGCCTCGACCGCATCCCGGACATCGTCAACAAGGTGAAGCGCTTCGGCTTCGAGTACGCGACCAAGTCTGGCGTGACCTGGAGCATCGCGGACGTCTCGGTGCCCACGAAGAAGACCGAAGCTATCAAGGCGGCGGAAGAAAAGGTCCAGAAGATCGAAGCGGACTTCCAGGACGGCCTCTTGTCGGAAGACGAGAAGCGCCGCATGGTCATCGAGGTCTGGTTCGGCGTGAAGCAGGAGGTGGAGAAATTGGTCGAGGAGAATCTCGATCCGATGGGTTCGGTCGCGGACATGGTCCGTTCCGGCGCCCGCGGCTCGATGGGTAACCTCGCGCAGATGGCCGGCATGAAGGGTCTCATTCAGAACACGGCTGGCGAGACCATCGAGGTGCCTATCACATCAAGCATGACCGAAGGCCTCAACCCGATCGAATACTTCATGTCCACCCACGGCGCCCGCAAGGGTCTCACCGATACCGCGCTCGGAACCGCACGTGCCGGCTACCTCACGCGCCGCCTCTTCGACGTCGCACAGGACTCCATCATCACTGAGGCAGATTGCGGTACGAAGCGCGGCGTCGCGATAAACCGCATCAGCGCATCGGGCATCCAGATCGACTTCGCGGAAGCCGTTCGCGGCCGCATCCTCGCGGAGGACACGGGCTCCTTCAAGAAGGGGCACTACCTCAACGCCGACGATTCGAAGGCTATCGCTCTCGACGAGTCCATCGCCTCCGTCACCGTCCGCTCGCCGATGTCGTGCGAGACCCGCTACGGCATCTGCCAGACCTGCTACGGCATGGACCTGACTTCCCAGGAGCTCGTCGACCTCGGCGAGGCCGTGGGTACGGTCGCTGCGCAGGCTATCGGCGAGCCGGGAACGCAGCTTACGATGCGTACCTTCCACGCCGGAGGTACCGCGTCGGTAGGCGGCGACATCACGCAGGGCTTGCCTCGCGTCGAGGAGCTCTTCGAGAAGCGCTCTCCTAAGAACCCAGCCGTGGTCTCCAAGACGGACGGCATGGTGGTTGAGATACGCGAGGAGGGTCGCGAGCGCATCATCGCGGTCGCGCCTGAGCTCGGCCAGGGCAAGAAGGACGGATCTGCGAGCGAGTACGTCGTCGTCTATCCTCGCCAGGTCCTCGTGAAGACGGGCGACAAGGTTCGAAAGGGCCAGCTTCTCACGGATGGTTCGGTGGATCTCGACGATCTCTTCGAGTACGCCGGCCGCGCTGCGGTGCAGGAGTACATCATCTCCGAGACCTCGAAGATCTATGAGCTCCAGGGCGCATCCGTGTCCCGCAAGCACATCGAGGTCGTCGTGAAGCAGATGTTCTCGCGCGTCAAAGTCACCGAGCCAGGGGACTCCGACTACTCGGTCGGCGAGGTCCTCGAGGATTGGGAGTACGCGGCAGCACAGAAGAACGCGAAGGCCGACGACAAGGAGGCGCCGAAGGCGAAGGAGATCGTCCTCGGTATCAAGGAGTCCGCACTCTCGCGCCGCTCCTTCCTCTCGGCCGCATCCTTCGAGCAGACCACGAAGGTGCTCATCAACGCAGCCCTCAAGGGTTCCGTCGATACGCTTCGCGGCCTCAAGGAGAATGTCATCTTGGGTCGCCTCATTCCGTCCGGAACCGGCTTCCCAGGCTCCGGAAAGCACGCGTCTATCGCGAAACTGCAGGCAGCTCGTCCTCCGGTCATCCGCGAGGACAGGCCGTCGTTCGCGCCTCGCGAAGGCTCCGCAAAAGCATAAGAAACGCAAAACGCCCGCTCCCGCGGGCGTTTTGCTACAATCGAGACTCATGTCCGACACCGTCCAAAAAGTGAAAGATAAGCTGTCCATCGTGGATGTGGTGTCTCCCTATGTGAAGTTGACGCGGGCTGGGAAGAACTTCAAAGGCCTCTCACCCTTCAATAAGGAGAAGACTCCGTCGTTCTATGTGAACGCGGAACGCAATAGCTATTACTGCTTCTCCTCGAACCAGGGCGGGGATATCTTCACGTTCATCGAGAAGATGGAGGGTGTGGATTTCAAGGGGGCCTTGAAAATCCTTGCAGAGAAAGCGGGAGTGGAAATCGTCTACGAAGGGAAGCAGGACAGGGGAAAGACCGACCGGATACGCGAGGCTCTCGCTGAAGCGGAAGCGTTCTATCGCACGAAGCTTGTGGGAAGCCCTGGAGAAGCGTATGCCGCATCACGCGGGCTAACGGAAAAAACCATCGCGAACTTCGGGCTCGGATACGCGGCGCCTGAGTGGAGGCTCCTTTTGGAGCACCTCACGGGGAAGGGCTACACGAACGCGGAATTACTTGCGGCAGGGCTCATCAAGGAAGCGGACGGAAAGCCGGGAACCTATTACGATCGGTTCCGCGACCGCCTGATGTTCCCGATAAAGGACTCATCGGGTCGCACGGTAGGGTTCACGGGCCGCGCCCTATCGAAAGAGGAGCAGGCGAAGTACCTCAATTCCCCCGAGACAGAGCTCTTCCGGAAGTCAGCCATCCTCTACGCGATGGATAGGGCGAAGGATGCGATACGCACGCGTGGGTTCGCGCTCCTCATGGAAGGGCAGATGGATGTCCTTCATGCGCACCAGGCTGGGTTCGAGAATACGGTCGCGGTTTCCGGGACGGCGCTCACCCCAGAGCACCTCGCGATCTTGAAGCGCTATAGCGATAACCTGATGCTTGCGCTTGACGCTGATCGCGCGGGACTTGCTGCTACCGAGAAGCATGCGCATGCGGCCCTTTCCGCGGGGCTGCGCGTCAAAGCGATACTGTTGCCCGAAGGCAAAGACCCGGCCGATATTCTCTCGGCGGACGCAAAGGATTTCGCCGAGCGCGTGAAGCGCGCCAAGCCGGTCGTCGAATTCTTCGCGGAGGTACTGCGCTCCCGAGAGCGCGATTCCCATAAGCTCGTCATCGCCGCGGAGCGCATCCTTATGCCGCTCGTCTCTGCCGTCCGGAGCCCCTTGGAGCGCGAGCATTTCGTCGGAGTGGTAGCGCAGCTTCTGTCCATGAGCCCGGAAGCCGTCAGACAGGGGCTCACGCGCCCACGCCAGGCAGAAGGCGAGGCAAGCGCGCCGGCCGCGGAGGCCGCACCGGAGCGCACGAGCCTTCACGACGTCGTCACGGCCGTTGGCGCACTCTATCCTGGCAGCAAGCTTGAAGAACGGGTGAAAACCGAGTATACTCGCATTACCAAAGCGCCTTTCCCTGACACGCCGATCCCCGAAAGAGTCCTTTTTGAGACCGGGATACAGTATGGCGATGATCCGGCGGAAGACGCCGCAGATGATCTTCTGAAGCGATTCGAACGCGAATCGCTTACTACCCTGTATCAGGATGCCTTGAGAAACCTCCGCGAAGCCGAGCAGCAGGGGAACGAAGAGGCGGAGAAGGATGCGCAGAAATCCTGTATGGACCTCATGAAGCGGATAGCCGCACTCGCGTAACGATTATCAATTTTCCACACACCGCATGGCAAAGAAGAAAACGAAGAAGCCGGTACGTCGCGCTGCCAAGAAGACCGCTAAGAAAGCGTCTCGTCCGAAGCAGGTGAAGAAGGCTAAGAAGCCGGCTGCTAAGAACGTTTCGAAGAAGTCGATAAAGAAACTCACCGCGAAGAAGGTGGTGAGGGTCGTCGCGACCGGTGCGAAGGCGCGCGCAGCGCAGGCTGCCGGCAATAAGGCTGACCTCCTCATCCAGAAGGGAAAGGAGCGCGGCTACATCACCTATAGCGAGATTCTCAAGGAGTTCCCGACGATCGAAGAGGACATCAACTTCCTCGACGAGCTCTATGAGAAGTTCACGACCGCAGGCATCGATATCCTTGAGGGCGGCATGCTCGAGGATAACGCAGACGAATACCTCGCGACCCGCAACATCAAAAGCCGCGATTCTTCCGCGTACGATTCCATCCAGATATACCTTCGCGAAATCGGCCAGTACCCTCTTCTGACCGCTTCTGAAGAGCGCGAGCTCGCGAAGCGTATCGACGCCGGGGACGATGAGGCGCGTAACATCCTTGCGCGCTCTAACCTCCGTCTCGTCGTGTCTATCGCGAAGAAGTACGTGGGCCGCTCACCGGACCTCACGCTTCTCGACCTCATCCAGGAAGGGAACCTGGGCCTCTTCAAGGCGGTCGACAAGTTCGACTGGAAGAAAGGCTTCAAGTTCTCCACCTACGCGACCTGGTGGATCCGCCAGGCCATTACGCGCGCCCTCGCAGACCAGTCCCGCACCATCCGCATCCCGGTCCATATGGTGGAGACTATAGCCAAGTACAAGCAGGTTTCGCGCCGCTTGTCGCAGGCCCTGGGGCGCGACCCGATGCCGGAGGAAGTAGCGGTAGAGATGGGTGTCGAGGTGGATAAGATCTACCAGATTGAGAAGATCAACCAGGACACCCTTTCCCTCGAGAATCCTATCGGCTCTGGTGATGACGATGAGAAGTCGACCCTCGGAGACTTCATCGCGGACGACAAGATTCCGTCGCCGGTTCAGGAGTCGTCTGAGCGCATTCTCGCGGAGCAGGTCCGCGACATCCTTGACGATCTCTCTCCTAAGGAGCGGAAGATCCTCGAGATGCGCCACGGGCTTTTGGATGGCGTGTACCACACGCTTGAGGAGGTAGGCAAGGAATTCGGCGTCACTCGCGAGCGCATCCGCCAGATCGAAGCGAAAGCCCTCGAGAAGATACGACTCCACGAGAAGGCGCGGAGATTGAAGAGTTACTAGCGGGGCGCGTCGGATCTGGCGCACTTCTGTGTCAGAATCTCCGCTCCTCGCTCACCGTAGCCACGTTCGAACAGAAAGAAATAAGGGGCCGCCATTGGCGACCCCTTTTCATGCACATTGGTATCGATCTTGTCAGGCGGCCCTCGCAGGCTCGCGAACCATCGCGAGAACCTTCTTGATCGCCTCCCCGATCTCTTTCGAGTCGAACGGTTTGACAAGGCATTCGTCCGCGCCGGCGAGGATCGTGAGATCACTCCACTCGCTCTTATCTGATGGCAGCAGCGCGAGGAGACCTTTCGATTCCCCCAGACGCTTCTTCAAGCTCTCGAGCTCTACCTCCATGCGCTCAAGGCCCATCTTGTCGACGTCATAGACGACAAGATCGGCCTCGAGGATACTCGTATGGGCAGGCTCGGCCCAAGAGAGGGACGGCTCGACCAGCGCGACTTCGTACTCGTTGCCGAGACCGTCGGCAACGGTGCTCTTCAGAAGGAAGGGCGTGATAACACGGATCTTACGGCTCATGAGGAACTCCCTGATTCGAAAAGTAGTATGATATATATGCGTAGTTATGTCAATATGAGCGCGAGAGCATAGAAAAGCGGCGACCTTAGGGTCGCCGCCTTCGTCTTAATGCCAGTACTTGCCGGTGACACATGCCGTGCACCAGGATTTCGGATCATCCCCTGAAAGCTCCAGGAGCGAGTCGAGGTCGAGGAACTCGAGCGAGTCGGCGCCGATCCTTCGCGCCATCTCCTTCTGCGACATGTTTGCCGCCGAGAGCTCTGTCCGGGTCGGCGTGTTGATGCCGTAGAGGCAGGGATGCTTGATGGGCGGGAACGCGATGCGTACATGCACCTCCTTCGCGCCCGCCATACGGATACGGCGGACCACTTCAGGCATGGTCGTGAGCCGGACGATGGAATCGTCGAGAAGCACCACTGACTTGCGCTCGAGCTCGCTGCGCGAGTAGAGGAACTTCATCTTCACCCGCTCATCCCGGAGTGTCTGGCTCCGAGCGATGAAGGTGCGATGCGCGTAGCCGCTTTTGGCGACCGCAGAGACCGAGAGCCTGCCCGAGCGGCCGCTCGCCGCCCAGCCTTGGGCAAGGGTCGTCCCGCTATCGGGGACGCCGATAACGATATCGGCAGACGGTACAGGATACAGCTCCTCGAGCTCGGCCCCGGCTCGCATCCGCCAGTGGGCGACGCTCTTTCCGAAGACGACGCTCGTGACATGCGAGAAATACGGGAGCTCGAAGGCGCAGCGCTTCAATCGGGGCTCCGCGAATCGGTGCGGCGTGTGCCGACCCTGCATCGAGAAGACCTCGATGGTACCGGAAGCGACCTCGCCGACGTAGTCGGCATCGACCGCGTCGAGCGCGCATGTCTCCGAGGTGATGACCGCGGAGCGGTGCTCCTCGTGGTATCCGTAGACCAAGGGGCGGTTACCCTCCGGGCCCCGCACCGCGATGAGTGCCGTGGGCAGGAGGATAACGAGTGAGTAGCTGCCCTGGACACGCTTCAAGACGTTCACGAGGCACAAGACGAAGCTCGAGGCCTTCTGCTGCTCGATGAGCCGGACGATGAGTTCCGAATCCATATCGGTCCGCAGTCGTGACGCCTTATCGCGGACGAGCATGCGAAGGTGCGGCTTATTGGTGAGGTTGCCGTTGTGGGCGAGAAAGAAAGCCTTACCATCCCACATGCCCCGTATCGGCTGCACATTCCGATCATGCTCACCGGCTTCATCCCCGCGAGGAGTCTCGTCGACGGTGGGATACCGGAGGTGTCCGATCGCATTCCAGCCGTGAAGCATGTTGAGCGTGTCGCGCTTCCCGAAGACCTCTGACACGAGTCCCGGGTCGCGCTTCCAGTGGAAATCCGACCCGTCATGGGTCGCGATGCCTGCGAAGTCCTGTGCTCGGTGCTGCAGCGCATGGAGCGCCATGAATATCCTCTCGGCCGCTTTGGGAGCGTTCCAGATCCCGGCGATTCCGCACATGTAGTACTCCTATAAAGAACAAGCCGCTCGGCGGCCTGATTGGTCCTGCCCACACTCTACGCTCGATAGCAGGATGGGGCAAAAAAGGGCTCATTCGCGCCTCATACCTGGGCGGGATAAACTGAAGGGATGAAAAAAGGGGGGAAGGGAAGAAAGAGCAGGTCAAGATACCCTATCGCCTATTGGAGCCACTCATCCCTCGTCTCCTACTTAAGGAATCCTCTGGCCTGGTACAAGCGGTACGTTCTCAAGATTTATGACACGCCGAGGACGCCTGCAGGCATCGTCGGCACCGCAGGACATGTGGCGCTCGAGCAGTTCTACCTTGGCGCGGGCAAGGAGCGCGCCGTAGAGCTCGGCCTCGCTTCCTTGCGAGCCGTCTCTGATTTCGAGATCAATTTCGGCACGGCGAAGACGCGGGCGGCCAAGAAGGCGAAGCGCGTGTCCATGGAGCGCGAGTACCTCCAGGCTATAGGCTTCTATCTCGCTCGGCCGCCGCGCCACAGGGTGCTCGGCGTCGAGGTGCGCGGGTTCGCGAAGGCGCCGGGACAGAAGCTCCCCATAAAGGCGATATCGGACCTCGTCGTCGAGTCGAAAGGGAACCCAGGCGCCGTGGACGTCGTCGACCACAAGTTCGTCGACTCGTTCAGCAGGAATGACGGACACAAGCCCTTGTTTTGGCTCCAGGCGGTCTTCAATTTTTACACGGTGTCGGAGGCATTCGGGAAGCCGGTAAAGCGCTTCATCGTGATCGAGTGCAAGAAGACCAAGAACAAGGACGGAAGGAGCCAGATGCGGAGGTACGTCATCGAATATGAGGAAGCGGGGGAGGCGTTCTTGGTATTCCATAGACTCCTTAAGGACGCGAGCGAGGACATCCGCGCCCGGAAACGATTCCTCCCCAATCCGTCCGACATGTTCGAAGGGGACGACTCTTGGGAGGTCTACAAACAGGGGCTTGCCGAGTAGCGTTTTCCACGCTGTAATCTTGCTTCACACGGCGGATGAGCGTAGGATGAGGCAGGAGGTACCCAATGGCACACATGCATAGCAAGTCAGAATTCATCCCTGATAACGGGGTGACGCGGGCCGCTGCGCTCATAGGAGCCGTGGTCGCCATTCCAGTGATCGCATTCCTCATGGTCGCAGTAGCAGCACCGCAGGCTACCGGAGTCGCCGACATCATCGGCCACATCTACCGCCAACACTGAACGCTCACTCGCACTATCCTGAAAAGGTCGTCCTCGGACGACCTTTTTCACGTATCAAAACGGTAGCGTATGGGTCATCGCCCCCGTATCGCGCGGCGCGTTCCATCCGCTCGTGTCGAGCTTTATCTCCTGCTTCTTATTGAGGTCCTGGTATTTCAGGGAGCCCGTGCGGATGCCGTAATCATAGAGCTCGCGCGTGAGCTTCACGTCCTCGATGCAGTATTTGCGTACCAGTTCGAACTTTCCCTCCTCCCACCAATCCATGGCCTTTCGGCCGTCGCCGGTCTTCCCGCGGCCCAAGGTTGCGCGCGCCAAGGAGTCGAGGCGAAGCCTCCGACCCAACACCTTCTGCACCTCGACCATGAGGTCTAGGGAAGGGATACGCGAGAGGTCGCCCGGGTAGTAGCGGTTTAAGATCGGGATATCGAACATGTCGGAGTTGTAGCCGACAAGCAGGTCCGCGCGCTCCATGATCTCCCAGAGCTTCGCGAGCTCCTCCTTGAAATAGGACGAGTATTCGTCTGTCAGGGAGTCATGGATGCCCACCACCGTAAGCTCCATCCCGGTAGTGTCGAGGCGACCCCGTCCGGGGGTCGCCATACGCGTCTCTATATCGAACGTGATGACCCGCATTTCCGTCGTTATCCACGCAGGCGCGGAGCAAGGGTATCC
Organism: uncultured Candidatus Saccharibacteria bacterium; assembly: GCA_964565655.1. Lineage (GTDB taxonomy): Bacteria > Patescibacteriota > Minisyncoccia > Phycocordibacterales > Phycocordibacteraceae > C7867-001. The sequence continues at coordinate 11,955 of CAZMFT010000005.1, forward strand.
TTCTCGATGGTCTCCTCCTCGCCGGTCGCAAGCGTCTTTACCGTGACTGCATCTGCCTCAGCTTCATTGGCGCCGTAGACGATGACCTTCGCGATACCGCGCTTGTCGGCATCCTTTATCTGATCGCCGAGGCCTTTCTCGGTGATATTGACGAATGCGCGGACGCCGTCCGCACGCAGGGCGCGTGCGAATGCTTCCGCTCCCGCCCGGTCCGCGGGCGTTGGCGTCGCGATATAGACATCGGCCTGGGAGCCGATAGCAGAAAGAAGCCCATGGGTCTCGAGGAAGTCGAGCAGCGTGACGTCGCCGAACGCGAATCCTACTGCGGGCACCGGGTCTCCGCCGAACATGGAAACGAGTCCGTCATAGCGTCCTCCGCCGAAGAGAGCTCGCGGGTTCTCCGGGCTCGCGTCATTCACCTCAAAGACCATGCCGGTGTAGTAGTCGAAGCCGCGTACGATGTCCGCGTCATAGACGGCGTTCGCGACGCCGCGCGCCTGGAGTTCCTCGACGAAGGCGACGACGCGCGCCTTCTCCTCTGCCACCGGACCCTTGGTCGCGTCTTCGATCTCCTTAAGCGGGTCCGCGGAAAACTCCTTGCGGGCTGACGCGAATTCCTCGGCGCTCATCTTTCCCTTGCGGTCGACGAGCTGCCAGTACGCGCGGGAGGTCTCGCCCTCCGTAAGGCCCACCGCCTCGCTCGCGAGACGTATGAGTTTCCGCGAGTTTATGCGTATGGTGAAATCTGCGTCAGAGGCGCCGAATGCCTTCAGGATCTCTGCGGCGAGCGAGACGATCTCGAGGTCGGCTGCGCCTTCCGGAAGCCCGACGAGGTCGACGTCGGTCTGATAGAACTCACGCAAGCGGCCCTTCTGCGGACGCTCGTAGCGGAAGCGATTGCCGATAGAAAACCAGCGCAACGGGAAGGCGAGTTCGCGCCGCTTATGAGCGACCATGCGTGCCAGGGTCGGGGTCATCTCGGGGCGGAGCGTCACGCGGCGCTCGCCGCGGTCCGTGAAGGAGAAAGTCTGGTCGCGGATGATCTCCTCGTTGCCTTTGCTCTCGTAGAGCTCGGAATGCTCGAGGGGGGACGCCTGGTATTCCTCATAGCCGTGGCTGTGGAGCACGCGACGGACCGCCCCGAAGGCGTAGTCGAGGCGGCGCCAATCAGTAGGGTAGAAATCGCGAACGCCCTTATAGGGCTCGGTCGAAAGGCGCTCCTCGTTCTTCATACAGGGATTCTACCAGACGCGAGAAAAGCCGGTCCCCCCTGGGGGACCGGCTTTCAGTTCGGCTCGAAAGCCTTTGCAAAGGCATATCGCTCCGAACCCTTGGTCGTGAGACGGAACCGTTCCCCAGCCCATTCGAGCCAGCCGAGTTCCGTAAACCGCTCGAGGATACGCGTCAGGCTCGAGTGGAGACGGATCTGGTTCGCGCGCACGTAGATGTCATGCCACCATGACGCTTCGTCCTTCGTAGTCCACCGTCTCCGGTGCTCGCGATCGTATCTTGCGGCCAGGTAGCTCATGACAAGCCGCTCCGTCTCTCCGAGCGGCGGTCGCAATAGCTCCATAGGTTCCCCCTTTCTTCCTACGCTTACCATACCACACCAACATGATTTTTCAATTACCGGCCGCGCCCGGTATCATGGGTGCGTGAATCTTGTCACACTGAACATATGGGGTGGCCGCGCTGGCCGCGACGGCCTCATCGCGTTCATGGAGGCGAAGAAGGATGAGACCGACATCTTCAACCTCCAGGAGATATGGTCTGCCCCCTATAAGGAGTTGGCCGGGATGATGGCGGGCGGCATCCCGCTCGACGAGCACGTGACGATGCACGATGCCTTGCAGACGTTCTCCGCGATATGCACGGACCATGTGCCGTACTTCGTACCGATGCTGCTAGACGATTACGGCCTCCTGATGCTCGTCCATAAGCGCCTCACGGTTATCAACCACGGCGAGGAATATGTATATAAAGAGAAAGGATATCGGCCGGATCGCGACGGGCTCGATCTGGGGCACCACGCGCGCTGCGTGCAGTACGTGACGATGAGGGAGGGCGACGGCACGCCGTTCACGGTGATGAATCTCCACGGCCTCTGGAACGGGAAAGGGAAGGGGGACTGCGAAGAGCGATTCCTACAGTCACGGCGCATCTGCGCGCTCGCGAATCGGCTCGGGACACCGTACGTGCTTGCGGGTGACTTGAATTTGTTGCCGGAGTCCAAGAGCCTGCGCATGCTTGAGGACTGCGGGATGCGCAACCTCGTCCGCGAATATGGCGTCACCTCGACCAGGAGCAGCTTCTATACGAAACCCAACAAGTTCGCCGATTACGCGCTCGTGTCGAGCGGCGTCACGGTCACGGATTTCCGCGTCCTTCCGGACGAGGTCTCGGATCACCTTCCGCTCTCCTTGTCGTTCACTGTCTAGCGCCCGTGTCGTGGATGAGCCCGATCTCCCTGATGATGAGGTCGCGCATCGCCTCCGGATTGGGAAGACCCTGCATACGGAAGGTGCGAGACTCCTCGCCCGCGGTCTCGACACGAACAGTTCCGAAGCCGAATATCGTCGGCACGAGCCCACGTACTTCGGTCGTAATGTCCTGGACGTGAGAGAGAAGGAAGCTTTCGACACGGCGATTGAAGAAGCCCACCTGCTTGATATTCACCACGCGTTTCGAGGTCACGATCCACAGATTGAGGTGCGCACGCGTGAAGACGGTGAAGGCACCGGTCCAGAGGAAGAGCCACCAGAGCCCGAGGGCGAGCCGCACGATGCTCTCGGAGAGGTCTATAGAGAACGTGACAGGGTAGGGTCCTTGAGGCAGGTGCGCAGCGACGTAATTGACGAACGGCGGGACGAGGAAGGGAAGGAGAGCGGCTATCGCGAACGGCAGCATATCGAGCCCGAAGACGAGCCAATGCACCCGCGCCGTGCGTGTCACAGATTCTCCCGGCTCGAGGTCGAACTCTTCTATTCTCATAAGAGTCCGGACGCGGCGAATCCAAGCAGCACGGCCGCGCCAATTCCGTACGCTATCAACACCGGCATGGTCAACGCTGAATGCCTGCTATACCGAAGCCAGTGGTAGGCGATGACGAGCGAATAGAGCGCGAAGATGAACGCCGCGACGTAGAAGACGACCGGCGCGATGCCTGATGCCTCAAACAGGCGAAGCGGATTCGGGGTCGAAGTGGGCATGTCGGTTGCTATAAGTATCCCACGATGAGACGCGGCCTCTCGTATTGGTCGGGGATGATCGAAGCGCGGAGTCCTGCTGCTTCGACCAAGTCTCTTGCGGCGTCCGCGTGCTCGCTGTCTACCTCCATCCAGAGCGCGCCGCCCTCTGTGAGCCAGCGAGGGGCGTCGCTCGCGATGCGACGGACGAGCTCGAGGCCGTCCACACCTCCGCGAAGCGCGAGCGCGGGCTCGTATTTCGCGACCGAATCGTCGAGTGCACGCATGGACGGGATATACGGCGGATTCGCCGCGATGACGTCGAAGGTGCTAGGAGGGACGTCCGCAAACGGTGCAAAGAGGTCGCCGATACGTATATCGGCGCGCGACGCATCGATCTCGTTCTCGCGGATGTTCTTCGCGATCGTCTCCCCGTGTGCCGGATCGATCTCGCCAAACGATACGCGCGCATCCGGTACCTGTTTCAGAATCGCGCATCCGACGGCGCCTGAGCCGGCGCACAGATCGAGGACGCGCACCCCGGGCGAGAGCGTCGCTATGAGTTTCTCCGTCCACCATTCCGTCTCCGGCCGCGGGATCAAGGGGTGCGAGTCCAGGTGGATGGTGAGTCCGAGGAAGGGTATCGAGCCTATGACATACGCCAATGGCTCTCCGGCACGGAGCCGCGCGACATCCCGCTGATACGCGTCTGTATCAGCGCCGCCATACTTTTCCTCACGCAGCCATTTTTCCTCCCTATTCTCCATACGGCTGTTATACACTATGCGTATATGCGGCTTCCGGTATGGAACATCTTCTTCTCCGTACTCTTCGCGGCAATCGTCTTGTGGGGCGCGGCATGGCTCTCGGTAAAGGGTCTCATGCCCGAGGTCATCCCGCTCGGGGATTTCGTCCTCATGTCGCTCGCGATATTCCGGCTCACGCGCCTCGTCAGCTACGATCACATCACGGACTTCATCCGCGATTGGCTCAAGAGCCATGAGGAGGGATCGTTCTGGGGAACCCTCGGGAAGCTGCTTGCGTGCCCGTGGTGCACGGGCCTCTGGTTCGCGTTCTTCGTGCCGTTCTTCTACATATGGCACCCGTTAGCCTGGTTTGTTATCCTCGTCCTCGCCCTCGCAGCCTTCGGCACTTTCATGCAGATACTCGCGAATTGGGTCGGGTGGAGCGCGGAAGCCAAGAAGCGCGAGAGTCAGAGCTTGCCATTGCCACGCTGATCGTCGCGCATTGCGTGTATCTGCATTTATTGTATAATCACAAAAGAACGCACCAATCGAACGGAGCAGGCGATGCCACAAGTGACGACTGACGGAGCGAAAGCCCCAGACGACGAGCGAGATGAGCTCGATACGAAATTCAAGCGGATGTGGGAAGATGAGGTGCCTGACGAGCGCATCATGACGGCCCTGGAGCTCACGTCCTACCAGTTGAGCGCCACCGTGAACCGGCTTCAGCTTCCGAAACGGCCGAAGTACCTCTCGACCGTCGCTCCGCAGCACGCGGTCAATGGGATGCCCGAGAAGATCCCCTTGAACGGCGGCAAGATACTCGGCAAGGTCGAGGTGCCGCTTTCGGAGCGCCATCGGCTCCAAAGGGAGCGCGAGAACGCGATCGCTGCCGCGAAGAAGGCGAAAAAGCCGCGTGCGAAGCGCGGATAAAGAAAAAGCCGATGCCCGAGAGGCATCGGCTCCTTCTTTTATGCGAACTTAGTAGTTCCCGCCGCCAAAGCCGCGGCCACCGCCGCCTCCGAATCCGCCGCGCGCACCGCCTCCGCCTGCCGGGCGGTCGCCCTGCGGACGTGCCAAGGATACGGAAAGGGTGCGGCCGCCGAATTCCTTGCCGTCCCAGCGCTCGATAGCGGCCTGTGCTCCGGCGTCATCCGCCATCTCCACGAAGCCGAATCCGCGCGAGCGGCCAGTCATGCGGTCCATGATAATAGAAACGGACGCGACCGATCCCGCCTCCTCGAAGGCCTGGCGCATCTCGTCCTCGGTCGTGCGGTACGGGATACCGCCGACGTAGAGCTTGTTATTTGCCATGTATGGCTATGGTTGAACCTTGTAACCTCGCTGACCCGAACACTTTTGAGGGTTCACCTCGGAGCTCTGCTTCCGCGAGTTAAAAAAATAATACTACGAATATAGGCTTTTCACAAATTCGCGTGCGGTGGTGGGGATAATCACGAATCGGGCTTTTCGATCATGAATCTCTCGATGTCTTCTCGGGTGCCACCGACCTTCTTGCCGGGATTGAGGATAGCGAGCGGATCGAAAAGCTTCTTGGTCCGCTCGAAGAGCGCGCGCATCTCGGGACCGAAGAGCTTCTCCAGGTATGGGGTGCGGATGATGCCGTCATTATGCTCTCCGGTCGTCGTGCCGCCGTAGCGGATGACGAGGTCGTAGACCCGCGGGGCGAGCTCCAGCACCGTCTTCCGGCTCTCGGGTTTCGCAAGGTCCATGAGCGGGATGATGTGGAAGTTGCCGTTTCCGATGTGGCCCGCGACCGTATAGACCATCGTGTCCTGGTATTCCTGAAGCAGCTGATTCAATTCTGGAAGGAACCGGTCATAGGAATCCGTGGGGACGACGAAGTCGTCTATGAAGGGGCTCGCGTACGTGCCGCGCAGATTCTTCCGCAAGAGGCGGAAGCTCTCGCGGCGGACGATCCAGTACTTCTCCGAGTGCGCCTCATCGCGCTCGATGTGGCTCCTCACCGCGAGGCTCTCGAGGGTCGCACGCGCCTTCGTCGCTTTCTCGTCGGCTTCCTCGATCGTATCCTCCGCAAATTCCGCCATGAGGACGAGCTTCGGCACGCCGCCCATGAGCACCATCTGCGCTTCCGGTATGAAGGAGATGCCAAGCCGCGCGGCGCGCGTCCATCCCATTTGGGAGAGCATCTCTGGGAGGAACCTCACGGCGAGTGTGAACGTGTGATCGTCGTATGACTCGAAAGACTCCGGAGAGAAGGGAAGGATGCGCTTCACGATCTCCGGCAGCAAGGCGACGTCGGCGAGGAAGACGACAAGCATCGCGCGATGGCTTTTCGTCTTTACGAGCTTCACCTTCGCGCGTGTCCACAGAGCGAGGGTTCCTTGGGAGCCGGTGATGAGCTTCGCCAGGTTCATGCCGCCATCCTCGGTACGCACATCCCAGAGCGCGTAGCCTGCGGAATTCTTCGAGACCTTCGGACGCGCGGCGTCGATGACGGCAGCATTCTCCGTAAGAAGGTCGTCCATCTCGCGATAGATGCGACCTTCGAGCCCGTCGAGGAGCTTCTTTTCGCGCACCTCTGCTTTCGTGAGCGCCTTGAACGTCGTACGCGTTCCGTCCGCGAGCACTACTTCGAGTGCCTCCACATAGTCATGCGTCTTCCCATAGGCGAGCGTCTTCTCGCCGCCCGAATCATTCGCGATGATGCCGCCCATCGCGGCGAGCTCGCGCGAGGCCGGGTAGGACGGCATGATGAGGCCGGAGGAGACCGATGCCTTCTCGAAATCCCGGTAATAGACGCCTGGCTCGGTCCATATGGTGCCGCTTGTGCCGTCCGGCGACGCTGCAAGGTCATCGACGCGATTCAAGTGCCGGGTCAACGAGAGCACGACGGAGTCGGTGAGGGGGCCGCCCGACATATCCGTGCCTGCCGCGCGCGCTGCGATGGCGACATCCGCACCCTCTTTTTTCGCGTCAGAGACCGCGCGCACCGCGCGAGACACGTCATCCGCATCCTTAGGGAAGGCGACGACGGCGGGCATCCGCACGAACAGGCTCGTGTCGCGGCTCGCCGCTTTGCGATCCCCGTCCGCGATGCTGACCTCGCCGCGCATCGCGCATTTCAAACGCTCCGCAATGTCCATATGGACGTAAGTATAGCCCCCGCATCATGCGTCCTTCACATGACCTACGGCAGACTCTCTGTCTATGATACTTTCGCTCATCATCGGATTCGTGCTCGGCGCTGCTGCGCTCCTATTCGCTATCCAGAATACCGAGGTCGTCGCGCTGCGCTTCCTCGGGTGGGAATTCGAGAGCTCCCTCGCGCTTCTCGTCATCATTGCGCTTGGTATCGGGGCTGCAATAACGCTTCTCGTCTCCATACCTGCGATGATAGGGAACAGCTTCCGCATCAGCCGCTTAGAGCGCGATAAGCGTAAATTAGGAGAGACGATCGCGGAGCAGGCACGGGCGCAGGCGGCCTCTCAAACCACGTATGTCGTCGAGGAGGTCCCGCCGCAGGTGCTTGATACACGGCGGCTATAAAAAAGAGCCCCCACGCACAGGTGCGGGGGGCTTCGCCCTAGACCCGGGCTTCCTCGATACGCATTTTGCCGTAGTTGCGTGGCGGCCTGCGCGGTCTTGGATCACGCACCGATGCGGGCGGGCCGTGCCAGCCGGCGAGCGCATCCTCGAAGGAAGCGAATCGATCCCGATGATGCATCCAGCTCTCCATCAAGGGCGAGAGCTTCTGATACAGGTAGATGCTGTCGAGCTCCGCGAGCAGATGCGAGATGAACGCGATGTCGGTCCGAGCCCCGCCATGCGTGGTCGTGACCACCTGCTTCACATAGTCATAGACGCAGCTATGGAGACAGACGATCTCATTTTTCAGACGTGCATACGAGTCGAACATTTCAACCCTCCGTACTGCCTGTCTTCGGGTATACACCCATACCTCGCTGCTGTCACGAGCCCCTGCCGGGCAATCCCCTACCGGTGCGAGGGATTCTCTGTTCCCGGCGTTATGCACAGGTGCGCGATTTACGGGATGCGCAATACTCCTTGGACCAGCTAACTCGAGATATCCATGCAAACCAGCCTCTATTCCGTCACCGTTCCGGTCTTCATAAATCACCTTACCGCCCTGAAGGGGATTCTTGAGAAAGGGGAAGCGCATGCGAAGGAGGCAGGAGTATCGCCGGACGAATACCTCAAGAAGCAGCTCGCGCCTGACATGTTCCCGCTCATCCGGCAGGTGCAGGCTGCGTGTGATGCGGCGCGCCTCATGTCCTATCGGCTCACGGCGACCGAAGCCCCGTCGGTACCTGATGAGGAGCAGACGTTCTCCGAGGCATATACCCGCATTGACCTGACGCTCGCTGAACTCCAGAACGTGTCCCCGGAGGCTGTGAACGCAGGCGAGGAGACCAAGGTCGTCGTGAAGTATTTCCCCGGACAGCACTTCACCGGATACGGATACGCGACCGGCTATACCATCCCGAATTTCTTCTTCCACCTCACGACCGCGTACGCCATATTGCGCAACATCGGCGTTCCCTTGGGCAAGGCGGACTATATTGGTACACTGCCTCTTATCAATGACTGACGCTCCTGCGCTTAAGATCGAGGGACTCCGGAAGCAGTACCCCAAGGGTACTGAAGCCTTGAAGGGCGTCACGCTTACCGTGCCGCGCGGGGAATTTTTCGCCTTGCTCGGGCCGAACGGAGCAGGGAAGACCACGATGATCGGCATCACTGCGGGGCTTACGGTAAAGACCGGCGGTACGGTCTCCGTTATGGGCTACGACATAGACACGCACGCAGAGGAGGCCAAGAGCGCCATCGGGCTCGTACCGCAGGAATTCAACTTCTCCATATTCGAGAAGGTAGAGGACATCATCCTCGACCAGGCCGGGTTCTACGGCATCCCGCGCGACGAGGCGAAGCGGCGTGCGGAACCTATCCTCAAGAACCTCGGGCTCTGGGAGAAGCGGCGCGACCAGGCGCAGAAATTGTCGGGCGGCATGAAGCGCCGCCTCATGATCGCGAGGGCCCTCATCCATGAACCCAAGGTCTTGCTGCTCGATGAACCGACTGCAGGCGTCGACGTCGAGCTCCGTCGCGGCATGTGGCAGTACCTCCGGGAGATCTCCGCTGCCGGCACGACCATCATCCTCACGACCCACTACCTCGAGGAGGCGGAGCAGCTCGCGAACCACGTCGCGGTCATCAACAAAGGGACGGTCGTCGTCGATGAGCCGATGAAGGACCTCCTCGCCCGCCACGAGGGGAAGAAGCTCGAGGATATCTTCCTCGAGCTCGTCGAGAACAAAGACTGATATGCCATTCCATAAGATTTTGGTCGCCTACTACACGATGCTCCGGCGCGAGTTCGTACGTATCCTGCGCATCTGGTCGCAGACCTTGCTGCCGCCGGTCGTCACGATGTCCCTCTATTTCGTGATCTTCGGCGGCTTCATCGGCAGCCAGATAGGCTCCATCCACGGCTTCTCCTACATGCAGTTCATCGTGCCGGGCCTCGTGATGATGGCCATCATCACCTCTTCCTACATGAACACGGTCTCGACCTTCTATTTCGCGAAGTGGATTCGCACCATCGACGAGCTCCTCGTGTCGCCCATGCCTAACTGGGTCGTCATGGCCGGATTCGTCTCGGGCGGCATACTGCGCGCTGCTCTGGTCGGCATCCTCGTGACCGCGACCAGCCTGTTCTTCACGCACCTCGCCCTCCACAACATACTCGTGATATTCCTCGCGGCGTTTTTGACCGCGCTCGTGTTCTCCTTGGCCGGGCTCATCAATGGCTTCTATGCGAAGTCGTTCGACGCGGTCAATATCGTGCCGACCTTCGTCCTCACCCCGCTCACGTACCTCGGCGGCGTCTTCTACTCCATCGACCAGCTGCCGCCGTTCTGGGCCGCGGTGTCCCAATTCAACCCCATCCTCTACATGGTGAATGCCTTCCGCTACGGGTTCCTCGGCGTCTCTGACGTAGATATCTGGCTCTCGTTCGGCGTCCTCACAGGCTTCTCGGTCGTGTTCATCGTGATCGTCTTGTGGCTCTTTAAGCGCGGCGTCGGCCTCAAGAATTGACGCCTTCCCGGGTTGCTATAGTGGTCGTATGAAAACGACTTACGTTGACGGATTCGTGTTCATCGTGCCGAAGAAGAACGTGGCTGCATACAGGAAGATGGCGAAAGACGGGGCAGCAGCCTGGAAGAAGTTCGGTGCGCTCGATTACAAGGAATGCATGGGCAACGACCTCAAGATCAAGGGTCAGCAGGGAATGCCGACACAGATGTCCTTCACTGCGCTCACGAAGGCGAAACCCAATGAGACCGTATGGTTCTCGTTTATTACCTTCAAGAGCAAGGCACATCGTGATCAGGTCAATAAGAAGGTGATGGCGTTCTTCGATAAGAAATACGCCTCCATGAAGCCGGAGGATATGAAAATGCCGTTCGATGTCCGTCGTATGGCGTACGGCGGTTTCTCGGTAGTCGTCGGCTAACTTGGGTGAAGGAAGGACCGGCCACCTCCTGGTGGCCGGTCCTTCCTTTGTGCTGAAATTTCCTTCACCCGAGTTGCATGCTCTTAGTCGATTCGAGCTCTCTTTCGGTCGCCGTAAACCAGCGTCATGCGATATGCGCGTGGGCTGCGGCCCTGCCTAAGCAAGCGCAGCCCCCACGTCGGTAATGTACCGGTCTTCGATCGATACTACGCAATGCGCAGTGAACGCAGAATGAATCAGGCGGCAGGCGAGAAGTCGACGACGACCTCACTCGGCGAACCCTTCGCCGCTTCTTCCTTAGCGTCCGGTGCCCGGCGGAGGGTGACCAATACCTTCGTCCCGCGTCCCGGCGTGCTCCTGATGCGCATCTTTCCTTCGTGGAGCTTCAAGAGCTCGTTCACGATGGTGAGGCCGAGGCCGGAACCGGACGCACGGCGCGTGCGCGACGGGTCGCCGCGATAGAACGGCTCGACGACGCGCGGCAGGTCGTCTTCTGCGATGCCGACCCCCTCGTCCTCGACCGAAAGCTCTACGTGCCCGTGGTGGTCCGAGGAAATCCGTACCAACACCGGGGGCGCGCCCTCGCGGCTGTAGGCGAGCGCATTCTTGACGAGGTTCATGACTATCTGTTCGAGGGCCCCTGCATTTCCCCAGACGGCTGGTACCTCGTCCGCCATCACCTGTATCTCCATCCTGCGCTTCGCGGCGAAATCCTTCAGGTTCCCGATAGCGCGCGCGACGACGTCAGGAAGCGCTATGGCGCCCATCGAGAGCCTTCCCGGACGCACGACCGCGGAGAGGGAGAGGAGGTTATTGATGATGTCCGAGATTCGGTCGAGCTCCTCGACGGTGCCGAGGAGCATCGTGTGTGTCTTCGTCCCTTCGGGCTCCGAAAAGAGCGCGACCTCCGCGTTCGTCTTGATGATCGAAAGGGGAGTGCGGAGCTCGTGGGCGACGTTCGAGACGAACTGCTTCTGGCTCTCAAGCGCCATGCGCGTCGGCCGCAGGGCGAGCTGCGCGATGAGGTACCCGAATATCGCGGTGCCGATGAGGACGAGGGTCCCCACGACGACGATTATCGAGCTGCGCGCATACTCGAGGTTGTCCGCGAGCATGAACGCATCGCCGGGCGATGCTCCTTCCGCGACGCTCCTCGCGAGTGCCTCGGAAACTGCGCCAAGTATCTCGTGATAGAGATACGTCCCGCCTACGGCGACGAGGGCGAGGATGAAGAGGGCGAACCCGGTCTGCAGCGCGACGACCAGCGTCGTTGTTCGGAAGAAGAGATCCTCCCGGTACCTACGCGCGAAACCGGTAACCGATGCCGCGAACCGTCTCGAGGAGCGTCTCGCCGCTCCCGTCATCGAGCTTCTTACGGAGGTTTTTGACATGGACGTCGATGACGTTACTGAACGACTCGTAATTGAAATCCCAGAGATGCGTGAGGAGATCCTCGCGATTGACGACCTCGCCCGGGCGCTGCATGAAGTACTCAAGCAACATGAACTCCTTCAAGGTCAGCTCGATCTCCTTGCCGGCGCGCGTGACGCGGTGCTCCGCAGGATTCAGCTCTATATCGCCGACCGAGAGCACCGTCGGCTTCGTCTCCTTCGGGCGGCGCGAGAGTGCGTGGATACGAGCGAGCAGCTCGTCGAACGAGAAGGGCTTCACGAGGTAATCGTCAGCGCCCGACATGAGGAGGTCGACCTTCGTCTCGGTCTCGCCGCGGGCGGTGAGTATGAGGATCGGGGTCGTGACCCCGCGCTCGCGCGCTTGTCGGCAGACCTCATCCCCCGAGAGAGAAGGGAGCATGAGGTCGAGTATCACGAGATCGTAGTCGGCGCGATGGAGGGAGAGGCGATTCAAGGCCTCCTCGCCGTCCTCGATGCGGTCGACGGCGAAGCCCTTTTTGGTGAGGCCTTCGGCCAAGACTTCTGCGAGTTTCGTCTCGTCTTCGACTACCAGTACGCGCATGAGTGAGAATGGTTAGCGGCTAAACGAACAAGATAGATACTCGCCGATAGGGGGTGAAGCCTTCATGAAGAGGCTTCATGAAGCGGGGGCGGTCTACTTGAGGTGCGAGAGTACCGACTCCATCTCCCGGAGCCCGACGGGTTTCGTGAGGTGGAGGTCGAAGCCTGCCTCCTTGGCAGCTTCGCGGTCCTCGTACTGCCCGTAGCCCGTAAGGGCGACCAGGGTGCCGCTGTACTTGAGGCGGCCACGGAGCTCCCGGGCGACCTCGTACCCATCCATATCCGGGAGGCCGATATCGAGCACGACGACCTCCGGAGCCTTCTCCGAGACGGCCTGTATGGCTCCCCGCGCGGTATGCGCGAGGCGCACCTGGTGTCCGCGGTATTCAAGGAGCTTACCAAGACCTTCTGCGGCCGCTTCGTTATCGTCGACGATAAGGACGTTGCGGGAAGCGACGGCTGGCGAGGAAGAAGGGGTGGTCATAGGTTCGATGGTAAGCATAGATGCCTCTATTGTACGGAGCAAAGGTAAACGTATGATGAACTCGCTTCCGAGCCCTAATCCGTCGCTCACGACGCCCAAGGTGCCGTCGTGCATGCCGATGAGCTCCTTGGTAAGCGACAAGCCGATGCCGAGACCCTGATTCCCGGCCTTTCCGGACTTGCCCTGGACGAACGGCTCGAATATACGTGCCTGCATCTCGGGCGATATGCCGATGCCGGTGTCTTTGACGCAGATAACGGCCTCCTCGCCTTCGGGCGAGAGGCTCACCGTGATGGTGCCGCCCGGCTCCGTGTAGCGTGCCGCGTTATTGAGGAGGTTCACGACGGCCTGCTCTATGCGCACCGGATCCACGTCCGCCATGACCGGCAGAGGCGGTGCGTCATACGAGACGACGTGATTCTTGCTCTCGATCATCGGTGTCGCCGCAGATAACGAGAGCGCGACCACCTGCCGCAGATCGACCGGTTCCTTCTCGAGCCGAAACTTGCGCTCCGTGATGCGCGCGACGTCGAGGAAGTCGTCAAGGAGGCGGCGCATGGACTGCGTGTGGGACTCGATGGTCGAGAACCAGCGTGCGGACTTCTCGGGAACGCCCTCGAGCTGGATGAGCTCGAGGGACGAGACGATAGGCGCAAGCGGGTTGCGGAGCTCGTGGGCGAGGATGGCAATGAACTGGTTCTTGGCCTTGCCGGCCTCCTTGATGCGCTGGTTCGCGGCCCGGATGCGCACCAGCTGCTTCGCGAGGTCCTTGGCGATGTCCTTGCGCTCCTCGGCGATGCCTGCGAGGACGAGGAAGATGAACGAGATGATGACGATCTGCAATTCTGCCTGGAAGATACGTTCTCCCATGGTGCCCGAGAACTGCCCGGAGGTGCCAAGCATCGCACCTGCGAATTCGAACACCGCGTTCAGGAGTATGGCGACCGTCATGAAGCGAGGTCCTATGCGGAGCGCTATCCAGATGAACGGTATGAGGAGAAGGTAACCCAAGGGCACCCGGAAGATGTCGGTGTAGGTCGTCGCGTACAGGAGATAGTCGACCGCGACGAGGAGGACGAGCGCGCCTGCGCACTCAAGAAGCTCCGCAGGCGAACGGCTGAACTTATAGCGTGAGAGCCAGCGCACGATGAACGGCACGAGCACGATGACCGAGACGATCTGTCCGACCCACAGGGCGCCCCATACGTCCCAGAAGTGGTTCCACTCGAGGGTGTCGCGCAAGTAGATGCGGTTCAAGGCGCCGAACGTCGGCACGATCATTGTCGGGATGGAGGCCGCGACGAGGATGGCGAGCGCATCGCGGAGTCGCGATATGAGGACGTTGAACCCGAGCCAGTCGAGGACCCAGGCGCCCGCGATAGCCTTCAGGGTATGCGCGACGCACATGAACAAGGCCGAGAGAAACGGGGTGCCGGCAGCGAACGAGGCGAGGAACGTGGCGGCGGTAATCGCGGGCCAGAGCTTCCGGCCGCCAAGCACGAGACCCGACATCGCGACGCCAGCCGCGGGCCAGATGATGCCCGGGAACGTGTCGCCTGCCTGATAGAGGTAGGCGCCCGCATAGGCCGCGAAGAAGGTCGCGATAAAAAGTAGCCCGAAGGGCACCCACTGGGCACGGGTGATGGTAGGGGAGAGGTCTTCCGGGAAGACCAGCCGATAGTCCATACGCGGATGGTAGCCCCTGGGGATGGAGAGTCAATGAAAGGTCGCTCGGCATTACCTATTTCGGAGCACGCGTGTCCTCGCCCAGCCGCTCGGGCCGCTCGCTCTCGATGTCGCAAATCGCCGGACGGCCTCTCTACTGTCCGGCGATTACCATGCTGCTCCATCTCCGAGAGTCTCCGAAACAGGTAACGCCTCGCTCTAAAGTGCGTGCGGAAGAGGAATCGCCCGGCCTTCGTGGCCGGGCGATGTCGCTAGTGGTATGAGGCGCTCGCCTCCTCGAGCTTCTGCCGGAGCTTTTCTGCGAAGCCGTCCCATGGTTCTCCGCACTTCGCGAGCGCAGGGATGAGTATGGGGATGTGGTAGTTCCGCGTCTCATCAATGGTGTCTTTGCGCTTGTCCGCGCTCCGTGCTCCGAGCGTGCGCTGGTTATGCAGGCGATCGCAGAGCTTCGCGAGGATAGGATGGGGTCCACGACTCACCACGCGACCTAAATACTGCTCCGTGGTCTCGAGGCCGTCGGGAAGCTTCGTGAGGGCCTGCACATCAAGCGCGATGTTGAGACCGAAGTTGAGACGCAGGCGGTAGGGCGAGAGCAGGTCAGCGTCCTCGCACAGGTCATGCAGCAGCATGTCGATGATGGCTCGCGGATCGTAGAACCGCAGCTCATCTATGCAGATCCAGGCCGCCGCCTTCGGGTGATCGAAGTAGCGCGAGCCGTCATCACGCTTCTGTGCCGCGTGGCCGAACTTCGCGGTAGTGTAACCGAAATTCACCATCTCGAGCGGCGCAGGATCGAGTCTCGCTTCGAGCGGCGCGAAGAAGATGACGCGCGGGGGCGGGCGTCCGCTCGCAGTAAGGACAGGTGCTTTCTTTTGGGTGCCATGCATAGGAACCTCTTTCTCGCGCCCTCGGCGCGTCTCGTGTCTGTAATAACTCCTGTCGGCAGGAAACCATGGGGAGCGCATCGAGTCAAAGTGGTCCGCGCTCTGTGAGAGTAGAGGAGATGTATCATATATGATACATCTCCTCTACGTCCTTCTTCTGTCGCTACGAATAATCTATCGTTCTTAGTCGAAGATGTTCGCGAGGTAGGTATCGATCTCGCGCTGGTCCAGGTCGTAGAAATGCTTGTCGTCGTCATGAAGGTCCTCGGCGAGTTCGAGTCCCACGTAGCGCCAGTGCCATGGTTCGTAGATGTAGAACGCATTCCCCTTGGGGTACGAGAGGACGAAACCGTACTTGTACGCATGCTTCGTGAGCCACTCATACGCCGGCGTCGCATCGAACGCGGTTACGAGTCCGCCGCCTATGCCGGTCGTGGTGAAATCGATAGTCGTTCCGAGCTGGTGCTCCGAGTAGCCTTGGTCCGCGGAGAAGGCGTTCGCCCCGCTGCCGTAGGTGACGCGATATGCGGATTTGAGCCCGGCCTGCTCGCTGAACGAGCGATACGCGCTCGCGATATAGAGCTTCACCTCATCGTCGTCCGCCTCCTCGAGCATGTCGATGAGGTGCTCGATGGCGTCTGCGTGGAATTCGAAATCGCGCGTCTCGTCGTAATAGAACTCCTTCGGGATATCAGATAGACGCGGCGGCGCATAGTTCTCGTTGAGGAAGAAGACCTTCGAGTATTTCGCGAGGAGCTCCGGATCGGTCTTCGCGAGCTTGTCGAGCACCTTCACGGTCCCCGTGAGGTCGTCTATCTGATTCTCGAAGTCATCGTTGCGCGCTGCCTCTTCCGTGAGGCGCGAGAGGAGACGGTCATTCGTCGAGGATGCTTCCGCGAGGTCAGCGTCGAGCTCTGCGATCTGCGTGAGGAATGCTGCCGTAGAGGAAGCGAGCGTTTCCTCGAGCACCTGGTACCGGTGATAACCGTAGCCGAGAGCGCCGAGGAGCGCGATGAGGATTACGCCCGACGCAGGGAGGAGCCATGCGGGATACGTCATAGGCGCCATTGTGCCTCCCTGGGGGTAAATAGGCAAAACCCGGGCCCGTAGGCGCCCGGGTTTTGACGTAAGAACCTGATTACTGCACGGGTGCGACCGCGGTATCTACCGTTGCGTTCGCCGAGTCGGTCACCGTCGCGGTCGTGCCGCCGCAGGCTTTGACGCTTGCCTCGAACGACTTCCACGCGGAGCGCTGCGTGGCGTTCCAGGTATCTCGCGCGGTCTTCGCGTCCGTCTTAAAGACGTCCCAGGCCGCCTTGAGAGAGGTCCGGATGTTCTCGTCTCCGGTCTTCGCATAGGCTATGGCGATTGCGACTGCACGATGGTCGTACGCGTCAGCGACAGCGTCGCCGAATACGCGCACGCCGTCAGCGAGTGCTTCCTCGCGGGTAACGACGGCAGCTTTCACGCAGGCGGGATCCGCCTTCGCACGCTTCGCGTCAGCTTTCATCGCAGGCTTCGTCGTCGTCGCGGTCATCGCGGGACGCTCTCGCGATGTATCCACCGGCTTGAAATTGCCCATGAAGTTACCGAACCAGCTTGCTGCTGCGAGCGCGGTTACGCCGACGCCCGCCATAAATTCCTGCATAGGTAGTGATTATTAGGCTACATATCCATGATACGGGGAAGGCGGCGTGCCGCGGCGCGGGGTGTTGATAGACTCTAGGGGTGTTCAACCTGACGAAATTGGAGGAGCGCGTGCTCCGGAAGCTCGATACGCCCGTGAAGGTGCAGGATTTCCTCGATGCCATCCCCTTGAATTTCGAGCAGGGCGGCGACACGCATCTCTCGCCGCGGCGAGTCTTGCGCGAGCGGCGTGCGCACTGCATCGAGGGCGCACTCCTTGCTGCGACCGCGTTCTGGCTCCAGGGTCGGCCGCCGCTTCTTATGGACCTTCGCGCCAAGAAAGGCGACTACGATCATGTCATCGCCTTATACAAAGAGAACGGACACTGGGGTGCGGTCTCTAAGACCAATCACCCGACGATACGATTCCGCGATCCCGTCTATCCGACCCTGCGCTCTCTTGCATTGTCGTATTTCCACGAATGGTTCCTGAATACGACCGGTCGGAAGACCCTGCTTTCCTATTCGAAGCCGTATGACCTCTCCCGGCTGGGCGACGCCTGGGTCACGGAGGACGAGGATCTCTTCTGGCTCGACGAGAAACTCGACGCCTTGCCGCATATGCCTCTGGTGCCCACGGGCAACGAACGCTTCATCCGTAGGGCAGACGCGCTGGAGCTTGCCGCGGGGCGTATCGTCGAGTGGGAGAAGACGCCGAGGGGAGCGCGGCGTGCTAGACTCTAGCGACTATGGGTATCGAGAGATTCGGCGTATTGGCAGCGCAGCGGGATACCGCGCCTG
>CAZMFT010000006.1:0-4039 GCA_964565655.1 uncultured Candidatus Saccharibacteria bacterium
TCGCCGGTCACGTCCGTCGTACGGACGTAGAACTGCGGCTTGTAGCCGGTGAAGAACGGCGTGTGACGGCCGCCTTCGTCCTTACCGAGGATGTAGACCTCGGCCTCGAAGTCGGTGTGCGGCGTAACAGAACCGGTCTTCGCGATGACCTGGCCGCGATGCACATCTTCCTTCTTCGTACCGCGAAGGAGGATGCCGGCGTTGTCGCCTGCCTGTCCCTCCTGGAGCTGGCGGTTGAACATCTCGATACCGGTGATGGTCGTCTTCGTCGTCGGGTGGATACCCACGATCTCGACTTCCTCGCCGACCTTGACGATACCGCGCTCGATGCGGCCGGTGACCACCGTACCGCGACCTTCGATGGAGAAGATGTCCTCGATAGGCATGAGGAACGGCTTATCCTTGTCGCGCTCTGGCGTCGGGAAGTAGCTGTCCATCGTGTCGGCGAGCTCCTTCACCTTGAGCGCCCACTCATCGTTTGCATCCTTCGCCTCGAGAGCCTTCAAGCCCGAGCCGCGGATGAACGGCGTGTCCTTGTCGAAGCCCTGCTTCGTAAGGAGTTCGCGGATCTCCTCCTCGACGAGATCCACCATGTCCTTGTCGTCCACCATGTCCACCTTGTTGAGGAAGACGATGAGACGAGGGACGCCGACGTTCTTCGCAAGAAGGATGTGCTCCTTGGTCTGCGGCATCGCGCCGTCGGTCGCTGCGACCACGAGCACGGCGCCGTCCATCTGGGCGGCACCCGTGATCATGTTCTTGATGTAGTCGGCGTGGCCTGGCGCGTCGATGTGCGCGTAGTGGCGGTTCGGCGTCTCGTACTCCGAGTGATGGAGCGCGATGGTGATGCCGCGCGCCTTCTCTTCAGGCGCGTTGTCGATGTTATCGACGTTCTCCACGCGGGCTTTGTAGCCTGCGGCGGAGTTAAGGTTGAGGACATTCAGGATGCCCGCAGTAAGCGTGGTCTTACCATGGTCGACGTGACCGATGGTGCCCACGTTCATGTGTGGCTTGCTGCGATCGAAATCTGCCATAGTAACGATTGGGTAATTCGGGCTGCACTGCAGCCACGAGATGATAAATAAACGCGCCTACCGCGGACAATCAAAAACCGCGCGGTTCCTTGCGTTATAGGTAAAGGTAGCGCGCAGACGCCTAAAGCGCAAGAACGTTAGTGGTGTCCTCCCCCGCCGTGGCCACCGCCACCATGACCCCCGCCCCCATGCCCTCCCCCGCCGCCGCCTTT
Source organism: uncultured Candidatus Saccharibacteria bacterium (assembly GCA_964565655.1). GTDB lineage: Bacteria > Patescibacteriota > Minisyncoccia > Phycocordibacterales > Phycocordibacteraceae > C7867-001. The sequence goes on from CAZMFT010000006.1 coordinate 1,247, forward strand.
TGCTGCCGGAAGTTTCAGCTTCTCTCCGTTCGCTATCTGCGCGAGATAGGCCGGTATGTCCTTCAGCTTATAGAGGAAGGCGCCGAGCGCGAAGAACGGTGCCAAGAACCACGCAGCAGAAAGTATCGTCTTCCCTCCCATCATATAGACGCCGGTTGCAGCCGCTGGCGCTGCAACTACGGGCCCTGCCGCAGCGGCCGTCCCGCTCATAGCAGCGCCTGCGCCTGCAGCCATGCCTGCAGCACCCGCACGTTTTGCCCATTTCGCCTTCATCTCGGCCTCCCGTTCTGCGCGCTCCTCTCGTGTCGCCCGCACATCTTCCTGAATGCCCGCCACCATGCGCCTCGCTATCTCTTCGATATCCCGGCGTTCCTCCTCTGTCTGCGTCACCGTGACCGGCGCGAACACCTTATCAAGCATGGCCTTGGCATCAGCCGGGGCTTCCGTTGGTGACGATTCTTGGGTTCCGGGAGGCGGCATTTCCCTGCTCATTTCCATAGTCTATCAAACGAAAACCCCGCCAGGGAGCGGGGTTTTCGTTTGATCCGGGAAGATTATTTGCGGGACGCGATGATGTCCTGCGCGACGTTCGCCGGGACGACCTCGTACTGATCGAATTCCATAGTCATGGAGCCACGACCTTCGGTCATCGAGCGGAGGTTCGTGGTGTACCCGAACATCTCTGAGAGCGGCACCTTGGCGTGTATCGCCTTGTTCTGTCCGCGATCCTCCATACCCTCGATCGCGCCGCGCTTACCCGAGAGAGAGCCGGTGATGTCACCCATGAACTGCTCCGGGACGACGACCTCGACTTTCATAATAGGCTCCAGGATGACCGGACGCGCCTTCTGGGCCGCTTCCTTGAAGGCCATCGATGCAGCGATCTTGAAGGCGATTTCCGAGGAGTCGACCTCGTGGAATGAACCGTCGTAGAGATCCACGGCGACATCGACGACCGGGAAGCCGGCGAGGATGCCTCTGTCCATCGCCTCGCGGATGCCCTTCTCGACCGCCGGGATGTATTCCTGCGGGATGACGCCGCCCTTGATGGAGTTGGTGAACTCGAAATGATCCTCGCGCGTAACGTTCTTCGCGATCTTCGCACCCTCTTCGAGTGGCTCGAGGTGCTTCATCTTGATCTTCACGTGGCCGTACTGACCCTTACCGCCGGTCTGCTTGATGTACTTATGATCGGCATCCGCGGCAGCCTGTATGGTCTCGCGATACGCGACCTGCGGCTTGCCGACATTCGCTTCGACGTTGAACTCGCGCTTCATGCGATCGACGAGGATCTCGAGGTGAAGCTCGCCCATGCCCGCGATGATGGTCTCTGCAGTCTCTTCGTCCGCGGTAACGCGGAAGGTCGGATCCTCGTCTGCGAGCTTACGCAAGGCAAGGCCCATCTTTTCCTGGTCGGCCTTCGTCGCAGGCTCGATGCGAAGAGACACCACCGGCTCTGGGAACTTGATCTGCTCGAGGATTATAGGATTCGCCTCGTCGCACAAGGTATGCGAGGTCTTCGTGTCCTTGAGGCCGACCGCTGCGGCGATCTCTCCAGCGAACACTTTCTTCACCTCCTCGCGCTTGTCAGCCTGGAGGCGCACGATGCGGCCGACACGCTCCTTGGTGCCGGTCGTCGAGTTGTAGACGTATGAACCGGACTCCAAAGAACCTGCGTAGACGCGGAAGAACGTCAAGGCGCCCACAAAGGGGTCTGCCTGGAGCTTGAAGGCGAGCGCCGTAAACGGCTCGGAGTCCGATGCCTTCCGCTCTATCTCCTCACCGGTCTTAGGGTTTATGCCCTTCACGGGCGGCATGTCGAGTGGCGATGGGAGGTAGTCGACCACACCGTCGAGGACGAGCTGCACGCCCTTGTTCTTGAGGGCTGAACCCGTGTAGACCGGGAATATCGCATTCGCGATGACCGCCTTGCGGAGGATCTTCTTGAGCTCCTCATAGGCGGGCTCCGTTCCTTCGAGGTACGCGCTCATCGCCGCGTCATCGTGCTCGACTATGCGCTCTATGAGCTCGGCGCGATACTTCTTCGCGTCACCCATGAGGTTCTCCGGGATCTCTCCCTCAACGACCTTCGAGCCCATCTCGCCCTCGAAACGGAACGCCTTCATCTTGAGGAGGTCGACGACGCCCTCATGATCCCCTTCCTCACCGATAGGGATCTGCACGCGGACCGCCTTCTTGGAGAGGCGGTCGAGGATGGATGCGTAGGAGCGCTCGAAGGAGGCTCCGGTGCGGTCGAGCTTGTTGATGAAGCAGAGGCGCGGCACGTTCGCCTCGTCGGCGTAGCGCCAGTTGGTCTCTGACTGCGGCTCGACGCCGGCGACCCCGTCGAAGACGACAACCGCACCGTCGAGGACGCGCATGGAGCGCTTCACCTCCACAGTGAAGTCGATGTGGCCCGGGGTGTCAATGACGTTGAAACGAACCTTGGTATCGTCCGACGTAGCGTCCGTCTTGTTCCAGAAGCAAGTGATGGCGGCCGCGGTAATCGTGATGCCGCGCTCGCGCTCCTGCTCCATCCAGTCGGTCGTAGTCTCGCCCTCATGGACCTCGCCGATCTTGTGCTGGGAGCCCGTGTAGAAGAGCACGCGCTCGGACGTCGTGGTCTTTCCAGCATCGATGTGGGCGATGATGCCGAAGTTGCGCACTCTCTCAAGCGGGTAATCGCGATTCATATAGATAGGTAAAAATAAAAGCGCCGAGGCGTTCTCTGCATCATAGCGAAAAAACGTGGAATGTAAAAGATGCATGCGGATGCTCATCAGCCCTTCACAT
>CAZMFT010000006.1:4139-20541 GCA_964565655.1 uncultured Candidatus Saccharibacteria bacterium
GCGAAAAAACGTGGAATGTAAAAGATGCATGCGGATGCTCATCAGCCCTTCACATGTTTGACAATCTGTGTTGTAGCATGATACGGTGAGACGGGTTAGTTAACGGTGACCCGTCAGAGTACAACCAATCTTTGAAGGAGTTATCTGTGCTCATTTTCATCACGCGTGACGGCGAGAAGCCTAAGGAGCTGAAAATCGACGCTCTCCAGCGCCGTTTCAAAAACGAGAAGGATCGCGAAATCCTCAAAACCCTTCTCGGAACGAAAACGCGCTTCGGCAACCATGCGGAGATCCGGGGATTCATCGGCCAGTCCGGCGACGGCATCGAGTTCGTCGTGCGGACGAAGACCACGAACCGAGCAAATCCGGACGAGGTCAAATTCGGGGAACCGATGGGCAAGACGTTCATCTCGTTCGAGGATCTGCAAATCGACTTCAAGCTGGACGCCTCGACGAAGGCGAACCGTGACCGGTTCCGCGATGCGCTCACGAAGAAGGTCATGGAGCCCTTGCGGCAGCAGCTATCCGAGGCCGAGAAGACCGTCCGCAGACTGCGGCCTCTGTTTCCGCCGAAGGCAGATGCCAAGGCTGAGGAGGCAAAAGGGACAGAGCTCCCTTTGCGGTTCAAAAGCCTTAACGGCAAGCATCCGGAGGGGGTTCAGGCCAGCACCACGTAGCTCGGATACTGAAATCGAATTGACAGGGCGCGCGACACGATCGCGCGCCCTTTTCTTGTGCCTGCTGAATCACAAGATATTCAAGAGATACAAGAGGATGATGGCGCCCACGGGCACGCCGAGTATCCAGAGAATGATGCCTTTCATGCGATTTCGATTAGCGAATACTCCCCCACTACGCCATAGCGACGATGAATAGAAAATGAGAGCGGGATCTGAACGCTCGAGCCGTTCAGATCCCTGAGTAAGTGGTAACCGGTAGTCCCACCGATAGCTAACTAGGCACTAATGGTGCACTTGTAGGATGCTTATCTTTCAGCCGTCCTCGAGCCTAGCGACGTTGCACACCGTCGCCGTGTGGGCTTATCCAAGTTTTGTCGACAGGATGCTGGTCAAACCCGTACTGCCATCCCAGGTGGCGCTTCACGTTTTAGGTCTGTGTACGGCCCGCGGGAACCCCTGACCCGACGACGATCCTTTCACCAGTGCCTCGTTCGCTACGCGTTGCAGGGCTATTGGGATCGAGGCGATACTCACGTTGCCATGAGCATCCTTGTTATACACGTATACCCAACATAGAGAAAGACCGCCCTCAGGCGGTCTTTCTCGGTCCTAGAAACGGCCCGTATGTATTACCAGGCAAAGTGGGCAAATGCTTTGTTGGCGTCTGCCATGCGATGCATCTCGTCCTTCTTCTTGATCGCATCGCCCTCGTTCTTGACGGCGAGGAGGAGTTCTCCGGCCAATTTCTCGGCCATCGGCTTGCCCTTCTTGGCGCGTGCACCGTTGATGAGCCAGCGGAACGCGAGCGCCATGCGGCGAGCCTGCGGCACCTCGCGCGGAACCTGGTAGTTCGCGCCACCGACGCGGCGGGAGCGGACCTCCATCAAGGGAGAGACGTTCCTGATAGCGGTATCGAACGTCTCCAAGGGGTCCATGCCCTCCTTCTTCACGATCTCCAAGGCGTCGTAAACGACCTTCCTAGCAGTGTCCTTCTTGCCGTCCCACATGACCGCGTTGATGAAACGCGCGAGGGTCTCGCTTCCGTACTTGAGGTCGGGGCGCCAGGTGCGCTTCTTCTTGAGTGGGCGTCGCATAGTGATTACTTAGGCTTCTTAGCTCCGTAGCGAGAGCGGCCCTTGCGGCGCTTCTCGAGACCTGCGGTGTCGAGCTTGCCGCGGACGATGGTGTACTGGACACCGATGTCCTTCACGCGGCCGCCGCGAAGCAGGACCACTGAGTGCTCCTGGAGGTTGTGCCCCTCGCCTGGGATGTAGGCGGTCACTTCCATGCCGTTAGAGAGGCGGACGCGGGCGATCTTGCGGATAGCCGAGTTCGGCTTACGCGGGGTCTTCGTGGTCACCTTCGTACAGACGCCACGCTTGAAGGGAGCCGAGTAGTAGGTAGGACGGTTCTCGAGGTGGTTGAAGCCACGACCAAGAGCAAGGACCTTAGACTTGCGGGTCTTGTCCTTGCGATGCTTCTTCGACAGCTGGTTGATGGTCGCCATATGGCAATAAAGAAGACTCGCGTCCCGAGTCAAAGTGACTATATAAAAGATAGCTCCTAAAAGCAAACCGGCCTCGAGGGAGGCCGGGAATCGGGGACGACGAGCGACTTCTTGGGGGGCTAAGGTGCCCGCCGTCCCCTTCCGTGCGGCAGCGACTTGCGGGGGGCTAAACTACCGCCGGATTCACTTCCTCCATTGATTATACGGCGCCGGAGAAAAATTGCAAGCCCCTACCCCGCAATGAGGCCGAACAAGGAATATACGAAGGAACCGAAATATCCTGCGAGGAGATAGGTGAACGCGAACAAGATGAGGATCAGGGTCATGATGCCGCCGGCCCGCATACGCTCCTCGAATTCATGGAGGCCGCGCGAGAAGCGGTACGGCAAGAGGCCGCGGAGCACAGTGAAGCCGTCTAGGGGCGGTATGGGTATCAGATTGAAGACGCCGAGGAAGAGATTCACGAGACAGATGATCGCCGAGAGCTCCAAGAACGGTATCGGAAGCTCTCCGGCTCCGAACCGGACGATGAGCCCGAATACGAGCGCGAGCGCGAGGTTCGTAAGTGAGCCTGCAGACGCGACTATCGCTTCTCCCCACCGCTGATTCTTGAGGTTATAGGGGTTATAGGGGACCGGCTTCGCCCATCCGAAGAGCATGCCGGTATTCGAGAGGACGAGGAGCGCGGGGATGAGGATGGAGCCCACAGGATCTATGTGCCGGATGGGGTTCAAGGTCAGGCGGCCCTGGAGCTTCGCGGTCGGGTCCCCAAGCTTGTCGGCCGCGAACCCGTGCGCTACTTCGTGGAGTATGACCGAGAGGATGAGGACGACTATCGTGAAGATAGAGAGGATGAGGTCCGGTTGCATGGAGGCAAAACCATGCTACCATGCGGGAATTATGGCAAGGGAATGCGCGGTCACCGGCAAGTCGACGCAGATAGGCGGACGGTATTCGAACCGTACGCGTGCGACGCAGTTCAACCCGACCGGGAAGGTCCGCCGCAAGGCGAACCTCCAGAAGCGTCGCGTCTACGTCGCGGAGCTCGGTAAAACGGTCATCATAGAGGTCTCCGCGAAGGGTATGCGCCACATCAAGAAGAACGGCGCGCACGCCACCCTCAAGAAAGCAGGAGTTATTTAAGCGACCGATAGCGGAAAAGAGAAGCGGCTCCCCTTGGGAACCGCTTTTCTCATACCTCGAGCTGTTCGAACGGCTCACAAATCTTCCAAGCCGCAGCGCACGCGCCCGCCGCTTCCTGAAGCTTCGCCGAGGTGAGGTAGAGCTCACGCGCCAGCTTCTTGCGCTTCCGCCCCTCATCCTTGAGGCCGTCGTTTCCTAGATGCTTTCCCAGCGCGACGAGGAATGCCGCGAGCGAGTCGTAGCGAGCGCTCGCGACGAGCCTCGCGAGCTCGTCCTCGCTCAGATTGACCTGTTCCTGTACCGTACGGTGCTTTTTCATGCCGCACCTCCTTTCTAGAGACGAGTATGCCTTAGCGGTACGTAACCGTCACTCCGTCCGACACGAATTCGAGCGTGCCGTCGTCTATCGTCGAGACGACGCGTGCCCCGCTCGCAAGAGCGCGCTCGACAACCTCGGGTGCAGGGTGCCCGTAGGAATTGTCCTTCCCCGCAGATACGGCGACATAGTCGGGGGCGACCGCGAGAAGCCACGCCTCCCCGGTCGAGGTCTTGGAGCCATGGTGCCCTGCCTTGAGCACATCGCTTTTGAGCGTCTTCCCGTCAAGACGCACGAGCCAATCCTCGACCGAAGCAGGCGCGTCTCCCGTGAACATGAACGATGTCTCGCCGTAGACGAGGCGCGCCACAACTGATCCGGTATTCGTCTCTATCTCGGGCGCTTCCCTATCGGGATAGAGGATATCGATATACGCGCCGCCACCGAGATCGAATCTCGTCCCGCGCTCGGTCTCGATGATTTCCATCCCCTCTTCGTCCTCGACGCTCGCCGCGAGCGCCAGAGCCTGCGCCGTGTCCCCCAGTGCGGCTCCATCCATGAAATATGAGACGCGGTAGCGCGAGAAGACTCCCGGAAGCCCGCCGATATGGTCCGCATCCGGATGCGTCGCGATGACGAGGTCTATCGTGCGATCGAAAAGCGGCATCAGGTATCCCATCCGGCGCAATACCGACTTGTCACGCCCGCCGTCGATGAGCACCTGCGTTCCTGTCGGCCCCTTTATGAGGATCGCGTCTCCCTGCCCGACGTCGAGAATCGACACCTCAAGTTTCCCGGACGCTTCGTTACGGAGCACGTATCCGAGCGTCGCATTCCCGATGAGGAGCGAGAGAATGAGGAGCCAGAGAGCCGGACGGAATCCCATATTGCTATACTAGCGTCATTACACCCTCACCTTGCGCCCTGTAGCATCCCCGTATGACGTACGAAGCACGGAAATTCTCTCTCCCGGAACTCAAAGGCCTGTCCAAAGCCCAGATAGATGCGCACCTTGCTCTCTACGAGGGGTACGTAAAGCACGCGAATCTCATCATGGAGAAGATGAAGACCATGCGAGAATCGGATGCCGAGGGTAACGCGTACCCGATGGCGGAATTGCGCCGCCGATTCGCGTTCGAGTTCGATGGCATGCGCATGCACGAGTATTACTTCGAGCAATTCGAGGGAGGTATGACCGAGATGGACGAAGGAAGCGCGCTTTCGAAGCTTGCCGAGGAGCGCTATGGAGACCGCGGCGGACTTATCGCTCATGTGAAGGAGGTGGCGGGGACGCGCGGCATCGGCTGGGTCATCGTCTACGCGGATCCGGTCGCGCACACCCTCCACACGGTATTCGTCGCGGACCACGAGATCGGCCAACTCGCGGGACTTCCCATCATCCTCGCCCTCGACCTCTGGGAGCATGCGTATATGGTCGACTACCTCCCCGCCGAGAAGAAAGATTACGTAAGCGCATTCTTCGATAACCTTAACTGGAAGACGCCGGAGGCCCGTTTCGTGAACGCGATCGCGTAGCGTGACGTATGTGAAAAGGCCCGCACTATGTGCGGGCCTTTGCGTTCGTGTTCAGTAACCGAAGAGTCGGGACGTCGCGACCGCGAGGCCGGCGAGACCCTCTTCGGCGTAGCTTGCGAGCTCCGCGACCACAATGACGGCGCAGTTGGCGAGGTACACGATTCCCGCAAGAGCGGCGACTGCGACGCCTCCGATGAGGCCGCTGCTCCAGATGACTAGTTCGTTCATGAGGTGCTCCTTTCCTAGTTTCTGAAACTACCGCTCCCCCTGCCCCGTTGCAAGCGCACGACGAGCGCGATGAGTACGGCGTAAGCGGCGATGACCAGAGAGAAGCCGAACGCGGGTACGGTTGCTGAAGCTCCAGGAAGACGGGCCACGCCTTCCGCAATCATCACGACGAATGCTAGTACCGCGTGCGCCGGCAATCCCACAACCGGAGCAACGACCGGTATAAGTATCCCTGCGATACCCGCAAGAAACGACAGGAGCATCGCAAGCGGGATTACCGAAAGGACCAAGAGGTTCGTCGGCAAGGCATACGGCGACAACATACCGGTCTGATACAGGAGTATCGGGAGGATGCCGAGCTGCGCCGCGATCGTCGTCGCCGCGATCTCCCGCAACAACGCGGGACGGAGTCGGGCTAGATAGCGTTCTGCGATCGGCGTTATCGCGATGACGCCTATGGTCGCGGCGAGCGTGAACTGGAACCCGATGTCATACGCCATGAGGAGCGGATTATGAAGCAGCATGAGGAGCGTCACAAAGGCGAGGGCGCGGAGTGCGTCATAGGTGCGGCCGGTCGCGCGCGCAAACAGGGCGAGTCCCGCCATGAGCCCGGCACGTATCGAGGCACTGCCGGCGCCGGCCATGAGCACGAATAGAAGTATGGCGATGGCGGCCGTGACTTGTCCCGCTCTCCTGCCTTTCCCGAGGACGGCGAGAAAGCCACGCGCGACGAGCATGATGTTGTATCCGGAAAGCACGACCACATGGATGAGGCCTGCCGCCATGAACGCCTCGAGGAGCTCTTTCCCGAGCCCTTGCTTGCCGCCTACGAGGATGCCTTCCGCAAGCGCTGCAGAGGGTTCGGGAAGCGCCGCTTCGAGCCCCTCGATGAAGACTCTCTTCGCGCGATAGAGGAGTCCGAACGTGTACGCATCGACACTCCCTGGAGGGGAGAGCGACTCTACGTTCGCGCGCGGCATGATGGCGAAGACGCCGTCTTTCGCGAGATGCCGGTCATAGCGGAACGTCCGTCCGTTCTCGGTCGTAAACGGCTCGGGAGATTCGATGAGGCCGGTAACACGTACCCGTTCCCCGTACGTGAGTGAGGGATAGGACGGAACGACTGCGAGGATAGCGGTCTCCTGCCCGTCCTTCTCTACGAGGACGGTGATGCGCTGGCTCGTCTCGCGCACGTCAGGCTCCGCGGCGACGCGCCCTTCGAGGACCGCTTCCGTTCCGATAAGTGGAGCGAAGGTATCCGGAAGCGACTCATCTGCAACGGCGGCACGCAACGATCCGAATACCGCGGACGCGAGGAATAGCGCGCCGAGCGCATACCGCGGGTCCCGCACCATAAGCCACGCAGCGAGGAATACGAGCGTGATGAGACCCGCGAACCCGACTGCGGCGAGGCCATATACGTACAAGGAGCGCACCAGCGCTCCGAGAGAGAATCCCATAGCGACCGCAAACAATGCGTATCGCTCCGTCATACCTACTTCCCTCTATCCATCGCCTCGTTCGCGAGCCGGTCCGCATACCCGTTCTTCTCGCGCGGGATATGCGCGTAGGAGACAGAGCCGAACGCCACGCCGAGGACGGCAGCTTTCGCAGCCAGAGGCTTCATGTTAGGGTGCTTCACCTTCCACCGCCCCTCCATCTGCTCCACGACGAGCTTGCTATCCATCTCTATGGATACGCTCGCCTCCTTCGCTCCTTCGCCGCCGAGTTTCGCAAGGAGCCCTTCTAAGGCACGGATGACCGCGGTGTATTCCGCGACGTTATTGGTCGTATGCCCGACGAATTCCGATACCTCGAGCACGACCTCTCCGTTTGCATCCCGAACGACAGCACCTGAGCCCGCGGGCCCCGGGTTCCCGCGTGCGCCGCCGTCTGCCTGTATGTAAAAACGCATGAGAAGACTATACCAAGGCGACGATGCGGAGCCGCGGTACGCGGCTCCGAGAGAACTGGTCGCGCTCAAGGCTTCCCAATACGGTCGTGGTACCGCCTTTCCGGAGCGCATCCGCCTTCTTCCCGAGATCGCGCCTTGCGAAGAACGCGACAGCTTCGACCTCGGTGAACCCGTCCGTAAGCCTGAGCTTCAGATGCTCTCCTGCTTTCCCGAACCAGGATATATCCGCCAAGGTCGCGTCCGCAAATCCGAAGACTGGTTTCGGATTCGCCTCGCCGTAGGGCGACAAACGCTCGAGGCGCGCAAGGAGACGGAAGGTCGCCTCGGAAAGCGCGAGGGGAGCGTCCGCCTTGGTACCTTCCCCAGCCTCCGCATCCGCGAGCGTCCCGCGCGCGCTACAGAGCTTCTCGGGAAGCGCGAACGACTGCTCGACGGAGATACTGAACCCTGCGGAGTACGCATGGCCGCCGAATTCCGTGAACGCGTCCGCCGCCGCTTTCATGAGCTCCACCAGGTGCACGCCGCCCCAGCTCCTGCATGAGCCCTTCAGGGTCTCGTTCCCCTCCCGGCCCCACAAGAATACAGGACGTTCGTATTCGCTCGCGATACCGCTCGCGACGAGCCCTAAGAGCCCCGGTCGCCAATCCGGATCCCCGAGTACGATGACCGCAGGGATCCCGCCCTGTGCTTTCAGGTCCTCGAGCTTCGTATGCACCGCTTTCGTGATGGCGCCCGCGCTCGCCTTCCGGCTACGGTTCAAGGCCTCGAGTTTCTTCGCGAGCGCCTCCGCTTCTGTCTCGTCAGTCGTCGTAAAGAGCGTGAATGCGTCCCGCGGATCGCCCATGCGAGATGCGGCGTTCACGCGGGGTGCGAGCATGAACGCGACATCCGTCTCATCCATCCTTGACTGGTTGACGCGCATCGCTTTACAGAGCTTCTGGAGTCCTATGCGTGGCGACTTGCGGAGCACGAGGAGTCCGTACTTCACGATGACGCGGTTCTCTCCCGTAAGCGGCATCATGTCGGCGATGGTAGCGAGGGCCGCCATATCGAGGAGCCACTTCTCCCAGCCGATCGGGATCATCTCGCGGAGCTTCTCGTCGACCGCGAGCACCCCGCATGTGAGTTTCCAGGCCATTACCGCGCCACAGAGCTCCTTAAACGGGTATGTCTCCCCTTCCTGCTTATGATCGAGGACGATCGCGTCCGGCAAGGGCGGCTGCGGGAGATGGTGATCGGTGACGATGACATCCATCCCTAATGCGCGAGCGCGGGCGATCGCCTCGTTATCCGTGATTCCGGAATCGACCGTGATGACGAGTGAGGTTCCCGCGCTCTTGAGCTTCTCTATCCCGCCGACATTCACGCCGTACCCTTCCTCGTGCCGGTGCGGGATGTAGTTATCGAAATTCGCGCCTGCCTTCTTCAGAAAATCGTGAAGGATGACGCCGCCCGGTATGCCGTCGCAGTCGTAGTCGCTCCACACGGTGATGCGTTCGCCCGCATGTATCGCTTTCGCGACGCGCTCGGCCGCTTCCCGCATGTTCTTAAGGAGTAAAGGAGAGTGGATGTGCGCTTCGTAGGAGGGATTCAGGAACGCGTCCGCTTCTTCCCGCGTGGAGATGCCGCGACGAGAGAGGAGGGCTGCGGTCAGGTCATCGAATTCCTTGAGCTCTTTGCGGACGGCGTCATCGATAGGAGCATGCAAGGGCGACATCCGAGGATTGTATCAAAAGCGGGTATCGGAGTATCCTTCACGCATGGAGGAATGCGTCTTCTGCAAGATAGCTTCGGGCGAAATCCCCGCGAGAAAGACGCACCACGAGAACGACCGCATCGTCTCCTTCCTCGACCGTGCACCGATCGCACCCGGGCATACGCTCGTCATCCCGGTCGCCCACTACCAATGGTTCTGGGAGCTCCCGGATGATGTCGCGAACGACCTCTTCAAAGCGGCGCGTACGCGTGCGAAGGAACTCAAGGACGAGACCGGAGCGGACTACATCCAACTCTCCCTGGTCGGGAAGGACGTGGCGCACGTCCACATGCACTTAGTGCCACGAATGCTCTCGGACACGAAGGTCTCACCCTAGGGCCGTGAGTCCCGGCAAGGTGCCGTCCGCGAGGAAGTCGAGCATCGCGCCGCCGCCAGTCGAGATGAAGGAGATATGCTCCGCGACATGTCGCGTCTCTATCGCGGCGACCGTATCCCCGCCGCCGATCACCGAGTAGGCATCGCTCTTCGCGATGACGATCGCGAGCGCTTCCGTCGCCTCGCTGAAGCCGTTCTCGTAATTACCTAACGGACCGTTCCAGAGTACGGTCTTCGCGTCCCGGACGAGCCTGTCGAGCAGGGCAACCGTCTCCGGACCGTTATCGAGTATCGCTTCGTCCGCCCTCACGTCTTCTATGCGGCATATGCGGCCCGCGCTCCTCTCTGCACCCATCGGAGCCGCGACGCAGTCTATAGGGAGCACCAGCTTCGCATTATCGAGGAGTACGCCGATGTCGCTGCCCGCAGCATCAGATACCAAGGATGCGCCGACCGGGAGTCCTTTGGCCTTCAGAAAATCATTGGCGAGCGCGCCGCCGACGAAGACGTGATCGTAGATATCGAGAAGCCGCGCGAGGACCGGTTGCTTCGTCGTGAATTTCGCGCCCCCGATGACCGCCAACGACGGTCTCTGGGGCGCAAGCGCCTTCGTGAGCTCCCGTACCTCGCGCTCGACCAAGAGTCCTGCGTAAGACGGGAGAAGCCTCGGCACACCGACCACGGACGCATGTGCTCGGTGACAGACATCGAATGCATCCTCGACGAACACGTCTGCGAGCTCGGCGAGCGAGCGCGCGAACTCCGGGTCATTCTTCTCCTCGCCCGGGCTTCGTCGGAGATTCTCGAGCATGAGGACCCCACCCGGCGGGAGCGCGCGCACGGCAGCGCGCGCTTCGGCTCCTGTCGTGTGGTCGCTCCATAAGAGACCGGGAATCCACGCGCGCATCGCCTCATACATCGGCTTCAAGCTCTCGGTCCCCTTCCCCGATATGTGGCCCGCGAGTATCACGCGCGCACCTCGCTCGCGCAGGTATTCGATGGTCGGGAGCGCGGCCCTAAGCCGATAATCCTCGACGACCTTACCTCCCTCGACCTCGGCATTCAGCGCCGCGCGCAGCAGCACGGGAATATTCTCGAGGTGCGGTATATCGCGGACGCTTCGCATGGCGCTTAGTGGACCGTCGTATCGCCCGCCATCGCGTCCATCTTCTTGAGCGCCGCGTCAAGCGCCTCATCGTTCGTGTCCGTAAGATCGATACCTCCTTCTTCGAGCGTCTTATCGGCAAGCTCGGCGAACCGCTCGGAGTATCCCTTATCGAACCAGTATTCGGCTATATCCGCGTGGTCGGTGAGGTGCGAAGCGGCGCGGAGCATCAGGGAAGGCTGGAAGAGCTGCTGCGCCTTGAAGCGCTCGTTCCCTCCTTCCTTAGAAGCCGCCTTCGGCGCGTGTTCGAGTCCGGCCATAGCTCAAGAGACCGCCGCGATGAGCGCAGTGAAAGATGTCGTGTCGACTGAGGCACGCCCGATGAGGAAGCCGTCCACGCCGCCAGTTCGCGCGAGGTCGCGTATGTTCGATGGATCTACCGAGCCGCCGTATATGATGCGCGTCTTCGCAGGAGCTTTCCCGGGGAGATAGTCGCCGAGGACTTTCCGTATATAGAGCGTCATCTCCGCGAGGTCCGAGGGATGTATCGCTTCGAGCGCCGACTTCCCTATGGCCCACACAGGCTCGTACGCTACGACGACCTGCGCGCGCTCTTTCTGCGATAGCCCGGACATCACCGCCGCTATCTGCGCGCGTATGAATCCGAGATACTCCGCGCCATGGTCCCGTTCGCGTTCGCCGACGCAGAGGATAGGCACCAGACCGTGCGCTAAGGCATGCTGCGCCTTCTTCGCCGCGACGTCGTCCCCCTCGCCCATCGCGCGGCGCTCGGAGTGTCCGATGATGACGTACGCGACGCCGAGATTTGCGATGATCTTTGCGGATGACTCGCCGGTAGAGGCGCCGCCGGTCGTCTCCGACACGTCTTGCGCGGCGAATGCGACCTTGGAGCGGTTCCCTGCAGCGAGGAGCCCCAACTGCGGGGCAGACGGCGCGAGCACCATGTCGTGGCGATATTTCCCGGAAAGACGCTTGGCGAGCGCTACGAGCCCTTTCGCCCGCTTCACATCCTCGACGTACGCCTTCCAGTTAGAAACGATGAGCATAAGGGAATTGTAGCAGGGGCTAATCGAGCGCCGTGCCGTGGGGCAGGAACTCTATCGAGAGGAACCCGGCAGGACCATAAGGCCCCTTCTCCTTATAGGCGACCCGCGCAGCGAATGGCTCTCCGGAAAGCGCCTTCGGGAACCAGGCCGCATCGCTCTCGAGCATCTCCTCGTACGGAAGGGCGTCTATCGCGTGCCAGGCCGGAACCATCTCGTCGCTCTCTACCGGATCTCCGTCATGCGTATCCGTCCGGAATACGTGGACGAGGAACTTCTTCTCGCCGCCTATCGTGAAGAGTATGGTAGCGATCTCCGTGAGCGAATCCGGATGGAGCGTCACACCGACCTCCTCATAGGTCTCGCGGATGACGCAGGCCAAAGGCGTCTCCCCCTCTTCCATCTTGCCGCCCGGGCCGTTCCAGGTACCCGTGCCTATCTCCGCCTCCTTCTTGCGCCCGAGGAGCACGCGTCCGTCCCGCGTGATGAGCGCTAAGGTCGCACGTTTCATCCCTCAAGTATCGCGCTACTTCTCTCTCCAGTCCATGAGCTCGTAATCGGTCGAGACGATAGGGGTGAAGGGTGGCGGCGAGAGCGCCATCTGCTCGTCGTAGGAGTCGGTGCGCGTCGCGAATCCGGCATGCCCGCCGGAGCAGGAGAAGCTGCCGGTCCACTTGGTGCCCGTACGCTTGTTAGAGACGGTCGTCCCGAGGATGGTGAGCGACGTGCGCGGCTCGTAGGTCGAATGGCAGCTGTTCTCGGAGCTGTTGGCGTAGTAGAGGTTCCGGCCGAATGCGCCGTTCTGCGCGATGAAGATGCCGTTCAAGGTCATGGTCGAGGGCGCGTTCGGCGCGATGAGCACGTTATTCTCGGCGATCAGGGTGAGGCCGTCGGTGCCGTCGGTGGCGCCGTAGGTGATGTTATTGCGGAGATACGCGTTCGGCGCGAGGCCCGAAGCGGTATTCGCGGCTACGACCGTCACCTTCGACGGGATGATGCCATCGACCCAGACGTTGTCCTCTATATATATGAGACCGCAGGACGCAGGAATCGTCTTCGTCTCGAATACCGCCTCGGTCGAGATCAAGGCGCGGTCGGTCGTCGCGGTCTCTGCCTGGTTGACCGGCTCTATGTTGAGCTGCGTGGTCGCTGATACGCGCCGTACCGTGACCGTACCGTTCGCATTAAATGTCAGGTGATAGCCCCGCGAATAGTTATTCGAGGTCGTGTCCGTGCCCGAGGAGTAACGCGCGTAATAGATGCCGCTCGCCTGCGCGACCGTCTTCAATGAAGCGAAATCCGCAGCGATGCCGCCGAAATCCACCTGTGGCACGGGATAGTTCCACAGGCTCTGATTAGGCCCCGAGCCGACGACACCCGGAGCCGCGGACTGCGCGGGACTGCAGCCGTAGCTCGACGTGCAATTCCAGGAGGCGACCGACGAGGAGACCGAAGAATTCGCGGTCCCGTCCATCCTCACGCCGCCATTCGAGTGATACGGCCCCAGTATCACACGATCGTCGCCCGCCCACACGCTGTCGTTCAATATATATGAGTAGCGCCCCACAGACGGCTGCGCGTAGCGTGCGGAGACCGTCTGGGTCACCGACGGCATATCGGAAGCCCAACCCCTCGAGACGATATCGACGGAGGATATCTCGCCGCACGCGGCGTTCGCGTTAAGCGTGAGCGTATAGTTCCCTTCCTGCGCGCCTTCAGGGTCGTAGTACGGGAGCGTGAAGGTCGAAGGGCCACCCGAGACGCCGTTCGTGATATTCCCCGGATAATGCGCTAAGAACCAACGATAGTATTCGAGCCCCGCCTCGGCTATCGCGAACGCGCGCCCCTGCGCATCCTTCTGATCCTGGAGCCGGTTCTCGAGAAGGACGAAACTCGTGAGCGCCCCGAGGAGTCCGAGGAAAACGGCGCCGAAGACCAAAGAGAGGAGCATGAGGTACCCGCCTTCGGCGGAGCGAACAGATGGCAGGTTACAGGTGACGGGCGCCCACCATCGGGATTTTCTGTAACCTGCAACCTGTAACCTATTCCCTGTTTTATCCATATCATTCAGTATCGCGCAGGTTCCTAAACGTCGCGGACCCCGTCAACGAATAGGTAGTCGGCGTACGATTGGGATCGACGTCCACCATGACCGAGATGCTCACGCTCCGCACGTCGGCGACGTCGACCGGCGCTACGAGTTCCGTACCTGAGCTGTCGTAATAGCGGAAGACTTTCGCATTCGCGGAGAAATTCTTCACGTACTGCGCGATGGTAGAGGTCGCTTCCGCCTGCCCCGCATACGAAGGTGGTGAGCCGGTAGGATTCGTCACGCCGCGATAGAACGTCGTCCCCGAGAGGTAGTAGCGTATCTTCTCGACGGAACCGTCGACATCCACGTCGCTGTAGAACGTGACGGAGGAAGTCGCCGCGCTTCCCAAGGGGTACGAGCCGTCGGCGCCGTAGGTCGCTTCGCGCAAGTTCTGCAATGCCGGGTCGAGGCCGCGCCGCGCATTGTCGGTCGCAGCGCTCTGCTGGTAGAGGTACGCGTTCGTCTGGTACGTGAACAGGATCATGTTTCCGATGGCGAGCCCGACGACCGCGGTAAGGCCGATGACGACGATCGTCTCGAGGAGCGTGAACCCGTTCATGCTAATCGAAAGTCGCATCATACGTAGAGAGTCCCGAGACCGAGACGCCGATGAACGAGTCCGTCGTCGAGGTCGAAGTGACCGAGAGCGCATAGTCGCTCGCGCTCGTAAGGCCACCGAAATAGGCGAAGCCGCACCCGTTCGCCGGCAAGGTGCGCGAGAATCCTGAACGAGAGAGTGTCACGGAAGGATTCGGTATCGCATTCCCCGAAGCGTACTTCACATATACCTTGAGCGCGTTTCCGGTCGAGGTCGCGACCGTGATGTCCGCGGTCACATCCGCGCCAGGCATGACCTCGAGGGGCGAGATCGGACACGTGTCGATAACCGTGACGCTTGCGGGCGTCACGGTATAGCTATCCCATTCGAGTTCGCGGGAAAGCGTTCCCGAAGCATCGGTCGTCTCGTTCGATGTCGTCTTATATACCGGCGCGCCGCCGACGGTCGAACCGATAGTCTTCGCGCCGCGCAGGAGGAATGCGAGCGACGGATACGGGACGGGGCCACGGCTCATCGAGAGCGACCAATCACCGACCGATGGTGCGGTCGTGCTCGAATTGGTCGTAAGATCCGCGCGGAGCGCGAGAGCCGGATACGCGGAGACAGAAACCGTAGAGAGATCGATAGGAGAGGATGTAAACCCTGCCGCGTTCCCCGCGAGGACAGCGTCAGGCAGCAGAGCACCTGCGCCATCCGTCACATGCACGCGTACGCTCGCGCCACTCGGCGTCGCGGGCGTGAAGGCCGCTTCGTGCCACGCGACCAGGTAGCTCGGCGTGATCGCGGAGGCGGTCGCATTCCCCGAGAGCGCGTACCCGCCGCCGCTCTCGGCGAGCGTAAGCGCGCCACCTGCAATCGCAGCAGCATTCATCGAGGCGAGCGAGGCCGCGTCCGAGAACGTATCCGACCACGAAGCTGGCATCACCGGTGTAAACGACCGGAAGAGGACGTTCGCGAGCTCGTCTATCGCGAACGTGCCCGTCGTCGTCTGCCCGCCTGCGATCGTAAGGTGTCCCGGCGTCGGATTCTGATTCGTCCCATCCTGGCTGTAGGTGCGCGCGGTAGACCAGCCGTCCTTGGTCGCGGTGACGCGATACCCGGTAGAGGTCGCCGCGCCTGGAAATAATGCATAGCCAGCGAAATCGGTGAACGTCGTCACGTCGATAGCGGGACTTACGTTCGAGTTCTCGATGGTGACTTCTGCGCCCGGGACCGCAGCACCTGAGGCGTCGACCACGACGACACGAAGCGTTCCCCCGCCCGCAGTCGTTTCGATACCTGGCGGCGCGAAGGTCGAGACGACCGACACCTCCTTCTCGCCGTTCTGCGTAGAGTAGGTCACCGTCACCTTCGCGCGCTTGTAGTCGGCCTGTATCCCATTCGAGTCAGACGCGCCCGAGCCATCCTTTGCGTCGTCATAGTAGGCGATGAACGTGCGTATCTCATACGGCACGCCGTCAGACGTGATGGTCTCGTCCTGCGGGATCGCGCCCGACGGGATACCGCCCACGGTACCGATGGACGCGTACGGCAAGGCGCGGAGCCGCTCGATGCGCGCGTTCGCAAGCGCGAGCGCCGTCGCCTTCGAAGCGGATGCGCCGGTGATGGAGGCGGAGGCTTGGAGGATGGTGAAGATGCCGAGGAAGATCACGACCGCGACCGCGCTCCCGACCAGAACGTCGATAAGCGTCATACCGCGCATGCGAACGAACATATACAAATAATAGCGCACGCATGTCGCGCGCATTCGCTCCCTATAAAGTAAAGATCGCGGTGCCTGCCGCGATCCTACTAGGTACTCGATATCGAGAGCGTGACGGTTAGAACGTCTGCCTGCATCAAGGCACTGCAGCAGCATCTCATCTTTGGGCTTTATGGCCGTCTTCCTGGAGGTCTTTCGACCGCCAGGCCCTCGGGAGAGGCGTGCGTGCCACCGCATCACCTAACTCTCCTCCCTGCGGCTACCAGGACCCAGCCTAGGGATACATCGTCCGTATTCGGCTGCCACGGCAACGCGAACCCAGGGTCCTATGCGGGACTATACCAAAGAAACTATCCGATTTGCGACGTGAGGGAATATATCGGTCCGATCATTGAGAATGCAAACACGCCCACTGCCGCGCCAATAAGCAGCATCAGCACCGGCTCGATCACGGTCGAAAGAT
>CAZMFT010000006.1:20641-27712 GCA_964565655.1 uncultured Candidatus Saccharibacteria bacterium
CCCACTGCCGCGCCAATAAGCAGCATCAGCACCGGCTCGATCACGGTCGAAAGATCCTTCGTCTTATCCTCGACATCCGTCTCGTAGTATTCCGCCACCTGCCCGAGCATATCGGCGACCTTTCCGGTCTCCTCCCCCACCGCAATCATGTCGGAAAAGAGGACCGGGTAGAGCTTAGGGTACTTGCCGAAGGAGGTAGAGAGCGGCTCGCCCTTCTTTACGAGCTCCTCTGCCTCATCTATCGGCTTCCCGAATATCCTGTTCCCCACCACCTCGCGCGTTATCGCGATCGCGGTGAGCATCTCGACGCCGGAAGAGAGCAAGGACGAGAGCGTGCGCGCCGCACGCGCACTGAACGTCTCTTTGACGATGGTAGAGACCACGGGGATATGCAATGAGGCGCGCAAGGCGACCGCAGCGCCCGCAGGAGACCTGAGCGCGTAGACGATGAGCCCAATGAGAGCGAGAAGTGTCGTGATAACGAGCACGAGGTTATTGACCATGAAATCAGAGATACCGAGGATGATCTTCGTCGAAGTCGGGAGCTCCACCCCGAGCTCGGTAAAGGTCGAGGCCAAGGTAGGTACGACATACACCATCATCAGGATGCCGATGACGACGATGGCGAAGAGGATGATGCCCGGGTAGATCATCGCGCCCTTCACCTTCTTCATAAGCGTGTGCGACCGGTCCATCTGCTTCGCGACCACCTTCAAGGACTCTGCCAAGGTTCCCGACTCCTCGCCGGCTTTTGCCATCGCTATCTCGAGCCGCGAGAATATCTTCTTATGCTGCGCGAGAGCTTCATGGAAGGACATGCCTCCCCTCACGCTCGACTGGAGCGCGATGACGATCTTCTTGAGGGCCTTGTTCGAGGTCTGGCGCTCGATGACCGAAAGCGCGCGGGAGAGCGTGAGGCCTGCCGAAAGCATCGCGGCGAGATTCTTCACGAAGGTGATGTGCTCCTCGACCTTGATGCCCGAGCCGAGCGAGAGGCTGCCGAGTGCCGAGAGCGAGAACCCCCGGCCCGCTTCGTCTATCGCGGTCACCACCTCCCCCGCCTTCTCCGCGTCCTGATACACAGAAAATCGGTTCTCCGCCTCGACGACGCGCGTCTCTTCCGTGCCGTCCTCTCGTCTGAAGGTCGCCTTGAATCTCATTCGGATAAATCGTATCACGCACGCAAAGTGAGAGGCCGGTTCATCCGAGGGATGAACCGGCCTGATATCTACGCCACCTCTGCCGGAGCGGCCTCTGCCTTCTGGACGCGCTCGCGGCGGCTGAACTCGCGGCCGACCATCTGGATTGACCGTGGGAGCCGCTTGATCTTCTCGGCCAATCGCGCGCACCTTGCTGCGGTCTTGCTGCTCTTCTCTCGCCGGAGAGCATCCTTCGCGGCATCGCCGGTGGAACGTTCAGCCTTCTTCGCGCGACGCGCCGCGAGAAGCTTCACCGCCGAGTGCCGTTTTTCTGCATCCGCGAGCCGGGTCTCGCATGCTGCGCGGCGTGCAGTGAGGTCATCGGACGACATCTGCTTTAGCCGCTTCTTCTGCGGCTTCTCGGTATTCGTATTCACGAATGATCTCCTGTGTAGAGCCCTCTAAATGGACTCGAAGTGCAGTATGAATCGAAAAAAGTGATGTGTCAAACTACTCGGTAACCGCGCCCAGAACCTCCTCGAGGGACGTGATGCCCCGCGCCGCCTTATAGATGCCGTCCTCGAGCATGGTGAGCATGCCCTCCTTCCTGGCTTGCGCCTCGATAGCATCCGAGGTAGCGCCCTTGATGATGAGATCCTTGAGGCTCGGCGTCACCGAAAGCACCTCGTGTATACCCATGCGGCCCGCGTATCCCTCCTCGCATTCTCCGCCCGGCTTCGGGTGATAGAACGGGAGCTTCGAGAGTGTGACGGAGGGCTTCACGATCTTCTCCTCATGGAGCGCGGCGAGGGCCGCCTCGAACTTATCCTCGGAGGCGACCTTCTTACGCTCGCCTTCGGTCGGCACATACTCCTCCTTGTCGTTGCAGAGGCGACGCACGAGGCGCTGACCGACGATGACCTTCAGGGTGGAGACGAGGAGGAACGGCTCGACGCCCATGTCGACTAAGCGCGGGATGGCGCCAGCGGCGCTATTGGTATGGATGGTCGAGAGCACGAGGTGACCGGTAAGTGCGGCGTTCACCGCGAGCGCCGCCGTCTCGCCGTCGCGGATCTCGCCGACCATGATGACGTCCGGGTCTTGGCGCACGAGTGCACGGAGCCCGTTCGCGAACGAGAAACCGATAGCAGGATTCACCTGCGTCTGGTTCACGCGCTTCATCTGGTACTCGATCGGATCCTCGATGGTCGAGATATTCACGTCCGGCGTGTTGAGGATATCGAGCACGGTATACAAGGTCGTGGTTTTACCGGAACCGGTCGGTCCCGAGATGAGGATGAGTCCGTTCGCCTGCTTCGTCGCGTCATGGATGCGCTCCAGAGAGCTCCCATGGAAGCCGAGCGCGTCCAGAGTGAATCCGTCGCCGGACTCCCGCAAGAGACGCATGACGGTCTTCTCGCCGAAATAGGTCGGGAGCATCGAGACGCGGAACGATACCTTATCGGTCTCCGTCTCCATCTTGAAGCGCCCATCCTGCGGCAGGCGCTTCTCGTCGAGCTTCAGGTTCGCGAGGACCTTGATGCGCGCCGTGATGCCGGCCGCGGCTGCCCTCGGCAAGGTCATCGCGTCGTGGAGTGTTCCGTCGATGCGATAGCGGACGACGACCTCGGCCTCCGCAGGCTCGATATGGATGTCGGAAGCCTTCTGAATGATGGCGTGGCGCAGCAAGGTGTCGACGATGCGCACGATAGGAAGGTCCTCGGCCATCTTCTTGAGTTCCTCTCCCGACGCTTCCTTGTCGGATGATTCGCGCACCACAGTGAGCTTCCCTGCCTCGGTCGCAATGAGGTCCCCGAACTCCTCCTTCAAGGATTTCTGGTACTGCAGCAAGGCGTGCTTCACTGACTCATCGTCCGTAAGGCGCGCGAGTATCTTGAGGCCCGTCTTCTTCCTGACCGAGTCTATCGCCGGCAGGTCCTCGGTATCGAGCATCGCGACCTCGAGCTCCTCCCCTTTCTTCTGATACGCGATGATGGAGTGCGTACGCGCGATAGGCTCTGGGATCAAAGAGAGTACCCCAGTGTCGATCTTCTTATCCTTCAGGTTCACGAACGGGATGCCGAGCACGTACGCCTTGATGCGTCGGAGGGCGTCGGAGGTCAATGAGCCGGAGCCGACCAATATATCGCCGACCGACTGCTTCCGTTCCTTGGCAGTCGCTTCAGCAGCGTCGACGTCTTTCCGGGACACAAGTCCCGAATCCATGATGAATTCCTTGAGTTCCGACTCCGAGACCTGCATGACTATTGAGAGTATAGCGCGCGCGTATTCGTCGAGCGCGTACGCGCGGGGAGAAATGGGCCGCGCTACGCGTCGATATTGACAATCTTCGCTATATATGTTAACATATATGTAGACCTGCCTATCGGCAGTGCTCTCTAACAGGAGGAGTTTCAGATGGCAGTACCCCTTCCGGCTACCCCCGGCGGATTCGTCATCCCTGGTGACGATCACATCCACTGGGGCGATCAGGAAGCCAACGTCTACGACTTCATGTGGTCGAACGACGCTCGTGTGTTCCTCGGTGACGGCGGCAACGACTTCACGCGCGACGGCAACGGCTCGTCGCGGCATATGGGTCACGCCGGCAACGACACCATGATCAGCACCGGCGGCAACGACCAGATGGACGGCGGCGCCGGCGACGACTACGCCGGGGTCTACGGAAACGGAAACAATTTCGTGGACCTTGACCTCGACAACGACGTCATAAACGCGAAATTCGCGACCGGCCACAACACGCTCGTGGGCGGCGACGGGAACGACACCGTCTATGCCGGGAGCGGCAGAGACACCATCTACGGCGGCGGCGGCCAGGACGACCTGACCGGCGCCGGCGGCAATGACCTCGTCTACGCGGGGCTCGGTAACGACACCGTGCGTGGAAGTGCGGGGAACGATCGGCTCTTCGGAGAAGAAGGCGATGACGCCCTCAACGGCGGCATCGGCAGCGACACTCTCTGGGGCGGCGACGGCAACGACACGCTCGACTCAAGCCGCGACGGGTGGAGCGACACGCTCAACGGCGGGAACGGGAACGACAAGGGGCACCTTGGCGCCGGCGACTACATGAACGGCGGCACCGGTCTCGACCACGCAGTTGTCGACGGACCCCTCACGAACGGGACCATCGTCCTCCGAGGCGTGGAGACCTTGAACCTATCACGACTCAATGTCGGCCAGGGCCACGTCACCAAGGTCGGCGACGACTTCTACGTGACGAAGGGCGGCCAGCAGCTCATCATCGATGCGGACAGCTCTCTCGATCGTGTCGTCCTGTCGCCCCAAAGCGACTGGGTTCCCCCGCCATCGACGGTCTCCGCGGCGTCTCTCGACTTCGTGAGCCACGCTGACTTCCTCTTCGCCTGATCCGTCTTAGGACGGCAACCCCGGCCCCGGCGCACTTCGCGTCGGGGCCTTTCGTATGTCTCCCGTCACGCCATAGACAACTCACCCCCCGCGTGACAGCATGCGTGCGGAGCTGCAGAGACCCTGCAGACAGCTATTTGGAAAGGGCCACCGTCATGACTGACGTCATCGTACCTACGATGCCGACCTTTATGCCTCCGTTCCGCGAGATCTTCCTGACAGAAGATCAGGATGTGACGGAGTTGAAGATTACCGAACGTACGGCCGTATACGGGCTCGGCGGGGATGACCGCATCCGAGTCGTCGGCGGTGTCGCGCACGTCGAAGGACATGGCGGCATCGACTTCATCCTGGGCTCGAATGGCCGGCACCAGCTTGCCGGCGGCGCGGGAGACGACTTCCTCGCGTCCGAAGGCTGGGGCGGCAACGACTGGCTCGCGGGCGAGGGCGGTGACGACGTGCTGTTCACGGCCCCGTCTATCGGGAACGATACGCTCGACGGCGGCGAGGGCAACGACGCCTTGACTGCTGGCATGGGTAATAACCGCATCTACGGCGGTACCGGGAGCGACGCCGTCGACGCGAGCTCAGGGAACGATACCGTCTTCGGCGGCGAGGGCAACGACTTCCTCGACATGGGACCCGGAAATGACGTCGGGAAGGGCGAGTCGGGCAATGACTGGCTCTTCGGCAACACAGGGAACGACACGCTCTCGGGCGGCGACGGAGACGACCACATCACCGATTACGCGGGATTCAATATCCTCATCGGCGGTCGCGGAAACGACATCATCACCGGTACCGGCGACATCCGGACGGGGAAAGGCTCCGACACCTTCGTCTTCGAGACCTCGGTCATGATGGAACGCATCACTACCGACCTCGACGGGCGCGATACGCTCGACCTCGGCGCGCTCGACCCCGATAATCTCCACCGAGTCGGCCAAGACGACCTACTCTACGTCGACCCGACGCACCTCTACTACTTCGAGGGCGCCGGCGATGCAGGGACCATTCGCACGGACTCGGGCGACTGGGTCGGCGGTCCCTGACACCACTAGCCCCAGCGCTCGCGCTGGGGCTTCTTCATTGACGCTCCCCCCGGCAAGTGGTACGGTATCGGTACTGGGATGTCCGCGTGCGCGGGCATTTCGTTTTAAGACGGGCGAAAACTTAATATGTGCGCTCACAATTAAATAGAGAGACGTATGTTGGACCTCAAGACCATAAACTCGGTGCTCGGCGAATTCCAGGACCGCGGCATCACCAAGGAGACGATGATAGACGCTATCGAGACGGCGATGGCGACCGCGTATAAGAAGGAGTACGGCAAGCGCGACCAGGTGGTGCGCGCGAAGGCGGACATGGATACGGGCACGGTCTCCTTCGAGCAGGTGAAGACCGTGGTCGACGAGACGATGGTGCGCTTCCCCGAGGAAGGCGAGGAGTTTACGCCGGAGCCGGAGCACCACTTCGGCCGCGAGCGCGAGGAGGAGGTCGCGGAAGGCGAGCTTCCCCGCTACAACACCGAGAAGCACATGCTTCTCGACGACGCGAAGCGCATCCGCCGGACGGCAGTACTCGGCGAGGAAATCATCTTCCCTCTCGAGCCCCAGGACGATTTCGGCCGCATCGCGGCGCAGACCGCGAAGCAGGTCGTCATCCAGAAGATCCGCGAAGCGGAGAAGATGTCCATCCTCGAGGAGTTCGGCCATAAGAAGGGCGAGATCATCTCGGGCATCGTGCAGCGCATGGAGCGCGGTGCGATATTCGTCGACCTCGGTCGCGCGACCGGCATCATCCCGTACGAGGAACAGATCCCCGGAGAGCGCTATCGCCCCGGAGAGCGCATCCGCGCCTACCTCTATGCGGTAGACGAGGGATTCCGCGGCGTCTTCCTGCGCCTCTCCCGAAGCCACCCGCGCTTCTTGGTCCAGCTGTTTGAGATGGAAGTGCCGGAACTCGCGTCAGGCGCCATCGAGGTGAAGGGTATCGCTAGGGAGCCAGGGAGCCGCACGAAGATTGCGGTCGCATCCGTCGACCCACACGTCGATCCGGTCGGCTCATTGGTCGGTCAGCGCGGTGTCCGCGTCTCAACCGTAATGGCAGCACTTGGCGGCGAACGCATCGACATCATCGAGTGGAGCGAGGATCAGAAGGCGTTCATCAAGGAAGCTCTCTCCCCTGCTTCGGTGCTTGAGATCGAGCTCGACGAGGAGGAGAAGCGCGCGAAGGTCTCCGTCTCCGACGATCAGCAGTCCTTGGCGATAGGTCGTGGCGGACAGAACGTACGGCTTGCGGCAAAACTCACCGGCTGGAACATAGACATCATGTCTACGGGCGGCGCCGAGGTCGGGGACTCCTCCGAAGTACCGGCAGAGGGAGCGCCCGAAGCTGCTCCCGCTCCGTCCATAGACGAAGCGGCTGACGCCGGGAAGGAAGAGATGACTGACGCGATGGCGGAGACCGCGACCCCGGTGGACGCGACCGACATCGGCGCCGAGAGCGCGGACGCCGAGGAGTCCCTCGAGGCGCCTAAGGA
>CAZMFT010000007.1:0-19459 GCA_964565655.1 uncultured Candidatus Saccharibacteria bacterium
TGCGCCCTAAGAAATCCCTCGGGCAGAACTTCCTCATGCACGCGAAGATAGCGGAACGTATCGCTATCGAGTCGGGGGTAGGGAGCGACGACACCGTACTCGAGATAGGGCCGGGCACCGGGATGCTCACGGCGCCGCTTTTGGCGCGCGCGAAGAAGGTCATCGCGATAGAAGCGGACGGGGAGCTTATCGCGCCGCTTACAGAGAGATTCGCAGCTGAAATCGAGAGCGGTCAGCTTGAACTCCTACACGCTGACATCCGCGAATTCGATATAGGCACACTTCCAGATGCGTACCATCTCGTGGCTAACATCCCGTATTACATAACCGGTGAGATCATCCGGACATTCCTATCATCAGCAAAGAAGCCCCGGTCGATGACCCTCCTCGTCCAGAAGGAGGTTGCGGAGCGCATCGCTCGAAGCAAGAAGGGCAGCATCCTCTCGGTCGCGGTCGGGATCTACGGCACGCCAAGCTATCTCTTTGCCGTACCAAAGGGCGCCTTCCGTCCCGCGCCCTCGGTAGATTCCGCCGTGCTTCATATAGCCGGGATACAGAACCCCTTCGCCTCGCTTCATGAAGAAACAGCCTTTTTCGAGGTGCTTCGCGCCGGGTTCGCTCATAAGAGGAAGCTTCTCGCGAAAAATCTCGCGGAAATACGACCCGAAGAGGCGATACAGGTGGCGTTTTCCTCGCTCTCGATACCCGACGCCGCTCGCGCGGAGGAGCTTTCCGTCCCCTTGTGGCACGCGCTCGCGAAGAAACTCCGCCAGGATGAGTGAAATACACAAGGGAAGCGTGCGTCCGGCAAAGGACGATGAGGTTTCGGTGATACTATATATGCGAAACTGCCGTGATCGCTATCACACGAAAGCACTGGATAGTAGGAGGAGCATCGATGATAGCGCTCGTGCTCGTCGTCGGCTCGTACTATGCGACGCGCGGCGTGCCGGAAACCGCGACGCTGTCTGCCGCAGAGACCGAAGAGGTCCTCAAGGAGTACGCAGCGAAGGACACGGACCAGGACGGCGTCCCCGATTGGCAGGAACTCCTCTACAAGACCGACCCCGCGGACCCGAATTCCGTCCGGAGCGACGTTTCTGACGCTGAAGCCATAGCGGAAGGTCTCGTCGAGGTCACGCTCGATACTCCGACCGGCTCGGTCGCAGGCGACATCATCGCGAATATCCCGGGAAAGACGCCGGCACCAGGCTCGTTGACCGAGAAGTTCGCTCTCGCGTTCTTCGAGACCTATGCGACGACCGGCGGCGGACAGAAGCTCTCGGACTCGGCGCTCCGTGCGTTCATAAACGGCGCGGTCGAAGAAGTGCGAGCGAACGCGACGCGCGCCGACGCATACGACGCGGGAGATGTGACGGCATCATCAGCCGCGACGCCGTCGGCCTACCTCGCAGAGGCCGGCCGCGCATTCTCCGAAAATGCGCGTGAAGCGGAGGAGAGCGAGCTCATCTACTTCTCTGACGCGGTATTGAAGGGAGACACGAAAGCGCTCGAGATGGTGAGAAGGAGCGGAGAGCACTATACGGCCATAGCGGGCGACCTTATCGAGGTCGCGCCGCCAAGCGCGCTTTCCTCGGCGCACCTCGCGCTCGCAAACAGCGTTGCGCGGCTCGGCGCGACTATCGCAGATATGGCGACGCTTGCGGATGACCCTGTGCGCGCCATGATCGGATTCGGGAACTACGAGAAAGATGCGCATGCGTTCGCCGCAGCGCTCGCCGGGATGAAGACTGCATATGACGCGACGGGCGCTGCGAAGACCGGAGCAGGCGCGTCATTCTATGCCTTGCTTACGATCGGCGCTGAAGCTGCGAAAGTCACGCCATGACGAACGCCTTTATGAAGAAAGGGCTCGTGGGAATCGTCGCGATCGCGCTCATCGCGCCCGCATTCCTGTTCCCGCGCCCTGCCGAGGCGCAGATGGCCGTCATAGACCATGCCGCGGTCGCGACCCTCAACACCATCCTCGGCGTCGACACGAAGCAGCTCTCCAAGGACGAGATTCTCGACGCGGTCGCCTGGCAGCTTGCGAACACCGTGCTCGAGTCCTTGTCCCGGAGCGTCGTCAACTGGATAAATTCCGGGTTCGAAGGCTCGCCAGCCTTCGTCCAGGACCTTGGAGAGAATCTCTCCGGCGTCGCGGACGCGGTCGCAGCCGAATTCATCGGCAAGCTCGCCGACCAGGTGAAGGACACCCCGCTCTCGGGTACCGCGGAAGCGGTCGCGTATGCGTACTACCTCTCGACCAATGGGGACGAGTTCCTCCGCCGCCAGCTCTATACGCTTCGCAATACCGTACAGAATGATCGCGCATTCACCGGCGGCGATTTCAGCCAGGGCGGGTGGCGCGGCTGGTTCGCGCTCACGGGAAATCGTGCGAACAACCCGCACGGCGCGTTCCTCTCCGCGCAGCGCGAGCTCGAACGGCGCATCGAGAGCTCATTGGAGCAGCGGGTCACGGAGCTTAATTGGGGCAACGGCTTCCTGTCCTGGCGCGGGGAGTGCGCCGACCGACAGACGACTGCGGGCGCGGATGGCTCGCTTAATGCGCCCGTCCCGTCGGTAAACTTAGGCGGGGAAGAGCACTGCCTTGACGCCCCTATCGAGACGCCGGGCTCCGTCATCGAGTCACAGCTGAATCAAACCCTCGCTGGCGGGCAGCAGCGGCTCCAAGTCGCTGAC
This sequence comes from uncultured Candidatus Saccharibacteria bacterium, assembly GCA_964565655.1. Taxonomy (GTDB): domain Bacteria; phylum Patescibacteriota; class Minisyncoccia; order Phycocordibacterales; family Phycocordibacteraceae; genus C7867-001. Next base: position 2,704 of record CAZMFT010000007.1, read on the forward strand.
GAGATAAACGAGATCGTCGGCGCCCTTGTGACACAGCTGGTCAATGAGGCGCTCCAGGGGCTCTCCTCCGTAGGCTCGCGCTCTTCGGGAGGCTCGGGCTTCATCGACCGCACGTCGGCACCGGTCGCGCCAGGGCAGGGGAGCGGCACGGTGGATGACCTCTTGGTAAACGGCATCGAGGGCCAGCTCACGGCGCTTGCCACCTATCAGACGAACTGGCAGAAGATATTGACGACCGCATCTGCGGTGCTCGTCTGTAGCGAGGCGACGGAGGCGGAGAAGGCGCAGGCCGCGGGCGCTAAAGCCGAAGCCGATACCGCGCTCGGCCGCGTGAGCATCGCGCTCGCCTCATTCAACGCGATCGTCGCCGAGCTTCGGCAGATTCGCCCAGGCGTAAACCAGAGCGCGTCCCTGCCATCCATCGCGCAGGATTTCCAGGCACTCATGACGAACCCGGCAACCCCATCGACCGCAGAGGTGACTGCATCGGTCGCGCTTGCGGCCGAGACTGGCACGTCGACGTCGCTTTACATGGAACTTAAGGCCGCAGCCGACCGCTGCGTACCGGTAAGCTAAGCCCTATGACGTTCGCGCTCACGAGCCGGAAGAGGGTAGGGGCGGTATGCCTTACCGTGCTCGCGGTATCGCTCTTCGCCTTGTCTCCGCTTGCGACCGTGGCGCAAGCACAAACGCAGCCTACGGCGCCATCGGTCGATCAGCGAAACCCTCCGGCCGCGCCGCAACCGACCCCGCAAGCAGAAAGCGGTGCCGACGCGCACCAGGTTACGAAGGACGGCTCGGCGATATATACCGAGCTCGGCTATCAGATACTCTCACTATTCGCGTGGTTCACCGGTATCGCCGGCGTCCTGCTTAACGCCGCGATCTACTACACGGTCGTCACGATGGCCGATTTCGTGAACAGTCTCGGTGCGATCCTGACCTCGTGGAAGATAATCCGCGACCTGGGAAACATCGCCCTCATATTCGGATTCGTCGCCATCGGCATCGCGACCATCCTCGACGTCCAGAGCTACAACGCGAAGAAGATGCTCGTGAAGCTCATCATCGTCGCGGTCACGGTGAATTTCAGCCTCTTCGCGGCGCGCGCCATCATCGACGTCGGGAATGTCTTCGCCTTCCAGTTCTATTCGCAGATGATCAACACGAAAGGGGGCAGCCAGATCGGGACCGCCGAGGTCGACGTCACGAGCGAAGGCGTCTCGAACGCCATCATGCAGATGGTGGGGCTGCAGAAGTTCTACGATGCTTCCACTGTCGAGAAGGCGCAGCGGCAGCAGCTCGCGGATAACTCGTTCTTCGCGTTCATCCTAGGCTCGCTCCTCTTCATCATCGCGGCATTCGTCATGTTCGCGATCGCGTTCATGCTCATCGCGCGATTCGTCATACTCGTGTTCCTCATGATCCTCTCGCCCATCGGCTTCGTCGGTCTCATCGTGCCGACCTTGGAGAAGCGTGCGGCCGACTGGTGGCGGACGCTGATCGCGCAGAGCGCCGTCGCGCCGATCATGCTGCTTATGATCCTCGTGAGTGTGAACCTCATGACCGATACGGACATCTTCGGACTCGCAGGCGGTGGCAAAGACTTCAAGGCGGCTTTCCAAGGAGATAACAGCGCGAACGACTGGTTGGGGACGACCAATATGATCCTCGGGTTCCTCATCTCGATGGGCTTCCTGATGGCCTCCGTCATCGTGGCGAAGCAGATGGGAGTGTCCGGCGCGAACTTCGCCATCGGCGCGAGTCGTCGCCTGGTCGGTATCGCGCTCGCGCCGATATCGGTACCGGCACGCGCGGGAGGCGCTGCGGTAGTTCGTCACGGCGGCGACAAGGGTCTTGCCCTGGCAGAGGCCATGTATAACAAGTCCGGACTTGCGGCAGGACTTCGAAGCATCGGCCTTAAGACGCTTGATGCCGACATCCAACACAAATTCGAAGGGCGCAAGGAGATAAAAGTTGACGGCCGCTCACTCAAGGACGAAGAAACGGTGCGCAAGCATCGCGAGCATCAATTGCACCGCGATCACACAATCGGCACGCTGGGCACTCTCCTCGGAGCTATCGGATTAGCAGATGATTCTTCGCGCAAAGACGCAGAAAAGAACTATTCAAAAACGCTCCAAGGGCTCAGCTCAGCAGACACGCTCGAGTACATGAAGGGCTTGAACGCCAAGGATAGGATGGATGCGGCGAAATATTTGAGCACGGAACGCTACATCGATCTCCAGAAGACGGACAAGATGGACGAGGGAATGAAGGCGGAGATAGCGAGCGGCCGATACGAAAAGCTTGCTGCTGCAATTACTGGCAGAAGCAAGGCCGAGGTTCAACGCTGGTCCTCGAAGGACATGGCTGAATTCGCGAAGATTAACGCTACGGCATTCGAGGACGCCTTGAATGCCGATCTCCTGTCCGATGACCAGCGCGACGCTCTCGAGAAGAGCGAAGCGCTTACCAACGACCAACGACGCCAGGTTAAGGATTCGTCGGATTTCGGAAAGCTCCGAGTCCTTATTGAGAACGACGACGGCTCTCCTGCCTACAAGGCGAATATCACGCTGCAGGCAAGAACGCTGGGCCCGAAAGCGAAGGTCAAGCTCGGAACTAAGGATTACACAAGGCCCGAAGTCATCCATTCATTCACGCAGGTGGACTTGCAGCGAGGCATGGCTGATGGAAAATTTGCGAAGCCAAAGGAAATCATCACGGAGCTGCGAGCAGCCAAAGCTGCGGGCAAACTTACCCCTGACCAGATAGAAGGAATCAATAATTACCTGATAAATAATGATTTCGACCGTGGCCTCTTCGGCCTTGAAAAGGGATTTACTGGCTTGTAATTTACGATGGAGATTTCGCACGACCAGCTTCTTAGGGCCTATAACGCGCTTCCGGCCACGGTGCGCGAGTACCTCGCAAGCGGAGAACTAGGTCCTCTCATGCGCCGTCTCGGAACGAAACACCAGCTCCATGTGGATACTATCGGAAGCTTGGACGAGGCTGTCGGCCTAATGCTGACGGGTCTCATGGACCCGAACCAGCTCATGCAAGAGATGAACAATCTAGGGATCGTGAACCCTAAGGCGTCTCTCATCGCCAAGGATCTCAATGACGCAGTGTTCAAACCGCTTCACGACCGGATGCGCGCAGAGAGCGGGAAGCGAGTTCCCGCGAACCCGCCCCTTGCAGGTGTCCCTGCGCCGCTCGGTACGACCCCGACCGCGCCTCCTCGAGCTGTGGCGGCCGCAACACCTCCCGCGCCTCGCCCCGCACCTCCTCCGCGCCCGGAACCAATTATTCCGCCCGCCCCATTTGTGCCCACACCTCCTCGTGAGACGCGTGCACCCGTGATGCCGAATGCCGCGACGCAGCCTCCGGCACCAATACCTAAGAATTACGCACGCGATCCGTATCGGGAACCTATCGACGAGAATCCGCAGCAATAGATACCGCTTCGTGCATCGAGGGGGCTGTATACTTATAGGTAATGGAGCATCAGGTACCGCAGTTCCTTGAGGTGGAAGGGAAGATATTCGGGCCTTTCACGCTGAAGCAGTTCATATACCTCGCGGGAGGCATCGGCATCTGCGTCGTCGCCTTCGTCTACCTCCCGCCGATTGGCTTCATCATCGTCGCGCTTCCGGTCGCAGCGCTTACCGGAGCGCTCGCGTTCTACCGCGTCAACAACAAGCCGTTCGTCGAGATAGTCGAGGCGCAGTTCTCGTACCTCCTTGGCGGGAAGCTCTACGTATGGCGCCGCGAGCCGAAGGCACCCGAGACTCCGAAGCCCGCAGTCCTAGCGGAGGCAGCCCGGCAGAACGTCGGGGTCTCCGCGTCAAAGATTCGGGACCTTGCCTGGTCACTCGACATCAAGGATAAGCCGACTAAGGATCATGACGCCTAAAGCATCCCAATCATTCGTCCCGGTCAAAGAGGTCCGGAACGGGGTCATCATCCTCAAGGATGGCAGCTATCGCGGCATCCTCATGTGCTCCTCGGTGAACTTCTCCCTCAAATCCGAGGACGAGCAGCGCGCGGTCATCGGCGGATTCCAGACGTTCCTCAACTCGCTCGACTTCTCGGTGGAGATTGTCGTCCACTCCCGCCGTATGGATATCCGCCCGTACCTCGCCCTCCTCGAGGAGCGGACAGGGAAGCAGGCGACCGAGCTCATGCAGATACAGGTGCGCGAATACATGGAATTCGTGCGCGCGTTCGCTGATCAGGCGAATATCATGACGAAGACCTTCTACGTGGTCGTACCGTTCGCACCGACCTCGGGCGCGGAGGTGAAGTCGGCGCTCGCGTTCCTCAATCGCTCATCCGCACGTCCGGCAGAGGAGACGGATGATTTCGCAGAGCACCGCATCCAGCTCGAACAGCGCATGTCCTTGGCTTCGGGCGCTATCGCGTCTGCCGGCATACGCGCGGTGCCGCTCGGCACCGAGGAGATCATCGAGCTCCTGTACCGCTCCTTCAACATCGGGGAGCTCGATAGCCCGGTGCGACTAACCGCCTGACCTATGGCCCTCTTCGATTTCCTCAGCCGTAAGAAAGACGATACGCCGGATATCGCGTCCGTATTGCCGCGCGATATCTATGCGGAAGGGGCCTTGGACCTCGCGGATACCATCGCGCCCGCAGCCCTCAAGGTCACGGGACGGGAATTGGAGCTCGGCGCTAAGTTCGCACGCTCGTTCTATACGATCTCGTACCCGCGCTATCTTTCTGACGACTGGTTCTCGCCGGTCGTGAACCTCGACGAAGTGTTCGATGTCGGCATCTTTGTCCACCCCATAGAGACCGCAGAGATACTCCGGCAGTTCCAGAAGAAAGTCGCGGAGGTCGAGAGCCAGCAGGCAGACCGTGCGCAGAAGGGATTGGTGCGCGACCCGATCCTTGACACCTCATACCAGGATCTCGAGCGCCTGCGGGACGAGCTGCAGCAAGCGCAGCAGCGCCTGTTTGAGGTCGGCCTCTACCTCACCATCTACGCGGACTCGAAGGAGGAGCTCGATAAGCTCGAGGGAAAGCTCCGCGGCATCCTCGACGCGAAGCTCGTCTACACGAAGCCCGCGATATTCCAGCAGGAGCAAGGATTCCGCTCGACCTTGCCCCTGGAACTCGATGAGCTCGGCGTCCACTCGAAGCTCAACACCTCGCCGCTCTCTTCGATGTTCCCGTTTGTCTCGTTCGATCTCACGTCCGATAAAGGCATTCTCTACGGCATCAACCGTCATAACTCGTCCCTCGTCCTCTTCGACCGGTTCTCCTTAGAGAACTACAACTCGGTGGTGTTCGCGAAGTCCGGCTCGGGAAAATCCTACGCAGTGAAGCTCGAGATACTGCGCTCCCTGATGTTCGATACGGATGTCATCGTCATCGACCCGGAGCGCGAATACGAATACCTCTCGGAGGCGACCGGCGGCCGCATGTTCAACATCTCCCTTTCCTCCGAGCACCACATCAACCCGTTCGACCTGCCGCCGGTGCGGGAAGGGGAGGAGCCGAACGATATCCTCCGCTCCGTCATCATCAACCTCGTCGGCCTGTTCCGCATCATGCTCGGCGGCCTTACGCCCGAGGAAGACGCTATCGTCGACCGCGCCATCACGGAGACCTATGCCCTCAAGGACATCACCGGGAACCGCGACTTCACCGGCATGGACGCGCCCTTGCTCTCCGATTTTGAATCGGTCCTCTCCGGCATGGAGGGAAGCGAATCCTTGGTAACGCGGCTCACCAAGTACACGCGCGGCACCTGGGCAGGATTTTTGAATCAGCCGACCAACATCGACATCGGCAAGCAGTTCATCGTCTTCTCGGTGCGCGACATGGAAGATGAACTGAAGCCGGTCGCGATGTACATCATCACGCACTACATCTGGAACGCGGTTCGCCGCGAACTCAAGAAGCGCCTGCTCGTCATCGACGAGGCGTGGTGGATGATGAAATCGGAAGATACGGCTTCCTTCCTCTACAGCCTCGCGAAGCGCGGCCGCAAGTATTACCTCGGACTTGCGACCATCACTCAGGACGTCGAGGACTTCCTCCGCTCGCCGTACGGCCGTCCGATCCTCACGAACTCATCGATACAGCTCCTCCTTAAGCAGTCGCCGACGACCATCGACCTGCTTAAACAGACGTTCAACCTCACTGACCAGGAGAAATTCCTGCTTCTCGAGTCCGGGGTAGGGGAGGGGCTCTTCTTCGCGGGCTTGAAGCACGTCGCCATAAAGGTCGTCGCTTCCTACACCGAGGATCAGATCATCACCTCGGACCCGTCGCAGCTTCTTGCCATCAAGCGCGAGAAGCAGCGCCTCGCTGCTGAAGCCGAGCAAGACCTCGTCCGTCGCCCATGACGAAGCCGGAGCCGAAGATGCCGCGCGGCCGCCAGATACGGATGGTCGGAGTGGCATTCGCGTTCGAAATACTCCAGACCATCGGGGGGTTATTGGTCGTTTTCGCGCCGCTCTTGGTCTGTTATTTCGCGCAGTACTGGGTCGAAGACTGGAGCGGCAGCCAAGCTGCAGGAGAGTTCGCGTGCTGGGCGGCAGGCTCGGGACTCGCTGCGTCCTATATCATCGGCGTGGGTGCCGGTATCGCCATGCTCGGGTGGCTCATCGGTGCCGGCGTGAGCGCCCTATCCATAGTGATCTTCATCATCTGGTTCTGGTATATCGGGGTCAGCTTCCTCGATAAGATGGGTCCGCGCATATTCATCATGGCAGGGAATTCCATCCTAGAGTTCCTCCCGTTCGTGAACGTGCTCCCCTGGTCTACCGCGAGCATCTGGCTTATTACGGAGACCGTCCGGAAAGATGATAAGGAAGCGCTCGCCAAGTATGAGGCTTGGGAGAAAGCAGAGCAGGCCCGTAAAGTGGCGGAAGCACAGCTCCGGAGCATCGCGAACGATAACCGGCATCAGGAAGAACGGCGAGCGGCCTGATATCCTCGCGGTACGACGCCCGTACACCATTCCTGACGGTATACTGGATTCGATGATACGAGGCATCCTCGCGCTCATACTGATAGCCTCTCCGTTTACCGCATCCGCACAGGCGCTGCCGTCCGCAGGCGCTGCGGTAGACCCTCTTACCGTGAGCCTTTCGCCGCGCTATCCGCGCCCCTTTGAGTCCGTACGCATTTCACCGCAATCCACGCTCGTAGACCTCTCGGCCTCGACCGTGGTCGTGACGGCTTCCGGAAAAGAGGTGGGGAGGGGGACAGGACGCGAGAGCTACCTCATCCCGACCGCGGGCATCGGCACGAGCGTACCGGTAAGGGTCACGGTCACGGCGCCTGACGGTGTCTACACCGAAGACCTCACCATTCGCCCGACCGATATCGCGCTCTCGGTAGATTCGCTATCGACCTCGCACCCCTTCTATGAGGGCGGCGCCTTGGTCGCGCCCGAGGGCAGGGTCCGCATCGTTGCACTTGCGGACCTTCGCTCGTCGCCAGGAGCGCGTATCGCCTCAAGCGAACTCATCTATACCTGGAAGACGGGCGGGCGCATCCTTACTGCGGAGTCCGGCCTCGGGAAATCAGTCCTTACGGCGACTGCACCCGTCCTCTTCCGCGACGCGCCGATATCCGTGACCGTCTCGAACCGGGACGGCTCCATCGTCGGCGAGGCGGCGACCGTGATCAAGCCCTCGGAGCCGAAGCTCGTACTGTATGCCGACAGCCCTCTTTTGGGTCCTCAATTCTCCCGTGCGCTCTCGGGCACCTTCACGCTTACAGACGAGGAAGGCGCTTTCCGCGCCGTCCCCTATTTCTTCTCCGCGAAGCCCTACCTTGAGTGGACCCTCGGCGGAGCGAGTGCGGGAACAGAAGACTCGGTCACCGTACGGACGACCGGGGACGCTGCTGGCGTCGCATCGCTCCAGGCGGAAGCCTCCCAGCCCAATTCCTATTACCGCGCAACGGAGTCGCTCCGCGTTCGATACGGTACCGAGACCCCTAGCTTCTTCGGATTATGAAATACCTCTACCGAGTCATCCCGCTCATACTCATCGCCGCAGCGCCTGCCATCGCATTCGGACAAGCGAACGCGGAGCAGATGGTGCTCCTTACCGGGGAAGAAGGGCCCTTGGGTAGCGTCACGAGCGCAGAAGGGTTGCCGGCCTTCCTCAATAACCTCTACACGCTCATCATCGGGGCTGCGGTCATCCTTGCGGTCCTCCAGATCATCCGCGGAGGCATCATGTGGATGCTCACCGACAGTTTCGTGGAGAAGGGTCAGGCACGGCACCTTGTGACGATCGCCGTGATGGGCCTTATTCTCGTCCTCTCGCCCGTCATCGTCTTCAATATCATCAATCCATGCATCTTGAGCTTGAGCCTCCGCGGGAGTACAGAGTGCGAAGGGAGCCTCGGGGAGCTTACGCTTCCGGGCACGCCAGATACGGATGAGGATTCGCAGCTCGGGCTCTCGGATGGCCAGCTCGTGAAGTGGGGAAGGTTCAAGACCGAGGATGAAGCGGAGGATTTCCAATGCAATTGCGAAGGCGGCGGCAATTACACGTGCGAGTCAGGGAGGTCAGACAATTGCAACCGGTGGATCGCTGTGTGCAGTCCGTATCAAGACCTTCCTGTTGCAGAAGTGAACCGCCAAAGCGCGAACGATCAGATATACCTGTATGGGTCTGGATCGACTTTCGAGAACAAGTGTGAAGCGGATGGTGGTACGCCACGGAGATCCGCTGCGGCTTCAGAGACAACGATGGACTGTCCGAGCGATCTTGCGATAGAGCTTGGCCCGACCGACTCTGTACGCTGCTACACGGTATCGTTCTATTGCTACTTCAACGGCTGGGGGAACAACACGAATACCTGCCTCTTCAACTGGAACTGATATGCGCCGGCCCCTTACCATCGTCGCCGTCATCATCGTCCTCGCGGGCATCGGGGTCGCGCTCTATTTCTATCTCGCGTCGCAGGATGAGGGGCTCGTCTCGGAGCCAGGCGTCACCAACCCGTTTACGCCGGTGGGGGATGGAGGGACGGGGGGTGGGGGTGGAAAGGATGACTGGGGTATCGAGGACGGCGAGGGTGAGTATGGCGACGGTATCGATAACGAACGCGGGAACGCAGCGGAGGTCGCGCCGCGCCTCACGAAGATCAGCGAGGGTCCGGTCGCCTATGGCGCCCTCGTCCTCGCGCGCACGGATATCGGCACAACAAGCCTCGAGGCGGCGGCGCGCATCGCGAACGTCGAGGTGCGCTATGCGATGCGCGCGAGCGGCAACATCTTCTCGTACCTTGCGCAGGAGAATCGCACGATTCGCATCGGAAACCGCACCATTCCGGGCATACAGCGCGCGACCTGGCTTCCGTCGGGCTATGCGGCCTACCTCCAGTACCTTGCGCGCGACCCGGATGATACCGAGCATATCGAGACATCGATGGTCGTCTCCGACGGCACGAGCGCGACAGCGCTCGCCCGCGACTACGCCGCGCTCGATACGTCAGGAGAGCGACTCTTGGCTCTCACTGCGACGACCGGAGGGACGACCGCGACGGTCTCGAGCTATGACGGCACGAATGCGCGCGCCGCGTTCTCTTCGCCGCTCACGAATCTCCGTGCGGAATTTTTAGGGAACGAGTATCTCGCGGTCACGAAGCCGTCTCACGAGCTCCTCGGCTATGCGTTCCGCGTGCCCGAAGGCGGCGCCTTCACGCGCATACTGGGGCCCCTCTACGGGCTTTCTGCGAAGTCGGATGACGCGGGAAAGCAGGTGCTTTTCAGCTACGCAGACGCGGGCGTCGTTCGCCTCTCCCTCTACACCGTCTCTACGGGAACCGCGCTTCCGCTCCCGCTTCAGACCGTGGTCGAGAAATGCGCGTTCTCGCCTGATGGCGCTTTGGCATACTGCGCAGTGCCGACCTCCTTGGTGCGCGATACGCTTCCTGATTCCTGGTACCAGGGCGTGACGCAGTTCACCGACCGCATATGGAAGATAGATTTCGCCGCGCGCGTTACGACCGTCATCGCTGACCTCCCGCAGCTTACTGACGAGCCGATAGACGCCGTCTCCCTGACCCTGAATCCTGCCGGCACGGCGCTCGTCTTTACGAACAAGCGCGATAGCTCCTTGTGGATGTTCGCGCTCTAGCGCTTACGCCTTGAGGTCCTTACGGAGCCCGAGTTTCCGTACGTACAGTTCCTGCGCGACGCCGAAGAGGTTCGAGGTCACGAAATAGAGCGCGACCGCGCCCGAGGTCGCATACGCGACGAATCCGATGACGACCGGGATGACGTAGCGAGCCTGTAAGGTCATTGCGCGCCCGAAATCCTCCGCCAGTGACTTTCCTGGGGTGCCGGCAGGCTTCGGGATGGAGAGCCACGCCTGCGCAGCCTGCGTGAGCGCGGCGAGGACCGCGAGGAGGAGACTCTTGCCGCTCATCGGGATGAGGCCGAGGAACTCTGTTCGGATGGTGTCCGGTATCGCCATGAAGCTGTAGAGGATGCTCGGATCTATCTGCGGCAGCGCCTCGCCCTGGAACACCCAGTAGAGGGCGATGAGTATCGGTATCTGTATCAGTATGAGGAAAAGGGACGCGAGCGGGTTGACGCCTTCCTCCTTGTAGAGCGCGAAGGTCTCGCGCGCGAGCTTCTCGCGATCGTCCTTGTGCTTCTCCTTTATGGCCTCGAGCTTCGGCTGCAGCGACTTCATCGCCCGCTGCGTCCGTATCATCGACAAAGACAACGGGAGCGTGATGAACTTCACGATGAGCGTCACCGCGATGACCGCGAGCCCGATGTCGCCGTAGGGAACGATGCCGACCAGGAGGACGAGGAGGTTGTAGATCGGATCGTAGAGTACGGTCGTGAAGAATGCGGACATGCGTGAAGTATTAGCGACGACTAGAACCAGTCATGACGGAGTGTAGCAGCAGAGAGAGCTCCTGGCGAAGCGCAGCGAAGGGAAGGCGCGCCGCACCCGCCTTCGCATAGACAACAATAGAGCCTTCCGCGCGGCAGGAGGGACCGATGACAGCACTCACCCGGCGCTTCACGAGGTGGCGGTCTACCGCCCGTGGCGCCGCCTTCTTAGGGACCACTACCGCGCACCCCTTGGCTGGCGGAGGCACGAAAATAACGAGGAAATGCGCGCTTGAAGCGCGCTTTCCCTTCGAAAGAGTGGCAAAACCAGCCCGGGGGAGTCTTTGTCGGCGGGGCAGCATGGCCCGCAGGGGTTAGGCGGAAAGACGGGCGCGGCCCTTACGGCGACGGCGCTGGAGCACCTTCTTGCCCGACGGGGTCGATGCCCTTGCGCGGAACCCGTGGGTCTTCGCGCGCTTCCGCTTCTTCGGCTGGTAGGTTCGCTTAGTAGCCATAGTTGTACACAGGATATTAACAGCCCCTCGAAAAAACGGCAAGAAATCGAGGTCTTATGCGTTATCCCCAGGTCCGGCGTATAATGACCGAGCATGAATCGCCTTGATCCTCGTGAGCTTTGGGAACATACGCTTACGCAGGTCGAGCTTTCCATCTCCTCGGCGAATTTCAACACCTGGTTCCGGGAATCCTCCATCGTGAAGATAGAGGATGGCATCGTCTATGTAGGCGTCCCGAGCCAGTTCTTCCGCGACTGGTACCTCAAGAAGTTCCATACCCTCCTTCTGAAGATCATCCGGTCGGTCTCCTATGAGTACCGGAACATCGACTACCTCATAGTGAAGGACCAGTCCCGACGCCCCAAGGAGATCAAGCCCGCACGCGAGGAGAATAGGCTCCCCCTCGACGAGTTCTACATAAATAAGAGCGATAACCTCAATCCGCGCTATACCTTCGACTCCTTCGTCGTGGGAGCCTTCAACGAGCTCGCGGTGAAGGCCGCGGAAGCCGCGATAACCCGCCCAGGCATCACCTATAACCCCCTCTTCATCTACGGAGAGACGGGGCGCGGGAAGACGCACCTTATCCAGGCCATCGGGAACCAATTCAAGAAGATGTACCCGGGCCGGAAAGCCTTCTACCTCACCTCCGAGCGTTTCTCAGTCGATTACACGGACTCCATAGGGCAGGGGACCGCGAACCGCTTCAAGGAGAAGTACCGTCAGTACGACCTCCTCATCATGGATGATATCCAGTTCCTCTCTAAGAAGGAGAAGACCCAGGAAGAGCTCTTCCACCTCTTCAATGCGCTCCACGATAACAACAAGCAGATCATCTTCTCCTCCGACCGCTCGCCGGCGGCCATTCCGGACATCGCAGAGCGCCTCCGAGGCCGGCTCGCAAGCGGCATGACCATCGATATCGGGGAGCCGGATACCGAATCCCGCATCGCTATCGTACGGAAGAAGGCGGCCCTCCACGGCGTCACCCTCTCCGAGGAAGTCGTCGAGCATATCGCGACCGCGATCCCGGGCTCCATCCGAGAGCTCGAGGGTGTCATCAACTCGGTCGTCTGCCACGCGCAGGTGAAAGGTGCGCCGCCTGACCTCGCGGAATTGCGGCAGTCGCTACGCTCCTTCACCCGGCCGACAAAGACGGTGTCGGTGAAGAACGTCGTATCGAAGATCGCGGAGTTCTACGGCATCGAGGAGGAGAGCATCTATGAGAAGACGCGCCGGAAGGAGGTCGTGCGCCCGCGCCAAGTCATCATGTACATCCTCCGAGAAGATTTCGCGGTCTCATACCCCACGATAGGCACGAAGCTCGGCGGACGCGACCACACCACCGTCATACACTCCTGCGAGAAGATAAAGCGCGAGGTCGTCGACAACGCGGAGCTCGCTGAAGAGATACAGAATGTGCGTAGCCTGTTGGTATGAGTGTGGAAAAGCCTATGGAGAACGTGGTGACGGGCACTCCTGCCTCCGTGGATAATCGGCTCAGATATTCCGTCTCGGGTTATCCGTCCCCTATCCACACATGGTATCCCACAGCCTATAAGAAATCAGTGTCCAAAACGAAGCTGTATTTAAGCCGCGGAATCGGGTTTTCCCCGTATCAACAGTCCTAATAGTATTAGGGATTATGATCATAAAAATACAAAAAGAGGATTTCGCGAACGCAGTACATGCGGTATCGCGTTTCTCTGAACGACGGTCTGCGACACTTCCCACACTCGCAGGTATCGCAGTCGTCGCTGGCACGGATGGGATACATCTGCGCGCCACGAACCTCGAGACCGGCATCGATCTCCTCGTCAAAGGCACGGTCGATGAAGAAGGGGTCGTCGTCCTTCCTGCGGCCGTCTTCGCGCAGATCGCCTCCTCACTCCCTGGGAGCGGTGTCGTCACGCTCGAGCATCGCGGTGACACCGCGACGATATCGTCTGGCGGCAGTAAGAGCGTTATGAAGACCTTAGCCTCCGATGATTTTCCGGTCATCCCGATACCGAAGGGTTCTGAGAACTCCTTCAAGATCCCAGGAGAGACCGTCCAGTCCTTGTTCGCTGCGGTAGCGCCCTGTGCCTCGACCTCAAGTGTGCGTCCTGACCTCGGCTCCGTACTGTTTTCAGCCTCTGGCGGCACTTTGAAGGCGGTTGCCTCCGATTCATTCCGCCTCGCAGAGAAGAAAACATCCTTATCGGGCTCGGTGAAGCCGTTCACGCTCCTTATACCAGCGAAGAACGCGCTCGATATAGCGCAAGTGCTCCCTCAAGGAGAGGTGACGGTGCTCGTCGACGAGCATCAGTGTGCGTTCTCGTGGGGCGAAGGTGTCGCTTCATCGCGACTTGTTGCGGCAAATTATCCGGACTACGAGCAGATCATCCCGAAATCGTTCGCGGCAGAGGCGACCGTCCTCAAGAAGGATCTCGAATCAGGACTGAAGCGCACGTCGGTGTTCTCGGACGCTTTCCAGAAGATGCGTATCGGGTTCGATCAGAAAGGGAAGCGTCTTGCGCTCTCCGCGAAGAACGCGGAAGTCGGCGAGTCCGAGGAAGGGGTCTCTGGTGCGCTTACCGGCGAGTCCTTGGAGCTCTCCTTCAATCACCGGTATCTCTCGGCACCATTCGCTTCGATCGCGCCTGATAGTATTACGGTCTCTGCTGCCGGTATCGGGCGTCCTCTCGTCATGCGTGGGGCAGGGGATGCCTCGTTCCTGTACTTGGTGATGCCGATGAACCAATAGATACACGCAGGCAGTAGGTGTACGGCGACGAATTCGACACGAACCGGTTATGCACCCCTGTGTATAACTCGATTCAGATACCGGTATAGGCTAAAGATATGCAGCTCATTGCTGATTTACTCAAGAACCATCGGATACCAGGCGCCGCGGAAGACGAGCAACGGCGTGTGTGCGCATCCGCTGCCGCCTCGCTCCTTGCGCATCCCATACAGGCTCGTCAGGTACGCTTTAAGGACGGGAAGCTTACGTTTCGCGTCCCTTCGATACTGAAATCGGAGATACTCCTGCGGCAAGCGGATTTGAAGGTCCTCCTTGCGGGCGCGGGCATCTCCGTCGTTTCGATAGGCTAGAGCCTAATTGTCGTCATTGCGCCTGCGGCGCGTGCTACGATCTCCTCCCTCGTCCTGGTTCTCGGTATCCTGACTCTCGAACTGATCGGCTGCGAACGGATTGGTCGAAGCCCAGCCCTGGACGGCGTATTCCCAGTAGCGGTACTGACCGTCATTTGCGGGGTTCACCGGCGCTGGTCCCGTTGGGTCGGCGCGATTCACGTAGTGGAGGACGTCGTGCACGCCGTCCGCAGCATAGTTCCCGAAGAATATCGGCTTCGCGTCAGGAGAGACGCCGCGCGGCGTGCCGAAATATTCGACCGGGTATTTAGCGAGAGCCTTATCCATGAACGCTCGCCACATAGGCGCGACAATGTAGCCGGCGGTCTCCTTGACCATCGGGGTGTTGTCGTTGTTCCCGGCCCAGACACCGACGGCGATAGAGGGGGAGTAGCCGACCGTCCAGGTATCGCGGTAATCATTCGTCGTACCGGTCTTCGCGGCAACGTCGTATCCCGGGATGTACATCGGGTTATTCGGCGCGTAGGACGGCTGGCGCGCCGCGTTATTCGAGAGCATGGATGAGAGATCGTGGGCGACTCCCGCATCCATCGCCTGTGTCGCGCTTTCCTTGTATTCCTCGAGGACGGTTCCGGATGCGTCCGTGACCGAGAGGATGGCGGAGGTCGGGTGATAGACGCCGTCTGCGGCGAAGGTCGCATACGCGTTCGTAAGTTCGATGAGCTTTATTTCCGCGGCGCCAAGAGCGAACGAAAGGCCGTAGTCGCGGCTCGAGCCAAGGGTCGTGATGCCCAGAGACTCCGCGAGGTCGATGACGTTCTGTATGCCCGCGAGGTAGAGCACCTTCACCGCAGGGATGTTGATGGACTGCGCGAGCGCCGTCGTGAACGTCATGGGCCCCCTGAACTGGCCGTCGTAGTTCTGCGGCGCGTAGCAAGGAAGCTCGCTGTTGTGGTTGTCTGACGGGTCGCAGGTCGTCGAGAACTGCGTCGGAAGATCGAATACGGCGGTCTGCGGCGTGTATCCCTTCGCGAGCGCGGTCGCGTAGACGAGCGGCTTGAAGGAGGAGCCCGGCTGGCGCGTCGCCAAGGCGGCGTTATAGCTTCCCTGGATGTCCTCGTTGAAATAGTCGCGCGACCCGACCATCGAGATGATTTGCCCGGTTTTGGGGTCTATCGCGATGAGGGCTGCGTTCGACGCGTTGAACTTCCCCTGGTTCGCTTCGCCGTACTCGGCGACGATAGCCTCGGCGTCGTGCTGCAGCTCCGCGTCGATGGTGGTGATGACCTTGAGTCCCTGGTCGACAACCGTCGGGCCGTAGGTGTTCTCGAGATACTCGCGTACGTAGAAGACGAAGTGCGGCGCGATGATGGAACTCGCGCGTTGCGGCGTGAAGACCACCTCTTCTCTAGCCGCCGCGAGCTTCTCATCCTCGGTGATGTAGCCGAGTTCCGCCATGCGAGAGAGGACGAAGTTCTTTCGGGCATCGAGCTCCTTGCGGTGGTTCCCGTACGGTGAGTAGTAGGTCGGTGCTTGGAGCACTGCAGCGAGGTACGCGGCTTCAGCGAGACCGACGTCCGATGCCGACTTGCCGAAGAACGCGCGGCTCGCCGTCTCGACTCCGTAGAACGGTCCGCCGTACGGCATTTCGTTCAGGTACGCCTCGAGTATCTCGTCCTTCGTGTAGACGCGCTCGAGCTTGATGGCGAGGATGATCTCGTGGATCTTCCGGGTCAGGCTCTTCTTTCCGGTCAGGAGCGTGTTCTTCACTACCTGCTGCGTGATGGTCGAGCCGCCCTGGGTGTAGCCGTCCGACAATCCGACGAAGATGAGCGCGTCCTTCGCTACGGAGCGCATGATGCCGGTCAGAGAGATGCCGCCGTGCTCGTAGAATCCGGAGTCCTCGGTCGCTATAGTGGCCTCGCGTATGCGCGGCGAGATGCTCGCGAGGGGCACGCGCTCACGCTTCGCGTCCGTATCGAGGTCATACAGGAGGGTTTCGCCCGTGCGGTCATAGAGCTTCGTCGACTCGGAGACCTTGCGGGTCTCGAAGGAGGAGAGGCCAGGGGTAGGAGTGAGGGCGATAGAGATGAAGATGGCGCCGGCTCCGATGAACGCGACGCCGCCTACGATGAAGAAGACGGTGAGGAGGGGGTGTCGGCTGTGGAGGAGCTCTTTTACGGAGAAATGCCGCTTTTTCATGGCGAAATGCTACCACAAAAAGCGAAAAGCCCCGCTTGCGCGGGGCTTTTCGCTACTGCAAATCTCCTTCGTCTTCCTCGGAAGCTTCATCTCC
>CAZMFT010000007.1:19559-24423 GCA_964565655.1 uncultured Candidatus Saccharibacteria bacterium
GCGGGGCTTTTCGCTACTGCAAATCTCCTTCGTCTTCCTCGGAAGCTTCATCTCCCGCGTCCGTGTCTTCCGCATCCGTCTCCGCTTCCTCGTCCTCATCGCCCATCATTGCGTCGTCCTTATGCTCGTCGTCCATGCGTAAAAATTTACTTGATCACCTTCGCGTAGCGCGAAGTTTCCCTATATTCGTAAAAACGGATTATTTTTGCAAGCTTTCGCGCGCTTTCGTGTGGATAGCGGGGAGGCCGGCAAGCGCCACCGCGATAGCGTCGAGCTCATCATCGAGCCGTTTCTTCTCTGGGAGCGCCATGAGCCGAGGAATCATGGAAGCAACCGCCTTCTTATCGGCCGCGCCGTACCCTGTGACCGCGAGCTTTACCGACTGTGGCGAGAATTCATAGACCGGGACAGCTTTCTCGCCGAGCACTGCGAGTACCGCGCCGCGCGCCTCCGCGACGCCGAGCGCAGTAGAACGGCTCTTATTGAAGAAGAGCGTCTCTATCGCCGCTCCCGCGGGTGCGTAGGCGTCTATCGCACTCGCGACGGCGCTTGATACCGCCGCCAACCGTTCCTCGACGGTGCCTTTAGGGGGCGTCACGCAGTCGCTCCATACATGGACTGGTTTCGAGGGGTCGCCCTCAAGTATGGCGAGGCCGAGACGGTCGAATCCGGGATCGATGCCGAGCACTCGCATCGTGCGATTACTCGCCGGCGCCTTCATACGTGCTCTCGTATCCGCGCGCGTTCGTGTAGACCGCTTGCACGTCGTCATGCTCATCGAGCGCGGAAAGAAGCGCCTGGAGTTTCTCCTCGTCTTCGCCCGCGACATCCGTTAAGGGCTCGTTCGGCGTGAAGCGGTTGCCTTCGGCGTTCGGAGCGGAGGAGAACGCCCATTGAGCAGCGCCAGGCGTAAGGAGTTCGATACCGTTTTTGCTCATCAGGTGCTTTATCTCCTGCGTCGTGCGGTTCCGGCTGTCAGTGAGGGCGTCGACGATGATGGCGACGCCTGCCGGTCCGTAGCATTCGTAGACGAGCTGATCTAACTCGCCTGCGTCCTTCGACGCACCCTTCGTGACCGCTCTATCTATGTTGTCCTTCGGCATATTTGCCGCTTTCGCGCGCGTGATCACGGCCGCGAGCCCGGGCGATGTGAGGCTGCCGCCCGCCTTCTTCGACTCGAGCGTTATCTCGCGGGCGAACTTCGAGAAGACGCGACTCCTCGCAGCGTCCGTCACCGACTTCTGTCGCTTTATCTGCGCCCATTTGGAGTGTCCTGCCATAGGGCTACTGTACCAAAAGCTGTTGCAGCCAAAAAGTAAGGTCCTGGCCGGGTAGGCCAGGACCCTAGAACGGGATTTCTTCGTCGAGTTCTAGCTCAGCTTCAGTCTCTGATGTGGTCTCGATCACCAGTTTCTGCTCGATGGCGGTTTCGCCATTAGCCAAGAGGACGACAACCGCGACCTGTCTGAAGGTGAGCGCTATTGGCGCGGCTTCACTCTGCTGTTCTCGAGCATATTCCGCCTCGAACTCGTTCGGCGGGCACCGGTCATGTTCCCGCATGACCATGAGCATCTGGCGGCACACCCAGAGCTGCCGCTTGTACCACTGGCCCGGCTGTATCCAATCGCCGCAGAAGTCGCAGAAATGCTCCTTTCGGGCACGCTGCCATCGGTCGCCGAAGAAGCGATCCATACGCACCTCCGTATCTCAAAAACGTATCTGCGCGCATAGTAACGCACGTCATCGGTGAGCGCGAACTCGCGAGAGGAATCTTTAGAACAGATCCTCTGGCTTGCCCGTGAGATACGCGCGGCCTTTTGCGGTGAGCATGCGGCCGCGGAGCGATCGCTCGATGAATCCGAGCCGCAGAAGATACGGCTCATAGACCTGCTCGACCGTGTCCTCATCCTCATGCATCGCGCTCGCTAGGGCACGTATACCTGCGGGGCCTCCGCGAAATCCCTTATCGAGAGTCTCGAGGTAGCGGCGGTCGTCCTTCGTAAGACCTAGTGAGTCGATGCCGAAGAGCTCGCACGCTTCATCGCAGACCGCTGCGGAAAGCGGCTTCTCGTGCACTTCCGAATAGTCGCGCACCCGCTTGAGGAGCGCATTCGCGACGCGCGGCGTCGCGCGACTCCGTTTCGCGACGCCATGGATGACATCCTTCGGAGCATCGAGACCGAGCTTCCCGGCAGAGCGCGCGATGATGGAGCGCAAGTCAGCGTCATCATAGAAATCGAGCTGGTAGACGCCGCCGCCAAATCGCGAGCGCAAGGGACCGGAGAGCGAGGCGACCTTGGTCGTCGCGCCGATGAGCGTGAAGGGCGGAAGCGCGAGCTCCACCGTGCGCGCGGATGGTCCTTTGCCGAGGACGATATCGAGGGTCCCGCTTTCAAGCGCGGGGTAAAGTAGCTCCTCGATCTTCCGGGAAAGTTGGTGAATCTCGTCTATGAAAAGCACCGTACCGGGCTCGAGGTTCGTGAGGATAGCCGCAAGGTCCCCGGCGCGCTCGATAGCGACGCCCGAGGTTGTTTTTAAAGGTGCCCCAAGCGTGACCGCAACGAGGTGCGCGAGCGTTGTCTTGCCGACTCCAGGCGGTCCGTAGAACAAGAAATGCTCCGGCATGCCGCCGCGCTTCTTGGCGGCGTCGAGCACGATGCGGACGTTCGCTTTTACATGGCCCTGGCCGGCGTATTCGTCCCAAGAATCGGGTCGGAGAGCAGCATCAAGCTGCTGATCCTGTATGGCAGGGGAGTCTGTGGAGGTACTTGACATAAAAGCCACGTATGCTACATTCACATTATACAGGGCAGAGGGCCCGTACGTACATTCCTGGAGGCGGTTTCGCCCCCAGGAATTTCGATATCGCGTTCAGAATCTTCCAGGCAAGGCTTGACGGCTTCGGGCGTCTCCCCAAGGTTCCTCTGGTACCGCCCCTTGTAGGGCGGACTGCTGGGGTTTCCCTCAGGTGCTTCGTCCACCCATCCTTACGGATGGGATCGCCTGGAAGATTGTGAGCGGGATTACCCGCAACGCCGCGCAGAGATGCGCGGCGTTCTCCGTTAATCCCGAGGAATATCCGCCACCGAGAGAACCTCCTCGAGACTAGTAAGGCCCGCGAGCCCTTTCAAAATGCCGTCCTGGAGCATGGTGAGGTAGCCTTGGCGCGCGACTTCCTTCCTGATTTCGCTCGCGGTCGGATTGTCCCGGAGGAATGCCGCAAGCTTATCGTCCATGAAAATCGCTTCGTAGAGGCCGACGCGCCCTTTGTATCCGGTCTGGTCGTCGGTCGTCGGGTCGGCGACCCATACATGTGTCGTGTTCTCGGGAAGCAGCGCCTTGTCTTCTATCGAGGCGAGCACCTTGTCGACGAGTGCCTTATTCTCGCCCGTGAGTTCCACCTGTTTACGAGTTTCTGGGTCGAGCTTCCGGACGAGGCGCTGCGCCATGGCGACCGTTATCGCGGAACCGAATTCCTTAGGATCGACGCCGAGGTCCGCAAGCCGGGGGAACGTACCCGCCGCGTCGTTCGTGTGGATGGTCGAGAAGACGAAATGGCCGGTTAGGGCCGCCTGTATCGCGATGCCCGCAGTCTCCGCGTCGCGTATCTCGCCGACCATGATGACGTCCGGGTCCTGGCGCACGATGGAGCGGAGCCCGCCCGCGAACGTGTAGTCCTTGCCGTTCGCTTGCGTCTGGACGATCCCTGGAAGGTGATATTCGACCGGGTCTTCTATCGTGATGACCTTCACTTCAGGCGACTGCACGTGCTTGAGGAACGCGTACAAGGTCGTCGTCTTACCGGAGCCCGTGGGGCCGGTGGTAAGGAGCATGCCGTTGGGGCGTTTGATTTCCGAAGAGAGCTTCGCGAGAAGCTTCGGATGGATGCCGAGCGACTCGAATCCGATCTCTATCGCGGACGGATCGAGGAGCCGCATCACGAATGCCTCGCCGAAGTTACCCGGGATGACCGATGCGCGTATCTCGATTTCCGAGGTACCGATTTCCGCGGTGAAGCGGCCGTCCTGCGCCCGGTCATGGATGTTCAATTTCAGGCCCGCGAGTATCTTCAGGCGCGAGTTAAGGAAGCGATAGGTCTCGGGCGCGAAGAAGAAGACATCGGTCAGCGTTCCGTCGAGGCGGAACCGGAGTTTTGCACCCTCTTCCTCGGGTTCGAGGTGAATGTCGGACGCCTTCATCGCGAACGCGGCGGCGAATATCGCTTCCGACAATCGCGTCACTTCGCTCGCTTGCTTTCCCGATATGGTCTCCTCGAGATAGCGGCGCAATTCCGCGGGCTGCGCGAGAGAATCCGTGAGGAGCGTAAGCTCGTCGGGCGATACGGTAAGCACGCCCTGGCGCGTCGCCTTCGCGAACGAGAGCTCTGCGTAGCGCGCGTGCGCTTTCTCGAGGCTTCGCGCAGAGACGAGCGCCTGGGTCACGGCGAAGCCGCGGGTCTTGAGGTCATCCACGATGACTGCGAGTCCCGGGTTCTGCGGGTTCCGTATAGCGAGCATCACGTCATTCCCGCCCTTATGTATCGGTGCCACCTCGGCTTCGCGCGCCTTCGCTTCAGGGACGAGGCGGAGCGCGTCTGCCTCGATGGGTGCCGCGCGCAAGTCCATGTACTTGAGGCCGTATTTCTCCGAGAGGATGCGCGCAAGATCCTCCTCTTCCTCCTCTCGGAGGCGGGCAAGCTTCTCGTCCTCTGCCTTAGTGTCGAAGGGGAGTGTCATTTCCTTATAACTATATAGAGGAGGCGTACTTGGTACAATGAGTTGATGGAACGGGTCGTGGCTGATTTAGCCGGTTTTGAGGCATTCGCGACCGAATTCGCGCGGTCGCTTTCGCCTAAGGAGGAGGG
>CAZMFT010000007.1:24523-26808 GCA_964565655.1 uncultured Candidatus Saccharibacteria bacterium
ACGCTCGAATCTCGTCATGCTCGAATGGCCGGAGCAGGTCGCTGACGCCTTGCCGGCCGCAGATATCGCGCTCAAGATAGAGCCGCTTCCGGACGGTTCCCGGAAAATCTCTCATGGCTAAAGCGAAGAAGAAGCGGCTCGTACTCCTTGATGCGCACGCGATCATCCATCGCGCGTATCACGCGCTGCCGGACTTCACCGGACCCGACGGTACGCCCACGGGCGCTCTCTACGGGCTCTCATCAATGCTGCTGCGCATCATCGATGACCTCAAGCCCGACTACATCGCAGCCTGCTACGACCTTCCGAAGCCGACTATCCGTCATGCGGCGTATGAGGGATACAAGGCGACGCGCGTGAAGACGGATGATGCGTTGGTCGCACAGCTTGAAAGCTCGCGCCGCGTCTTCAGCTCGTTCGGCATCCCGATGTACGACCACGAAGGGTTCGAAGCCGACGATATGCTCGGCACCATCGTGAAGATGACCGAAAAAGAGAAGGACCTCGAGGTCGTGATCGCATCCGGAGATATGGATACGATGCAGCTCATCGATAAGGACCGGGTGAAGGTCTACACCCTCAAGAAGGGCATCAATGACACGATCATGTACGACGAGAAGGCGGTCGAGGCGCGCTATGGTTTCTCGCCGGAACTCATACCCGATTGGAAGGGGCTCCGCGGGGATCCTTCGGACAACATCATCGGCATCCCTGGTATCGGAGAGAAGACCGCAACAGAACTCGTGACCACATTCGGCACGATAGAGAAGATGTACGCGGCTCTTAAGAAGAGCGAGAAGAAATTCCTCGACGCCGGCATAAAGCCACGCATCGTCGGACTCCTCAAGGAACATGAGGAGGATGCGCGTTTCTCGAAGATGCTCGCCTCGATACGGCTCGATGCGCCTATCGAATTCACTCTCGCCGATACCGAATGGCACACGAAGCCGGAGCGCATAACCTCCATCCTCGCGCTCTTTGATGAAATGGGATTCCGCTCGCTTCGCTCTCGGGTGCGCACCGTGCTTTCGGGCGAGACGATGATGGTCGAGCAGGAGGAGGGGGGTGGGGTCGCGGTCGTCGACGCTGCGGCTATCGACCCCGTGCGCTTTTCGGAAGCGAAGGTGATGCTCACGCTCCTCTCCTCGGACCTCACCAACCCGGAGCTTGATGACGTCCTTTCGTACGCGCGGAAGGATACGTTCGATGAGGCGTATGCGGAGCTTGTCGAGAGACTCAAGAAAACGGGGAGGCTTCAGGCGGTGTATGACGACATCGAGCACCCCCTCATCCCGATACTCGATGAGGCGAGTCGCTACGGTGTCCTCATAGATAGGAAGGTGCTCGCAGATCTCCAAAAGAAATATCGGAAGGAACTGGAGGATGTCGAAGCGAGCATCTATAAGCACGCAGGCACGGAGTTTAATGTGAGCTCGCCGAAACAGCTCGGGGATGTCCTCTTCGATAAGCTCGGGCTTAAGGCGAAGGGGCAGAAGAAGACCGCGGGCGGGCAGCGCTCCACCAAGGAGTCCGAGCTCGAGAAGATAAAGGATCTCCACCCCATCGTCGCGGACGTCCTCGAATTCCGGCAGATACAGAAGCTGCTTGGCACCTATATAGAAAGCATTCCGCCGCTCCTCGACAAAGAAGACCGCCTCCACACGGAATTCCTGCAGATGGGCGCGGTCACGGGGCGCATGGCGACCCAGAACCCCGGGCTCCAGAACATCCCGATCAGGACCGAGCGCGGGCGCGTCATCCGTAATGCGTTCATAGCACCCAAAGGCTCGTCCCTCCTCGCTATCGATTACTCGCAGATAGAGCTCCGTATCGCGGCGATACTCTCGGGCGATGAGAAGTTGATTTCCATATTCGCGTCGGGACGCGATGTCCATACGGAGGTCGCGTCACAGGTGTTTGGGGTCGCGTCGGGGGACGTGGATCGCGAGATGCGTCGGCGCGCGAAGATCATCAACTTCGGCATCCTCTACGGCATGGGCGTCAATGCGCTCCGCACGCAGCTCGGTACCTCGACCGGCGACGCGCATAAGTTCTATGACGACTATTTCGCTACGTTCACCACGCTCGCGGAGTATCTCGAGTCCGTGAAAGGCTTCGCCCGGAAGAACGGGTATACGGAAACGTTATTCGGCCGCCGCCGTCAGTTCCCGGAGATGAAGTCGTCCTTGCCGTTCATCCGTGCCTCCGCGGAGCGCATGGCGATAAACGCGCCGATCCAAGGGACGCAGGCGGATGTCATCAAGCTCGCGATGGTCGCGGTAGAT
>CAZMFT010000008.1:0-23711 GCA_964565655.1 uncultured Candidatus Saccharibacteria bacterium
GCTACCACCCAGTGTCCGAGCTCGTCGAGGCGATGATCGTGCGCTCTGATAACGCGGCGAACGCGACCCTTCTTTCGCACGTCAATCGCCAGTTTTTCGACCTCTATGCGACCTTCCGTCTCCCGGAACTCCCGGATAACTATCAGAATTTCATGTCGCCGAGAGCATACTCGACGCTCTTCCGCGCCTTGTATAACGCGACCTATCTCTCGGAGGCATACTCCGAGCGCGCCTTATCCATACTGACCCGTTCGGAATTCCGGGATGGGCTCGTCGCGGGTGTCCCAGGTGGGACCATTGTTGCCCACAAGTTCGGCGAGAACGCGACCGCAGACGAGTCGGGAGCTATCGTTTCGCGTGAGCTCCATGACTGCGGCATCATCTATTACCCAAACCGCCCGTATTTTCTCTGCGTGATGACTGAAGGGAAGGAGTTCGAGGATCTGGAGGCGTTCATCGCGGAAATATCGCGGGCGACCTATGCGCACACGGGCGACATCATTAGAGGGAGCTAGCGAGGGAAGGCAGCCTCAAGCGCGCGTATCTGGTCATCGGTCACTGAAGCATGCGTCGTAGCGGCTCGAAGTCCGAAGTCTCCGGTAAAGAGCGATGAGAGCGATGCGCCGGTCTGGAGCCGTATCGCCCGATCGATGTAGGGGATCGTTATGCCGCGCAGGGTGCGGTCGTCCTTGGCTGCCGCTTTCGCGGCCGCAATCCCGATGAGGCGATTCCCGCTGTCCGTTATGGCTCCTCCGGAGATGCCGGGGCTGCCGGCGTCTGAAGGCGCGAGCGTCAGCGAGTCTGCGAGACGGAGCGCGTCAAATCCCTGGACTCGGGTCACGGTGGAGCTCGCGACAACCAGAGGAAGCTTCGTCTTTATCTTATCGAAATTGAGCTTCTCGGTCGGGTAGCCGGAAATGGAGATCTTTTCCCCTTCGCCTTCTGTTCCAGCAAGGTCCGGAAGCAGCGCGGGAAACGATGCCGGGAGCGTGCCCTTTACCGCTTTCGTCACGTAGAGGAGCGCGAAATCATTCTCACCGGTCCCTCTCGGCGCTCGCTTCTTGAGCTCGGAGGCGTTGTCATCTATCCAGTCGGGAGGGAAGTAGAGGACGTCCGCGTAATACCGATCCTTCGCTGGGGAGCCCATCCGCACAGTGCAGCGGCCCTCGACCCGTCCATCTGGGAGCGCGGTAAGAAAATGTTGCGCAACGTGCGCATTGGTGAGTATCACGCCACGCGCGTCTATGAATACGCCGCTTCCGGAGGTGGAATACGTCTTCTTGCCTGCGCTAATCCGGCAATAGAGGTTCACGGTCGCGTCTGCGACTGGGCCCGTGGGCGTCTCGGCTTTCTTTGCGGCGGCGAATGCGCCTGCTGGCGTAAGAGCGAGAGAGGCGAGGATGAGGAGAGTGAGTGCTCGCGAATGACGGAACGACATGTGCGGAGTATAGCATTCGCGCTTCGCGCAGCTGAAATGAAGGACAGTACTATGCGCTCATTCCCGGGAGCAGGTTCGCGGGCATCACGTCTATCCACGCGGTCGGAATACCGAAATGCGGATGATCCTTGAAAGCGTCAGCGACCGCTTCCGCCGACTCTCCTTCGACCAGGGAATAGAGCATGACGTCGTTCTTCACGTCCTCGACGCCGTCCTTGGTGACACGCTTCGTCTTCCCGGCGCCGGCGGTCTCCTTGATCATGGCGCCATGCGCTGCCATCCAGCTGTCCCAATCGCTTTTCATCTTCGCCTCCTGCACTTTCCGGTCTTCCTCGGGAGTCTTCATCCAGTCATCGAGGGTAGCTGTCGGGGTCATGTAGAGGACTAAGAATCGTGCCATAGGGTGCGGGTGAAGGAATAATGCATGAATAGTCTACCAAACCACGGGAATATTCCATGAAATTCCGAGGAATCCGGCGTGGAAGCCTTAACGGACGATTCATTCATGAAGAGGCATACTCGGCCTTGGTAGCGCACGGTATGCGCCTACCTCCCATGATCTTCCTTACCAATTCACCTCGAATCACCACTTGTATGACTACCAGCATCACGAAGAACGCATTGCGTGTCGCCCTGCTCGGGGCTGCTGCGCTCGCACTTCCAGCGATCGCGTCCGCGCAGATGTACGCCTACGTCAACCAGTCCGGCGAGGTCCGGACGGTGGACGCGGCGACCTGGCAGGCAGCCATCTCGGCAGCACCCGGCATCCATCCACGGAGCGGCGTGATCATCATCACGAGCCCTGGAGACGACCTTGTCGGCGACGACGTGTCGGGCATCTAGCGCCCCCGGGTCGCATAGGACGCCCGGCGCCTCGTGCGCCGGGCGTCCTTGTCTTCATGCAAGAAATGCTATCGTCATCCGTCTCCGAGAGTATCAGCCTCATCTTTTGCACCTTATGACAACCCGTCCCATGAAAGCCGTCCCACTCATGCTTGTCGCCGGAGCCTTGCTTCTCGCGCCGTTTACGGCCGGCGCTGCCTCGTCGCGCCCATCCTGCACGCTTACCGTGACGACGCCGGAAGATACCGAGACGGTGAAGGACGAGGGAGAAGTGCTCGTGTCCGCGGGCGACAAGGTCTCCATCGCCTGGAAAGGGAAGAATGCGAAGACAGCGAAGGGTCCCGACAGGGAATCGACGAGCGTAGAAGGTTCGACGACCGTTACTGCCGAGGAATCGAAGACCTATACGTACGAGTTCTCTTCCGGAAGTCGGAAGGAGACGTGCTCCGTAGAAGTGAATGTCGTCTCTGCGGCGTTTACGGAAGACCGGTTCGAATCATCTTCGACGAAGCCGACCTTACGCGGAACGGCCGAAGGCGTGAAGGAAGTACGCGTCCGTATCGAGTCGAGCGAGGAGGGGATCAAAGACTACACGACGAAGGACGTGAAGGTGAAAAAAGGGAAGTGGACGGTGAAGACGACCAAGAAGCTCGCCGAAGGCACATATTCGCTCACCCTGCTCGGCCCGAAGTCGGTAGGGAGTCCAGAGCTCGCGGAAAGCGAACTCGTCGTCGGCGATAAGAAGAGCGCTGCGAAAGCGGATACGACGCTTGCGGTCTCATCCGTGCCGCTGTTGTGGGGCGGCGTCGCGCGCGCGAATGCGTCCATCCCGCTCTCGTACCTTCAGGTATCGAACGTCGGTACTAAGCCGGGACAGGTGACGGGCTTTACGGTCCGGCAGAACGGGAACGCATCGACCGATGCGGTCATCGGGCTCTCGACGGTAGACGATAAGGGACTCTCGCGCGCGGAGACTACCGGTACGCGGCCATTCTCGAAGAATGTGGCGACCGCGCCCGCGATCGCAACCTTGGCGCCTGGCGAAGTTAAACTGTTTACGATAAAAGCGCAGATAGGACCCTCGGTCGCAAGCTACCTCGGTTCTGCTCTCATGATCGATGTGACGGGCATCGAGACGAATGGCAAAGTTCGTGCATCGCTTCCTATAAAGGGCACGACCTGGACCTTCGGGTTCTAGTGAGGCGAATGATGAACGCCCCCGACCAGAGGTCGGGGGCGTTGTGTCTTCAGGCGGCTTTGGCGTGTGCGAGCGGGACATCGATGGCTCTCGGCGCCTGGCACCAGATCATACCGGGCAGCGGCTGAATTATCCTGCGCGCGAGTTCGAGCGCATCATCGAACGTCCTCGGAATCGCGCCGCTCGCAGCGCCGAAAAATCTCACGGTGCCGAATTCATCGCACCTGACGGCGTCGTCTCCGAGCTGCCAGAGGTCCTGGTTCTTGAAGCTCCAGCCAGCGCGGTCGAAATAGATGTCGAGCTCGCCTTGCGTATCCCAGCCGGCGATCATGCTGTTTCCGAGTTCGGCGACGGAGAGGAGGCCGTAATTCGGAGTTCGCGTCGCGGTCAAGAGGACTCGATTGACGAAATAGTGGATAGGATTCGTCGGATTCTCGATCTTTGCCAGCACGGTATATTCCTTCCTGTTTATGTGCAGCCGGGAGGACGATAGCACGGCATGCGATGGATTGCCATCGGTCACATTCACGTCTTTTGATAGGATAGGACTATGTCAAAGACAGTCATCCCCGGCGGCACGGCGCATACGCTTCCGGCGGACCTGAAGCGCGCGCTGCTGACGTCGAAGAAAGCGATCGCGGCGTGGAAAGATATCTCGCCCTTGGCACGGAACGAGTGGATCTGCTGGACGGTCTCGGTGAAAAGACAGGAGACGCGCGATCAGCATGTCGAACGGGCGATCGAGGAATTGTCGAAAGGGAAGCGTCGCCCGTGCTGCTGGATGGGCTGCGTACACCGGAAGGATAAGGCGGTCAGCAAGACGCAGAAGTGGGTGCTTTCAAGAAAAGCTGGCAAATAAAAAGAAAACGGGCACCCCTTGGGGTGCCCGTCAGTCATCGCGGCAATTCAGAATTTCCAGTCGAGACGCTCGAGCACCTCGGTAGCCCAGACGAATTCGCTCTGCTGCTCGGGCAAGAGGCCCATGTCCTCGAGGCCCATAACGAGTTCCATGAGGTCGAGATCGTCGAGTTTCGTCCCGAGGCCGGGAACCTTGATACTGCGCAAGGTCTCGAGGCTCGCTACTTTGAGCTGCGAGAGAGTCTCTATTCCGGCCGTGGCAAGAAGCGCCGGGATCTCGTCGCCGTTCCCGAACGGTATGTCCTTCAGTAGCGTGTCGCTCATCGAGCCCTCCAAAAAAACGGTTCTTAGTATTTATATAACATTTGTGCGATAAGGTCAAATCTGGTAAGCGGGTAGGATTCGCTCAGGAATATCCAGCTTGTCTGTGCTTTGAAAATTACTAGTCAACTCCGCGGGTAGGAGTTTCGATCCTTACAGGGTCAGTTCAGGTTGCGGATAATTTGCTTCTGGGAATCGCAAATTGCGCGCGCAACCTTTTCGAATCCTACACGCAGGCGCCCCATGCCTGCTTCGCGGAGCAAAGCGAAAGCCCCCTTGCGGAGGCCTCGTCTTTGCTCCGGGCCTTGTGCGGGGTTAGAACAGCTTTAGGTATAAAAAGTTAGCCACCCGACGAGCGAGTGGCTGAAAGAAAATAGACGACCTATCGGAGCATTGGATCCCAGAACGTTCTGGTCAAAGTTATGAGAGCTCCCCTCGGGTTCGGTGATGGTCCTGAAGACCATGCTTAGGCACCTTAGCCATAGGTCAGGGTTGCGATTCCCTTTAGTCTCTGTTGTTCCCGCGTATTAGCAGACCAGGTTTAGGCGGGCAGAGGCGTTCAGTCGTCTGCATTTAGACTAGCAAGACGATGCTGGAACGCAAGCCCGTTTCTGTGCAAGTTCTAACACTCAAAACTCCTCGCTAAACAAACTTGTATTTAGAGGCTTATTTCGTTGCTCCGCGGGTAGGATTCGAACCTACAACCAACTCCTTAACAGGGAGCTGCTCTACCATTGAGCTACCGCGGAATGCCTATGCCCGGCAACGCCTGGCAGGGATGAGTGTACCCAAAAAGTACCCAGGTGCCAACTGGATAAATCGGGCGAATAGGAGTAGTATCGGCAACTAGTTCCAACGAGTACCTTTTAGGGAGGTTAGTGCATGTCAGAAGCAGCCGTCGCGGATATACCCGCCGTCGGATTCAAGAGTCACCCGTTCACGGACGAGGACGCGAAGGTCCTCAAAGAATGGCCCTCCGGCATCTACGCGTTCGACCAGCATGATCTGCGCCACGTGCCCGGGGTCGCAACCGAATTTGCGACCGGCGCGCATTATCTCGTGCTGCTCGACCCCGGATTCCATCCGAAGCTCTACTCGCTCGAATCGCTCCTCTGGGGCGGTCCGTATCGCTCCTCGCCGAAGCTGACGCTGCCCATCCTTCCGGCGGATTTCGCCGACGTGTGGCCGGACACCTCATGCTTCGCCTGGTGCGAAGGCGCGACCGGCCGCATGTATGCGTCTCTCGGCCGAGTCGTCATGAACGACCGGCAGTTCTGCCACGATGCCCTGCTGTTCCTTCCGCTCGACGGGCCGGACGAAGGGCGGCTCTACGTCCAGACCCTGCTGTCGTGCGCTCCCGCGCTCAAGGCCGCGTCGCCGCAGGATGCGATCCCTCGCGCAGAGCTCCTGAAGCGCCTCCGGTTTCCGCACTAGGGCGAGCCCCCCACACTCCTGTGGGGGGCTTTCGTTATTCACTCCGCGCTCATCCGGGGGTGGCCTATACTTATGTCCATACTCCTAACTACGCGCCGGCCGATGCTTACCTTGTATGTGAAGACCGGTTGCCCGTACTGCGAACACGTCATCGACGTGGCGTCAGAGCTCGGCGTCGACTACGAGCGCAAGAACATACAGGACGCGGGCGTCGCGGAAGAGCTCATCGAGAAGGGCGGCAAGCGCCAGATGCCGTACCTCATCGACCACGCCCGTAACGTCGCGATGTACGAGTCGGAGGACATCATCGCGTACATGAAGGAGCATTACCCGCATAAGACCTAATCTTCCTACCCTATGAACATCACGACCAAGACCCCGAATTACGAGGCATCGGAAAAGGCTCTTGCGTTCGCGAAGGATAGGTTCGGCTCGGTCGCGCGGCTTCTGGGGAACGACGAGAGCGCGGCGCTTCTTGAGATAGAGCTCGGCCGCTCTACCGAGCACCATAAGTCCGGGCAGATATATCGCGCGGAAGCGAACCTCGAGGCGGGAGGGAAGCTATATCGCGCAGTCGCGGAAGGCGACGCCATCGAGAAGGCGATAGATAAGGCTGCTGGAGAGCTTTCTCGGGAGGTGAAGAAGGCGCGCGGTCGGACCAAGCGCCTCATACGCGGGGCGGGTGCCCAGATGAAATCCTGGCTGCGGTTTGGTAGGTTATAACCTGAAGAATCAAACGGGAGGATTCGACATGAGTGAAGAAGTTCTGCCGTACAGCATGACCAATGAGGGTCGGCTCGCGGTACGCATGTTCGAGCAGGTCTTCAGGACGTGTCTCGGCGACACGGCTTGGAGCCGTCCGGTAACGCCCATCACAACCGCAACCTTGAAGGAGAGAGCACATGCTCACCAGGAGAAGCATTGAACGCGCGAGGCGACAGATGGCTGCCTATGGCGAGCACGGGCCGCACCGGTTCGGCATAGGCCATACGGACTCGCACCCGGTGCCTATCCCGCGCGATGCGCACGCGCCACCGCAGCCCGTCGACCTTTCACCGCCTAAGAAGCGGCCAAAGAAAAAGGAGGAAGCCCCATGACGGGGCTTCTGCTTTATCCGAGCGCCGCGAAATCCATCTCTTTCTTTCCCTCGGGCACCACGCGCTCCACGATGAATCTCCCGTGCGCGAACGACGCCTTCTTTATCTTCACGCGCATGCGCGCGCCGTCTGTATCCATGAAAAAGTGCGTGCCAGGACCTTCCGCGTACGCGCGATATTTGTTCCAGTTCTCCTCCGCGTCGCCCGAGAGATCGATTTCGCGCGCTTCCTTGGGGATCTTGCCGCAGTGCGACGCGAGCGCCTCATCTTGTGGCATGAGCGTCGCCGTACCTTCTACGAATGAAGGCAAGGTTTCGATGAGCGTCTGTGCGCCGAGTTCGATAAGGCGAGGCCGCAGCGTGAGGGCGGTGTCATCGGAGGCGATTGCTTCTTCCTGCATGACGAGGATGTCGCCCGCATCCAATTTCTTCACCATCTTCTGCACTGCAACGCCGGTCACGGTGTCGCCGTTAAGGAGCGCGCTCTCGACTGGGGACGCTCCACGATATTTAGGAAGAAGGGAATAGTGAACGTTAAGGACGCCCGTAGGGAAAGCGTCTATCAAGGATTGTGGGAGTATCTTGCCGTACGCGACGACAATAGCGTATGCCGCGCCGGTCTTCTTGATGTCCTTGATGATGTCGCGAGGCTTCTCGGGGGTTGCGACCGGGATGCCGTGCGCCTCGGCGAGCACCTTCACCGGGGACGGTGTGAGCGTGAGGCCGCGGCCCTGCGGCGCGTCAGGCGACGTGACGACGAGCGCGGGCGTATAGCCCGCTTCCATAAGACGCTCCAGCGTGCGGCTCGCGACCTCAGGCGTTCCGAAAAAGACGAAGTCAGTCTTCATGGCGCTCGGTATCTCTCTCTCGCTCCCTAGGCTTCCACAGCGTCTTTGCGTGATCGATGAAGAGGATGCCATCGAGATGATCCATCTCGTGCTGGAACGCCTGGGCGAGGAGCCCGCCGGCTCCGCGCATGAAGGTATCGCCTTTCTCATCGCGTGCTTCGATGGTCGCGCGCTCCCTGCGCGCCGTAGCGCCGTATACGCCGCGCACCGAGAGGCAGCCCTCGTCCACGTCCGCGCTCTTTCGCGAGAGCTTGGAGAGCTTCGGATTTATGAATACGCCGAGATCTGCCGGTCGGTCTCCAGGCTTTTCGCCGTCCTTGGGTGCCTCGATACGGTCATAGCGCACGAGGAATATGCGGTACGGGATGCCGACCTGGGGTGCTGCGATGGCGACACCGTCCGGCTCGGCATCCATGCTATCAGCCATATCAGCGATCATCTTCCGGAGCTCACTCGTCGCGAAAAGCCCTTCTGGCAAGGGTTCTGCTACACGCCGCAGCGTCTCATCCCCGTCCTGGAGTATTGGAAGCACCATAGGGTCGAATATAGCGTATTAAAAGAAAAAGTCCCGGCATCATAGCCAGGACCCGAGTGCGCGCATGCGCGAAAGAGCGTGACCCGCGAGGACCAGCGCCGCAGGAGGTAGGCATGATAGTCGCTCCCCAGGAAGTTAAGAGCGGGTCACATCCTCCTGATCCGAGGTACGCACGGAACCCTCACGGCGTCATATTTCCGCGACGGGGCGCTGATCCGTTTCGACTATCTCACCACAGGCTCTCGGGGTCAACGTGAATCCGTATCGAGGGTGGCAAGATAGCAAGGCGAAGCGATACGTCCGCATCCGGCCACGCGCTTGCGGCGACTTTCGCGACGGCCGAGAGCCGCGCGGACGAGGGCGAGACGCGCCGGTCGGGAAGCCGAGTGAGCGCATGGTCGGGAAGCGCTTTCTTCAGATCGTTAAACGCTGCTTCGAGCGCGCGCTCTCGACCCTCTGCATGGAGAACCAGCAGGTGCCCCGCGGGCGGAT
Source organism: uncultured Candidatus Saccharibacteria bacterium (assembly GCA_964565655.1). GTDB lineage: Bacteria > Patescibacteriota > Minisyncoccia > Phycocordibacterales > Phycocordibacteraceae > C7867-001. The sequence continues at coordinate 9,064 of CAZMFT010000008.1, forward strand.
ACAGGAAGCGTGTGCGAAGCGCCGCTTCTTCTTCCCAGAATGCGTTCTCACCCGGCTTCTCTATGGCGACGAATGCCGCGTCGTCGGGGTTCCTCGAGAGGATGGTGAGGTGGCGCGCTCGCTCACGGAACGCGAGACCGATGCGTACCAAGCGCTCGCGCGCGCTCCAGAAGGGAAGCGCGAGAAGGGAATCGGCGGATGCGATGACGCCCTCGTCGACCGGATGCCTCGGATCGAGATAGGCGAGCATCGCTTCTGTGCCGACGAGTATCGCGCCCTTGTTGTTCGCGCGCTTTTCCATACGAGCAGCCGCGCCCTTCTTCCGCAGCTCTCCCGCGTCATACACGATGATATCTGCGTTCGGGAGCGCCTCGTGGAGCTCCTCAACGACGCGTTCGACGCCGATACCGAGCGGCAAGAGGTTCCAGCTCCCGCATATGGCGCAGTGGATGTCTGCTGTGCGTACCGTTTTCCCGTCCGCGGAACGGAATACCGGCGCACCACCGGCCTTCGCATATGAGAGTGTCCGACCAGACGCATCCTTCACTGTGGTGCCGCAATCTCGACAGACGACCGATGGCGAGAAGCCGCGTCGCGCGGCCAAGACCGCGATACGCGCCTCCTTCTCATGCGCGGCTACGAGCCGCTCCATCACGGGTTCCGGTATCGCGCGGAAGGGAGTGCGTGCCGTCTGCTCATCCTCATTGGGGCGCGCGTCGATGAGATCGATCTTCCCGGGAACGCGCGCTCGTATCCCTGTCCCAGCATCCGGCCGAAGCGTAAGCGGAAGCGGCAGATCGCCCGCGATGAATCTGATGTCGCGCGTCTTAGCGATAGCACGCGCTGCCTCGCGCATATCGAGATAGGGATGGCGCTCTCGGAGATACGTCCCTGCGCCCGCGCGCTCTACGACGATGAGCCCGAGAGTAGGAAGAGGAAGCCAGGCGAATGACGGCGTCGCGATAACCGCGCCTGCTGCGAGCGCCGCTGTGACGAGCTTCTCGCGCTTCTTTACCGGCTCTTCGCCGGTAAGCATTACGGGCGAGAACTCGGCGAGCGAATCCGCGAGACGCAGCGCTTCGACGCGCGTGGGAGCGAGGAGGAGCGACGAACGCCCGGACGTTTGCGCCTTCCGCATCTCTTTTCTGTAGGAGGCGACCCGTCCTGCGTACGTATCCTCGATATGCGCTTCATGGTAGCCCGTACCTTCCGTATGCCACCCGATGCCTCGCTCGAGGTACGGCGCGAGAAGCGCGGTAAGGACTGCGGCCTCGCTCGTCGCGTAGAAGAGCGCAAGGTCGTGCGCCGCGCGGAGGTAGTATTCGGGGACGGTGCCGACGCTCGAAAGCGTCGCGCCTTTGAGGGCGAAGGTCGCGCGCTTCAGGCTCGCTTTCGCCTCGGCGACCGGGGTCGACGCGAGGACGATGCCAAGCACGCTTCGGTTCTTAAGCGGCACCTTAAGTACGGTGCCAGGTATCGCGGCTTCGTTTGAACGATAGGAGAGCGTCCCGGTGAGGGGTCCTTTCGAAAGCGGGAGGACGTCGAGGACGTGCATGGCGCCCACTGTAGCACCCGGGCAGGGATGCGCCGTCGGGCCTTAGAGCGTGAAAGAGTAGGCGTTGTCCTCGTCCTTGAGTATGAGCGTGCCATCAGCGCCGATGCCGATCTTCGGCGTCGTCGTACGGATGAACGGTGCGAAGAAACGCGGCTCGCGCGGGTCGATATCGAGCGCGTAGACGAAGTCGCCGATCGTGAAAAGGATCGTGTCCGTGCGTCCCGGGAACTGGGCGACCGAGGTGACGGTCTCTACCGGCGAGAAGAGCACGGTCGGTGCCGAGCAGTCGCCCTCGGTGCAGAGATAATCGGGTGCGCGCTCGCAGGTAGGGACCGCCCGGCCCATGATGCGGTTCTGCGCGACATAGATGTCGGTGCAGCCGACCGTGAGCGCGGTGTTGGCTGCCGGGAGGCGGAGCGCGTTTATGAAGCGTATCGCCTCGGCGCGCGCTTCAGCACGGAGCACGTCGCCGTCAGGACGCACCGGAAGGAGGAGCGGCTTCTTGGTCGCGGTGAGTCCGGAGTTCACCTGCACGGCGTCCTGCCACGGCGTACGGCCTTCGGTACTCACGATGAGCGTGTGGATGCCAGGGACGAGGCGCGTGCGATACTCGCCGCCATCGCGCACGGTGGCGCGGAGCTTGGTGTCGACGTAGATGGCGGTCTGTGGCGGCAGATCCGTGAGCACCAAGGTACCTGCTTTGACTATGGAAAGGCCGGGGCCGACCCGGTAGCCGAGGGCGAATCCGCCGACAAGTATCGCGAGGAAGAGGACGAAGGCCCACCAGACGCCGTAGCGGCGGAGGTGTCGCGAGAGGGAGAAGGGTCGAGGGTCGGTCATGTCGGAGTAGCGTACCAGGAATGACGGCGGGCTGCCAATCGTCTTACATCACGAGTCTACGCTCGAGACGTGAGCGCCGAGTGAAGCGAGGCGCGCGGCGAGGTCCTCGTACCCGCGGTTGATGCTGTACACGTTCGAAAGCCTCGAGGTGCCCTCTGCGGCGAGCATGCCGATGAGGATGATAGTCGCCGGACGGAGCGCCGGCGGGGCGGTAATCTCTGCTGCCGTAAGCGGTGTCGGCCCCTCTATCTGTATGCGGTGGGGATCGAGAAGGAGCGTCTTCGCGCCAAGACGGTCGAGTTCCGTGTAATAGACCGCGCGCTTATCGAAGACCCAGTCATGGATGAGCGTCGTACCCTTCGCTTGCGTCGCGATGACAGCGAAGAAGGGGAGTGTATCGATATTGAGGCCGGGATACGGGCGCGGATGGATCTTTTCGGGGAATGCGACCAAGTCCGAAGGTTCTATGACGATGTCGGCGAGCCGCGTGATGCCGTTCTCGGAAACCTGGGGATTCCTGAAGGAGAACCGAAGCCCCATCTTCTCGAGGATGGCGAGCTCGACTTCGAGGAACTCGATGGGCGCGCGCCGTATCTCGATACCGGAATGCGTGACCGCGGCTGCCGCGATGAAGCACATGGCGTCCGTCGGGTCTTCCGCTACCGCGTACGCGATGTCCTTCCGGAGGTCCGCGACGCCCATGACCTTCATGGTCGTGGTGCCGACCCCCTCGATACGCACGCCGAGGTCCCGGAGGTAGCCGCACACTTCCTGTACCTGATAGTTCGCTGACGCGTACTTGATGACGGAGACGCCCGGGATGCGCGATGCTGCCATAAGGGCGCTGATAGTCGCCGTATCGCTCGACTCGTAGAGGACGACCTCTGCAGGCTTCAGTCCTTTGTGGGATACGCGGTATTTGTCCGCTTCGGTCTCTATCGTGACACCGAACCGCTCGAGGGCCCACAGGTGCGGGCGCACGGTGCGTACGCCGAAATCGCATCCACCTGACTGCGGTATGGAGAACGAATCGAAATGATGTACCAAGGAGCCGATGAAGGTCACGATGCTGCGCGTCTTCATCGCGGCCGGGGCGTCTATGGTCTCGAGTGCGAGCGTCTCCGGAGGCGTCACGATGAGATCGTGCTCCTTCCACTCGGCCCTGACGCCGATCGAGCGCAGGACCTCTACGAGGCGATGGACCTCCTCTATCTTCGGCATCTCCTTGAAGGTCGAGGTGCCGCGATTAAGGAGCGATGCGGCCAGAAGCGCGACCGCGCCGTTCTTTGAGCGGTTCGTCGTAATGGAGCCGGAGAGCTTGTGTCCGCCTTCGACCACGAACGAGAGGCCGTCGCTGTCAGTCATGGGCCGAATTCTAGCACTCTTTGCGCCTGCTTGTATGAACACGTATCATTGAGATATGTCGTTTTTCTCTCCTCGGCTCGGTATCGACCTCGGCACGACGAATGTCCTCGTGTTCCTGCCTGGAAAGGGCGTCGTCATCAATGAGCCGTCGGTTGTCGCGGTCTCGAAGGAAACCAACAAGGTAGTCGCAATCGGCGTCGAGGCGAAACAGATGGTGGGTCGCACGCCCGACACTATCGTCGCGTATCGCCCGATGAAGGATGGCGTCATCGCGGACTACCGCGTCACGGAGGCGATGCTCCGGTATTTCATCAAGAAGGCCGTGGGGAGGTGGAATCCGTTCCGTCCGACCGTCCTCGTGTCGGTGCCTGCGGGCGTGACCTCGACCGAGAAGCGTGCCGTCATCGAAGCGGCCATAAAGGCAGGCGCGAAGGACGCGTTCGTGGTCAAAGAACCCATCCTTGCTGCCATCGGCGCCGGCATCCCGATACACGAGCCTATGGGTCGCATGGTGGTCGACATCGGCGGCGGGACGACCGACGTCGCCGTGATATCCCTCGGCGGCATCGTCGCAGCGACCAGCGTAAAGTGCGCCGGGAATCGGCTCGACCAAGCGGTCGCTGACTACATAAAGAAGCAGTACAACCTCGCCATCGGCGATAAGAGTGCGGAGGAGGTGAAGATAAAGGTAGGAGCCGCGGTGCCCCTTACCGAGGAGCTCGTGCTTGGCGTCAAAGGACGCGATCTCGTCTCGGGACTTCCGCGCACCGTGGAGATAAAATCGAACGAGCTCGTCCAGGCGATGAATAGGGAGCTGCGCGAGATGATGGGCGCGGTCCGCAAAGTCCTCCAGGACACGCCGCCGGAGCTCGCAAGCGACATCATCGATAACGGCATCATCCTTACGGGCGGCTCCTCCCAGCTGCGGCAGATGCCAGAACTCGTCTTACGCCGTACCGGCGTCTCTGCGAAACTCGCACCCGATGCCTATTATTGTGTTGCGCGCGGCACGGGCATCGCTCTGAAACATCTCGACGTCTATAAGAAAAGCATCATCGCGCGGAAATAGATCGAAGGGCGGGTGTGAACGTGAAATGGCGCGGACCCGTGGTCCGCGCCGCCGCTCTCATATGGGAAGGCCTTTCGGCTTGTCGGCGCCCATCATCGTGTCGAATGCATCCGCCGACGTGATGGTGTAGACCGTGACCTCGTCGACGATCGGTCTGTTACCGCGGCGTGTGAAGACGTGTATCGGTTCGCCCTTGAGGACGACGGCATCGACGCTGCCGACCTTCATCCGAGAGACCTCGCCGGTGATCTTGATGATGAGGACCACCACCTGCTCGTTGTCGATCGAGGGGACGCGGAAGCATTGCTCGTTGATCTCCAGGAGCTCCCTGCGGGCGCTGGCCTGGATGTCGTCCGGATTCGCGGCGAGCGCTTGCTCCGCGCCGAGGTAGGACTCGAGCGTCGCTTGGCTCTCGCACACGACACCGTTCGCGAGCATGTACTTGAGGTCTCCGCCGTCCTTGGTCTTCAATGCCGGTTCGGCGGTCGCGACGAGCGCGGCTCCGAGCAAGCTGACGAGGGAGAATAGAAGCGAAACAGCACGCATGGAACCCTCCTTTGGCTGCGTGTACTCCTCCTCGCACCCTATGCCTGTCGGCCCGCGCGGTCAACGCGAGAGGGGTGCACAAGAAACGGGCCGCCCCGAGGACGACCCGTTTCTTTCTGTGCTCACTCCCCGGACGAGAGATGTATCATATATGGTACATATTCGTTTTTGGGGAGGGGGAAGGACTGAGGACTGTACTCCTAGTCAGTGACAACGACAGAGGCGGAGACGGACGAGCTTACGCCGTCAGCGCTTGTCACGGTGAACTTCGGCTTGTACGTACCCGCATCCGTGTAGGTGTGGGTGAACGTCGAAGACGTCTGTACGGTAGCCGAGCCCATCATGCGCGCCATCATCCCTTCATCGCCCCACTGTACGGAGTATGTGAGGTTCGAGGCGTTGGTGTCCGCGTTCACGGTCCACGTACCCTCCTCGTCTACCGAGAGGGATACCGGAGCGGTGACGCCGGATATCGATACCTTCGCCGCAGCCTTCTTGATGATCTCAAGAGCGATCGCGTTGCTGGTGTCGTCGCCGTCATGCACGGTGATGTCGTAGGAACCGACCGCGGAATCAGCGACGACGAATTTGAGCGAGGTCTCGCTCACGAACGTCGTGTCAGCCGCCTTGGCACCAACGTAGACGTGGCTCTGGGCGGTGAAGCCGGTACCCGTAAGGGTCACGGTATCGCCCGCGTATGCCTTCCTATGGCTCGAGGAGGTGATGACCGGAGCGACATCGGTGTCGTCAGAGACGACGACCTTCGCTGCGGTCGCAGAGACGGTGGTACCGTCCTCATCGGTCACGGTGAAGAGAGGGATGTACGTGCCCTCGCTCGCATACGTGTGCGTGAACGTTGCGGACGTCTGCACGTCCTCGTCCATGCCTGCCATGCGCGCGAACACATTCTCATCGCCCCACTTCACGGCGTAGGTGAGGTTACCTGCGTCGGGGTCCGTGTTGACGTTGACCGTCCACGTACCCTCCGCGTCTAGAGCGAGCGCGGTGGGCGCATCGATAGACGTGATGGCGAAGTCCTCGTTCACATCCTCACAGCTCGCGTCTTCTATCGCTGCACGCGTCTCTCTGCCGACGAAGCCGGAGGCGCTGATGCCGCTATCCGCCTGGAACGCACGGACGGCGCGATAGGTCGACATGCCGAAGAATCCGGAGGGTGGGGCGTTGAGATAGCCCGAGGCATTGAGGAATGCCTGGAGCTCGGTCACTTCGCCCTCGGTAGAGCGGTCGCGGAGACCCCAATAGAGCGTGTGCTCGAGATCGGTGCAGGCGAGATCCGACTGCTCCTCGTCCGATTCAGCTGCCTTAACGGAGGCGGCGAGGGAATACTGCGCGTTAGCCTTTGCGTGATGGCCGTTGTTCTCGACGCTCGCGCCGCCATGGGCACCAAACGCGAGGAATGGCGCGAGCGCGAGGGCTCCTGCCTTAGCTGCAAATGTACTCATCATGGTGATTGGATGATTAGCCTTGCTTGCAATGCCGCCCTAGGGCGGCTCCCCGTTTCGACAGAACCGTATGGTTCATCGGGTACCAGAGGGAAGACGTACGGCGCGCGCACACATTACAGAAATAGTGAGCGAATACGCCACATTCTGTTCACCAAACGCACATGAAGACAGTACGTTATGATTGCTGTAATGGCGCATCATGCGTTCTATATCGCGGGCGAGCGGGAAGAGAGTATAGCGGCTGCGCTCACGTTCCTCGCCAAGGAGCGGGGGCTTGGCGGCGCCGGGAATCCAGACGTCATCGTCGAGCGGCACGGGCTCTTGAAAGTAGAGGATGCACGACGCCTTACCGAGAAGGCGAATCTCCGGCCCACGAAGGGAAGTGAGAAAGCGCTCGTCATCGCAGCGAACCGCTTCTTCCACGAGGCGCAGAATGCGCTCCTTAAGACGCTCGAAGAACCACCGGAGGGCACCACGATCATCGTAGTAATCCCGTCCGAAGGAGACCTGCTACCGACCACGAAGTCGCGACTTTTACCGCTTCCTGTGAAGCAGCAAGCACTTGTATCGGAAGATGCGCGTACGTTCTGGGAAGGGAGGTCGGCGTCACGTAAGAAGGTGGTGGAAGCGATACAGAAGGAAGCGAAATCCGACGATGAGGAGGATAAGCTCGCGGCGCGTGCGCGTGTCCGCGCCTTGCTCGAAGGCCTCGCCATCCTCGCCTACGGGAAATGGCGGGAGAAGAACGACGATGCGCTTCGCGCGTTCCTTTCTGACCTTGACCGCCTCATACCCATTTCGACCGATCGCGCCGCGCCGCTGAAGCCTATCTTGGAGCACATCCTCATCTCCGCTCCTTAGTCGTAGCGACACGGTCTGGTTCGGGATTTTTGCTATACTGACCGCCACAAACGGTTCGATAACCACAACATCCGAAATGGCTTACGACTTCAATCCGCTTAAGACGAAAATAAGGGAGACCGAGGAGTGGCTCTCTCGCGAGCTCGCGGGAGTGCGCACCGGGCGCGCGACGCCGGCGCTCTTGGATTCCATAAAGCCCGAGGTGTACGGAGCACGGACTCCCCTCAATCAGGTCGCTGCGGTCTCGATAGAAGACGCGCGTACCTTGCGCATCTCTCCTTGGGACAAGTCTGCGGTCAAAGAGATCGAGCGCGCCATCACCGAGGCAGACCTTGGCGTATCGGTCGCGACCGACGACCAAGGGCTCCGCGTCGCGTTTCCGGCTTTGACGGCCGAGCGCCGCGTCATGCTCACCAAGCTCGCGGGCGAGAAGCACGAAGCGGCGAAAGTGACGCTTCGTGGGCACCGCACAGACGCTATAAAGGAGCTCGACGAGATGGAGAAGGGAGGCGGGGTGGGGAAGGACGAGGTCGCGCGTTACAAGACCGAGGTGCAGAAGCTCATCGACGCAGGAACGGAGGCGTTAATGGCGCTCGAGAAGAAGAAGGAGGAAGAGATAGCGCAGTAGCCGCATGTCCGTCATCCTCCTCATCGTCGTCCTGGTCGCGCTCATCGTCGTGCATGAGCTCGGGCATTTCTTCGCCGCGAAAATTTCCGGGATGCGCGTCGATGAGTTCGGCATCGGCTATCCGCCGCGCGCCAAGGGCTGGAAGTTCGGAGAGACGATATACAGCCTCAACTGGCTTCCGTTCGGGGGATTCGTGAAGATTTACGGCGAGGATGATCCGGAGGGTAGGGAATCGGAGCAGGTAGACACCTCGCGAGCCTTCTCTTCGAAGAATCGCGCCTTGCAGGCCTTGGTGCTCGTCGCCGGCGTCGCGATGAACGTCGTCTTCGCGTGGCTCCTCATCACCGGAAGCCTTATCGCGGGTACGCCGCGGGCGCTCGAAGATTCGGAGATAGCGAGCGCACCCGATGCTTCTATCGTATTCGCGAGCGTCATGCCGGGCTCACCTGCGGAAAACGCGGGACTCATGCCGGGCGATACGGTGCGCGAAGTGTCTTCGAGCGCCGGAGCGCGCGTATTTACAGGGAACGATCCGGCTGGATTCACGGCATTCATCGCAGAGACTCCGGCAGGAAAGGCGGTGACGTTCAGGCTCACGCGGGAGGGTGAAGAGGTGCTCATCTCCGCGCTTCCCAAGGCCGGCGTCATCGAGGCGGAGCCGGAACGCCGCGCGCTCGGCGTCTCGGTCGCGGTCATCGGTACCGCATCCATGCCGCTCGGTCGCGCAGTAGTCGAGGGTGCGCGCTATACCTGGGAGATAACGAAGCAGACCGCAATCGGGCTCGCGTTCTTCTTCGTCAGTATCTTCGATCTCTCGGCTGACCTCGCGCAGGTCGCGGGCCCGGTCGGGATCGCGACTGCGGTCGGGGACGCAGCCTCTATTGGCGCCACGTCGCTCATCACGCTCGCCGCGGTGATCTCCATAAACCTCGCCATCATCAACCTGCTTCCGGTACCGGCACTTGATGGCGGACGGCTCCTCTTCGTCATTATCGAAGCGATTACGCGAAGGAAGATCCCGACCAAGGTTGCGGGCGCAGTGAATGCTTTGGGTTTTGCATTCCTTATTCTGTTGATGGTCGCTGTTACTATCAGTGATGTGAGTAAGCTGCTCTAATGGCAGAGCTTAGGGTGCCACAACTGGCCCTTTGATTGCTTACGACCCGCTTTAGACATAGCCTCGCAGGTCTGTATACTTGGCAATATATGAAGCAGTCGCATCTCTTTACGAAGACCCGCAAGGATGCCCCCAAGGACGAGACCGCGAAGAACGCGGAGCTCCTCGTGCGCGCCGGCTTCGTCCACAAGGAGATGGCAGGCTCCTACTCCTACTTGCCGCTCGGTCTCCGCACCCTCGAGAACATCGAGACACTGGTGCGCTACGAGATGAACAGTCTCGGCGCGCAGGAGATCCGTATGGCGACGCTGCATCCGGCAGAGCCTTGGAAGACGACCGGCGGGTGGGACTCAATCGATGTCCTCTTCAAGATACAGAGCCGCACGGAGAAGGAGTACGCGATAGGGCAGAGCGAGGAGGAGATTGTGACACCAATCGCCGCTGAATACCTGCCGTCATACCGCGACTTCCCGAAGGCGATATATCAGATAGGTCAGAAATATCGCGATGAGCTCCGCGCCAAGTCCGGCGTGATGCGCGGGAAGGAATTCGGCATGAAGGACATGTACAGCTTCCATACCACGCAGGAGGATTTCGATGCGTTCTACGAGAAGGTGAAGGCGGCCTACCTGCGCATATATAAGTCATGCGGACTCACGGCGAAGGTCACGGAGGCGAGCGGAGGAGCATTCTCCACTAAGATTTCCTACGAGTTCATGGTGCTCACTGACGCGGGCGAGGATACCATCCTCTACTGCGACTTGTGCGAGTACTGCGTGAATGAGGAGGTTGCGGGCGATAAGAAGGAGGGCGACGCGTGCGCGAAGTGCGGGAAGGGGAAACTCGTGAAGGGTGTCGCGAGCGAGGTGGGTAATGTGTTCGATCTTGGGGACCGTTACCCAAAGGCGTTCGGCTTCGCATACAAGGCCGAGGACGGAACGGACCAGTATCCCGTCATGGGCTGCTACGGCATCGGAACGACGCGTCTCATGGGCGTCATCGTCGAAGCGCTGGCAGATGGGAAGGGGATGGTGTGGCCCGAGGCGGTCGCGCCCTGCATGTTCCATATCCTGAACGTTATGCCGGATAACGAGGACGCGAAGAAGTTCGCGGAAGACGTGCACCAGCGCCTCATGCAGGGCGGCGCCTCGGTGCTCTATGACGATCGCGATGTACGCGCGGGAGAGAAGTTCGCCGATGCGGATCTCTTCGGCATCCCGTACCGCATCGTGGTCGGGAAGGAGGCGCTCGCTTCGGGGAAGATAGAGATGACCTACCGCAAGACGGGAGAGACCAAGACGATTGCCCTCGATGATCTTTTCGCACCACGGCCGGCATAAGGTATGGCACGGCGTTTCTCAAAGAGCTCACTCTTCTCGAGCGATATCGGGATAGATCTCGGGACGGCCAACACGCTCGTCTACGTGCGCGGGCGCGGCATCGTCATCGCGGAACCCAGCGTAGTCGCCGTGAACGACAAGACCGGACAGGTGGTCGCGGTCGGCACCGACGCGAAGCGTATGCTCGGGAAGACGCCGTCGCATATACGCGCTGTGCGCCCCTTGTCTCACGGCGTCATCTCGGACTTCGAGGTGACGGAAGAGCTCCTTGCGTACCTCATCAATAAGGCGCAGGGCGGGCGCTCGCGCCTGTTTGGTCCGCGCGTCGTGGTGGGCGTCCCGACCGGCGTCACGAATGTGGAGAGCCGTGCGGTGCGCGATGCTGCCTTAACCGCAGGCGCACGAGAGGTCTACATCATGGAAGAGCCGGTCGCGGGCGCTATCGGCGTGAAGCTTCCCATACAGGAGGCGGTAGGCACGATGGTGCTCGATATCGGCGGCGGCACGACAGACATCGCGGTCTTGGCACTTGGCGGCACGGTCTCGTCGAAGAGCTCGCATGTCGCTGGTGACCGGTTCAATGAGAACATCATCGATTTCGTACGAAGCGAATTCCAGCTCCTCATCGGCGAGCGCACCGCGGAAGACGTGAAGATAGGTATCGGCGCCGTGCTTCCGATGAACGACGGGCTCGAGAAAGCGGTGCGCGGCCGCGACCTCGCGACCGGGCTCCCGCGTGAGATCACGCTCACGGACGCTCACGTGCGCGAGGCTTTGGAGCCTTCGCTTGATACATTGATGGAAGCGATGAAGGAAGTGATCGAGAAGACGCCGCCAGAACTCCTCTCGGACGTGCTTGAACGCGGCGTCGTGGTGTTTGGCGGCGGCGCCTTGCTGCGCGGGCTTCCTCAGCTCTTGTCGAAGATGCTCGGCGTTCCGGTGCATGTCGCGCCGGAACCTCTCACGGCGGTCGTCCGTGGGACGGGTATCGTAACGGAGGATCCGAGGCCGTGGGCGAATACATTCATCGATGAAGAGGTCAGTCTTCGGGAGGCGTAACGCCCTCATACCGTCAGGGATGTCGAGGACGGGCATTGTCCTCGGCCTTCTCGTCGCGGTCGTCGTCACGACGCGGCTTCTTGCGCCCGGCGCATTCGCGCGCGTATTCGCACCGATCGCCTATGTCTCCGACTCCGCGCTTGCGGGTTTCGCAGCCGGAGCTGCGTCCTTGTCCGATCCCGCGGCGCTCGCAAGGGAACGCGATGATGCCTTGCGCTACGGCGCGACTATGGAGGAGCAGAACCGCGTTCTCGCAGCGCGCGTCAAGGATCTCGAGACGCTTTTAGGCGGGCGCACGGAGCCGGCGAAGGGGACGGTCGCATATGTGCTTGCGCGTCCTCCACAGAGCCCGTATGACACGCTGGTGGTCGACCAGGGTACGGATAGTGGCGTCGGCGTAGGAGGCCTCGTCACGAGCGCGGGCGGGATACCGGTAGGACGCATCGCCTCCGTGACGCGGACATCCGCGCGCGTGCTCCTCTATTCAGCGCCAGGGCTCTCGACTGAAGCGTGGGCAGGCGAAGCGCGCACGGCGTTCGCGCTCATGGGGGCGGGCGGTGGCGCGTATGAGGCGAGCGCGCCGCGCGACGCCATTCTCAATGAAGGCGATCTCATTTACGCATCCCTTTCCGGGTCGATCCCTATCGGCGCCATACGCCGTATCGATACCGATCCTGCGAATCCGGCGAAGATAGTGCACGTCGAGCCGGTCACGAACCCGTTCTCGATCGCCTCGGTCATCATCTACCCGCCGGTCACGCTCCCATGATCCGCGCCATACTCATCGCCGCGCCCCTGTTCGCGCTCCTCATGTTTCCGGCGCCGTTCTTCATGGTCCTCGCGTTCGCTGCATCTATCGCATTCCCGCCCTCGGGCATCCTTTACGGTATACTCGCGGACGCGCTCTATTACGCGCCGGGAGCGGCGAGCGTACCCCACGGCATCATCTACGGCACGGCGGCGACCTTAGCCGGATTCCTCATCGCACGCTTTTTCGCGACTCGAGTCACGGGTTTCGGCGCGTAAAAACCTATTTTGATATTATGGGCACATGCGCCCCTTCCGCAGGTACCGCGATCATGAGATAGCGCCGGACGAGATATTCCTCGATGCGTCGAATATCCCGGCATTCGACCGCGAGCGGATGGAAGGCCGGCTCGAAGAGCCGCTCTCAAGGCGTGCCTACATCGGGCTCGGAAGCCTCATACTCCTCATGCTGGTCGTGCTCGCCGGGAAGGCGCTCCACCTCCAAGTCATGGAAGGAAAGGCGTACGCCGCGCAGAGCGAGCGCAACACGCTGTCGCCTGAAGTCATCTTCGCGCCGCGCGGCGCGATAACGGACCGCAACGGCGAGCCACTTGCATCAAACGAGGCGACGGAGGAAGGATTCACACGCCGCGTCTATGCGTCGCCCGGGTTTGCGCATCTCTTGGGCTATGTGTCATATCCGAAGAAGGATTCCTCCGGCAATTACTACGAGACGGAGACGACCGGTATGGCCGGCGTCGAGAGCACCTATGACACGGAGCTCGGCGGACAGAATGGGCGTCTTTTAGTCGAGGAGGATGCGCTCGGTACGGTGATTTCGCAAGGCATGACGGAGCCTGCGGTCCCAGGAGAGACATTGACGCTCTCGATAGACGCGCGCGTTCAGCGCGCGTTCTATAAAGCCATCGCGGACCTCGCGGGACGTACGCCGTTTGAAGGCGGGTCGGGCGTCCTCATGGACGCGAAGACCGGTGAGCTCTACGCGCTCGTGTCGTATCCGGAATACGATCCCAACATCCTCTCTCGGGGCGAGCCGGCGGATGTGATCGCGAGTTACGCGACCGATACGCGACGACCCTATGTGGATCGCGCGGTTTCGGGCCTCTACACGCCGGGCTCCATCGTGAAGCCCATGGAGGCGGCGGGCGCGTATACCGACGGCGTCATCGGAGAATACGCGACTATCTATTCGGACGGCGCCCTCGAATATCCGAACCCGTACGACCCTGCGCATCCGACGATATTCAAGGACTGGAAGGCGCACGGCTCCTTAGACATGCGCGGCGCCATCGCGCATTCGGGCGACGTCTATTTCTATACGGTCGGCGGCGGATTCGGTCCGCAGAAGGGGCTCGGTATCGAGCGCTTGAAGCATTGGTTCCATGTCTTCGGATTCGATACCGCGACCGATGTGGATCTTGGTGGCGAAGCCGTCGGATTCATCCCGGACCCCGCGTGGAAGCAGAAGACCTTCGGCGAGGCGTGGAATATCGGCAACACGTACCACACCGCCATCGGGCAGTACTCGATGCAGATAACCCCGCTTGAAGCAGCGCGCGCGGTCGCCGCCATAGCGAATGGCGGCAAGCTCTTGCGGCCGACGGTCGTCGCGGGACGCCAGCCGATCGGCGCGTCGATGGACATCAGCGCGAAAGGACTCCAGATAGCGCGCGAGGGGATGCGGCTAGGCGTTACCGAGGGAACGTCTGTCGGACTCAATGACCTGCCGTATGCGAAGGTCGCGGGAAAGACGGGTACCGCGCAGCTCGGCGCTAATAACGAGTACTACAACATGTGGGCGGTTGGATTTTTCCCATATGACGACCCGAAGTATGTGTACGCGGTCGTGATGGAGAAAGGGCCCGCGGGGACGGCGACGGGCGGTATCTACGTGATGCACCAGATACTCTCGGAGTTGCGGAATACTGCACCCGAGTACTTCGGCCTCGAGCCGAACCAATAACTTGCGGAAGCGCTTTCTTCCCGTACAATTGCCCCATACCAGTGAGCCTATTCAAATGACCGAAACGGAAA
>CAZMFT010000008.1:23811-25817 GCA_964565655.1 uncultured Candidatus Saccharibacteria bacterium
CTTCCCGTACAATTGCCCCATACCAGTGAGCCTATTCAAATGACCGAAACGGAAACGATCGTCTCGCAGGAGAAATTCGACGAGATCGTCAAGGAGCTTGAGAATCTGAAAACCGTGCGCCGCACCGAGATCGCGAAGAATCTCGAGTATGCCCGTTCCCTCGGAGACCTCTCCGAGAACGCGGAGTATCAGGAGGCGCGAGAACTCCAGGCTGCGACCGAAGAGCGTATCCGTAAGCTCGAGGACGTCGTGAAGCACGCGAAGATACAGACTGACGCGAAGAAGAAGGACGTCGTCGGCTTCGGGTCGAAGGTGCACATCCGTAAGGACGGGGCGCCTGACGCGCACGAGTACATGATCGTCGGTAGCGAGGAAGCGGATATGCGCGAGCGGAAGCTCTCGCACGTCTCGCCCTTAGGCGCGGCGCTCATGGGCAAGAAGAAGGGGGAGACCTTCACCTTCGAGACCCCGAACGGCAAGCAGACCTACACCATCGAGAAAGTAGTGTAACCATTGCGCGGAGCATGAAAACGGCTGCCATAGAGGCGGCCGTTTTCATGCTAGGATGCGCACATGTTTTGGGCCGATAGGATAGCGACAGAGATAGCGGAACGGAAGCCGCGGGACGGCAGGAAATTCGTCATACGTGACGAGAAGACGATGTCGGGGCGCGTCCACATTGGCTCCATGCGCGGCGTCGCTATACACGGATTAGTCTCCGAGATCCTTACCGCGAAGGGTATTCCGAACGAGTACCAGTACGAGCTGAATGACATTGACCCGTTCGATACGGTACCGGGCTACCTCGACGAATCGGTATTCAAGGAGCATCTCGGGAAGCCCTTGTACGCGGTACCGTCTCCAGAACCGGGCTTCGAGAACTACGCGGAATATTTCGCCACTGAATTCATATCGGTCCATGAGAAAGCGGGCTTCAGGCCGACCTACTACCGTGCGACGGAGCTCTATCGTTCCGGCGCGATGGACTCTTACATGCGCATCGCGCTCGAACGCGCGGCTGATGTGCGTCGCATCCTCAAGGACGTCTCCGGATCCGTGAAGGACGATACGTGGCTCCCGGTTTCCATCGTATGCGAGAAATGCGGGAAGCTCATGACGACGCGCGCGACCGGGTTCGATGGGGAGCGCGTCTCCTACGTGTGCGATAAGGGGCCGGACGGTACGGTGCCGTGCGGATTCGAGGGTAGCGTCGCGCCCTGGAAGGGCGCGGCGAAACTCTTCTGGAAAGTCGATTGGGCGGCGAAATGGGCTGCGCGCGGCGTTGATATAGAGGGCGCAGGGAAGGACCATTCTACGAAGGGAGGCGCGCGCGACGTCTCGAACCATATCGCGAAGGAATTGTTCGGATACGAGTCCCCCTACGACATACCGTACGAGTTTTTCCTCGTGGGCGGCAAGAAGATGTCATCCTCGAAAGGTAGGGGCTCCTCTGCGAAAGATATGAGCGAACTTTTCCCGCCGACGGTATTCCGGCTCGTCATGCTCGGGAAGGATATCAATCAGCAGATAGACATAGATCCTTCCGGGGATTCCGTGCCGCGCACTTTCGATTGGTATGACGATCTCGCTGAAGGGGTGCGGGAAGGGAAGGCGGATGATTTCGCTCGCCTCTACGCACTTACGCAGCTTCCTGGAACCGGCGCGTCGACTCCGTGGCAGCTCCGGTTCTCTCAGGTCGCGTTCATGGTGCAGATGCCGCATCTTTCCTTGGAAGCGGAAGCGGAGCGCGTGAAAGAGTCCCAGCTTACGGAGGAAGAGAAGCGCGTTCTTGGAGAGCGCGCTGCGTATGCGAAGTTCTGGCTTTCAACCTACGCGCCGGACGAATATAAATACGCGCTTCAGGACACGCTTCCGGAAGGTGTCGCGCTCACCGATGAGCAGAAGAAGGGCCTCGCGTCGCTCCATACGTTCATCGAGGGCGGTGAGCGCACGGGTGAGGAGATTCAGGCACGCCTTTTTGAGCTCAAGACCGAGATCCCGATAGC
>CAZMFT010000009.1:0-25073 GCA_964565655.1 uncultured Candidatus Saccharibacteria bacterium
ACCGCAGCTGCTTCCATGTGCTCGGCTCCATCGTCCTCATAATCGCAGCGACCCTTCTCGCGCGTGATTATCTGGGGAGCGAGCAGGCCCTCTACGTCCTCCTCTCCTTGGTCGTCGTCTTCATCGCGTTTCAGGAGTTCTACCTCCATCCGCGCCGGTACCGGCAGCTCTTCCGTAAGGGCGTCCTCGACTGGCTCTCGTGGACGGTGCCCATAGGCGTGTACCTGTATTTCTTCATATAAGAGAAGTGCCGCGTCCGAGGGACGCGGCACGGTAGCTAGTGGATGGTCGATAGGGCGTCGAGCACGGATTCCGGACCAGGACGATTCGGAAACGCTTCGTCACCGATGATGACCGTCCGGGGAGGGCGCATCGGCGGAGAGAAGCGATAGAAGCCCGTGCGATTCGTGCGCGAGAGGCGCGCGTGCGCCCAAGCCAAGGATTCGCTCGCGAAACGTTCACCGATGCGATGTCCGGTGAGGTATGGCGCGAGCCGTGAGCCGCCCGCAAGGACGAACGTCGCATCCGCGTCCCCGCCTGCGTAGAGGCCGCTCCGGAGGTCGGTAAGGGTGTCGCCTGCGACGAAGAGTCGAAGGTTACGGACCTCAAGGCCTGCCGCCTCCGCGACCGACGCGACGATATGCTCAATCGCGCGATGCTTCGGCGCCTTCCTCGGCATGAGATAGATGACATAGCGGCCCTTATCGGGATGGCTCTCATCGACGATGATCATATCGACGAGGACGTCGAGCCGCAGGTCATGGGTCACCATTCCTTTCGGGATGACGCTCTTGCGCATCATGTCGCGGAGCTCGACGAGCGCTATGCGAACGCGGCGCATCTCAGCATATGCCTGTACGTCTGTCTCGAACTCCTTCCCGGCTTCGAAATTGAGCTGGATGCGGTAGGGAAGCGGTTCGACGTCGGTGACGCCATCGCGGTAGTTCTTCGCCGATTCGATAGGCGCCCGATAGTTCCATGCGCCGATGGCACGCAATATCGAACGCGCATGCAGCCGCCACTCGCGCATCGCCGGAGCATACGCTTCGTCTTCCCGGTATCCGCGCTCATGCTTCACGTGGATACCGACGCCGAAGCTGTTGATGATGTCCGGGTCTCTGAGGTGCTTGAAGAACGGCTCGTCGTCGTCCGGTACGGCGATGTGCCGCCCGGAGGCGTCGAGTCCCCATTTCTGGGTATCGCGTGGAAATCCATTCTCGCGCGAATGCCGGAACGAATCATTCGACATGACCATTTCTGACGTGCGTGCCGTCGAGATGATCGTGACGCCGAGTTCCTTGGCATAGGCGCGTACGGCGCTCCTTGCGGCTAGCTCGCTTTCGGACGCTTCGTTGCGCCCGTTGATCATCGTCCCATCGGCGTCGAGTACTGTGAGGGTCGATCCTGGCACAAGATTCCTGACGGCCGGTGAGCCACTATATACATTAGGCATTGGTCCCCCCTATAGGATGAAAGTACTACAGCCATCCGCACTCTATATATATGAGGATGAGGGGGAGGTGAAGAAGGGTTCATGGGGCCTGGCCTGATCCGTACGTTCGAGGTATCGTGCCCCTGGTTGTCACGGAGGCGTCATATGCCGAGTCAGAGAGAAATTGAAGCCGCCCAAGCGTTCGGGCTCGTCCAGACTGCAGTCGCGCGTGGTCACGGCGCGGAAGCGGAGCGGCTTGCGGACAAGTACCGGATGCCGAACCTTCTGCGAATCGGATTCGGGGTCCCGATGTCTACCGATTCCCGCAAGGCTCCGCCGCTCAAGATCGGCTAGAAATCAAAGCGCCGTCCAGAAGGACGGCGCTTTTTGTGGAGGAGGGATTCGGCTAAGCGCTCGTATCTCGTCGCTCCGGCTTTCGAATCCTGGGATTCGGTCACAGATAATTCCCTCGTCGTCACTCGGAAATTTCCGCGACCCCGCCTCGCGGTTTTGCCTGCTGGCAAAACATTGCTCCGGCTTTCGAATCCCTCCCGCAATGCTCCCTCGCAAACGCGAAAACCGCCTTGCGGCGGTCGCATTTGCGGAGGGGGAGGGATTCGAACCCTCGATACGGGTATTAAACCGTATAGCGGATTAGCAATCCACCGCTTTCAGCCGCTCAGCCACCCCTCCTATGCGCGTCATCCTACGCTAGTATCCACTCTTTTCCAATGCAGGAGGGCGAGCGCGATGGCGATACCGGCGATAGAGATGTCGCGGAATAAGACCTCGAACTGGACCGGGTTCGTGACGACGATGAATATGAGAATCGCGGCGGACGCGGCAGCGGGTATCGCGATGCGGCGTCCGGACAAGAGCCACAAGGCGAGCGCGATTTCGACGGCGCCGAAGAGGTGCAGGAGCAGTTCGTTCGAAAACGGCCATAAGGCGGCTGCGAACGCCGGGATGTAGCCTATCCAGGAGAGAGGCTCGAACCACGCGTTTACTGCAGGGTAGAGCAGTGAGAACGCGAGTGCGAGCCGCAATACGAAATCAGCATGCCGGAGCGCCATACCTACTCGGTGACGACGATCGTACCCTCGTGATTAGCGAGCGCGTGGTTGTGATAGTGCCA
Source organism: uncultured Candidatus Saccharibacteria bacterium (assembly GCA_964565655.1). Lineage (GTDB taxonomy): Bacteria > Patescibacteriota > Minisyncoccia > Phycocordibacterales > Phycocordibacteraceae > C7867-001. The sequence goes on from CAZMFT010000009.1 coordinate 2,568, forward strand.
CGTCCCGACCTTCTGGAAGGTGAAGGTGTACGAGTCTCCTGTGCCGCACTGGTCGAACGAAGCGCTTGCGCCGCCCATGCAGTGCTCGGAACGGGAGGTGCCGTCGTACTCCGTATGCGTCGGGTGCTCGTCAGCGCCGACCCACATGCGTCCGTCACCTTCGTTCACGAAGGTGACGCTCTCGCCCTTCTTCACGGTGATCGACGCCGGAGAGAATCCGGCCTCGGTGTACGTGACCTTATGCAGGTCCGAATCCTCGGTGATCACGTCTGACTCGCCGTTTCCCGTTGCTGACGTATCGGTCGTAGCGGGCAGAGGCGCCGATGCGCCGGAGAAATAGGTATACGCAGCCACTGCGATGAGTATGACGAGAACGATGGCGATGAGCGGGCTTGATTTCATATTCCGATGGTTAGTGATTCGGATATCGTATCACTCCTGCATGAATATCTTCGGTACCAAAGGGTGGACGTTCATGCGTATGCGAGCGCGAGCGGGAACACGTCGGTGGCGCCAGCGAGCTTCATCGCGCGGATGGCTTCCTGCATCGTCGCGCCCGTAGTGACGACATCGTCGAGAAGCAGGTATCGCACCCGTGGGTCAGGCAATGAGGCAGCGAACGCGCCCGAGAGATTCGAAAGGCGCGAGGTGCGTCCGAGCCGTGCTTGGTGTCCCGTATCCTTCACGCGCGCGAGTATGTCGGTGCGCATCGAGAACCGGACGTCGTGCCGCGCTCGAAGCGCTTCGCGCGCTATCGCTTCGCATTGGTTATACCCGCGCTCGCGGAGCCTGCGCGCGGACAGGGGCATCGGCACGATGATCGCGCCGGGAAGTGCGGACTCCAAATATCGGGAGAAAGTGGAGCCAAGGAGCGAAATCGCGCGCTCGTTCTCCCGATATTTTGCTTCACGAATGAGCGCAGCCACCAAAGGATCCCTGAATGGAAGCAGGGCGCGCGTCACAGGCTCCGTCGCGCGTATGTCCCGCTCGGCGATGCGTTTGCGAAGCGCGTCCTCGGACGCGCTTGCTGCGCGCTTCCGATCTGCAGTCTCCGGGAATACGAACGCTACGAGGTACGACAGCAAACTCATGCCTACAGTATCGGGCGCATCTCGTCCTCGAGGCCGCTATGCTCGCCTAGATTGGGTATAATGAGCGCATGGGTCTTTTCGATTCCGTCCTCGGCCGATTCGGCGTGAAAGCCAATAAGAGCCGGAGCGTCATAGGCGTCGACATCGGTTCGTCGTCCTTGAAGGTCGTGCAGCTCCGGAACGAGGGAGGTAGGGCGATACTCGAGACATACGGCGAACTGTCCTTGGGCCCGTATGGCGGGAAAGAGGTAGGGCAGGCGACGAATCTCCCGGCCGCGAAAGTGGTCGAGACCTTGGTCGACCTCATGCGCGAAGCAAATGTGACGACCGCTGACGCCGGCGTCTCTATACCGTTCTCTCGTACGCTCATAACCTTGGTCGAGCTTCCGCGCCGCGAAAGCCCCGAGGAGCAGAAGACCGTCATCGAGCTGGAGGCGCGCAAGTACATCCCAGTCCCGTTCACCGAGGTCCAGCTCGACTGGTTCATGGTGCCTGATGCCTCGACCGCCGTGCCCGGGCAGACTACGGCGCCCTCGCCAGGCGGTAAGGTGAAGGTGCTTCTCGTGGCGGTGCATAACGACATGCTCGCGCTTCTCGAGGGCGTCGTACGAGGCGCGGAGCTCGCCGCCTCCTTCTATGAGATAGAGATATTCAGTACGATACGTTCGGTCGTCGACGAGCCGGTGAAGCCCGTCATGGTCCTCGATATCGGGGCATCTGCGACGAAAGTGTACGTGGTAGAGCACGGCGTCGTCGCGCTCTCTCATACCGTGCCGACGGGCGGACAGGATGTGACGCGTGCCATCGCGTCGGCGCATGGGCTCTCGATAGACCAGTCCGAATCCCTCAAGAAAGAGCACGGATTCCGTGGCACGCCGACCAAGGGATACGACCGGAAGACCGTGGAGCTCGTCTTCTCACGCATATTCGATGAAACCCGTCGCGTCCTCGCGCAATTCGAGACGGCGAATCAGAAAGCCGTATCGAGCATCATCCTCACTGGCGGCGGGGGAGTGACGAAGGAGCTCGTGGAATTCGCAAAAACATTCTTCCAGGTGCCGGTCACGCTTGCAGATCCCTTCGGCAAGACCGAGGCGCCAGCCTTCCTACGCCCCGTACTCGAAGAGATCGGACCGGAGTTTGCCGTTGCTGTCGGCCTGGCCCTCAGGAAGTTAGAGGAGTTCTAGAACGCGGCTACGCCCCTGTCTGCTTTGTTGCCGGTTCGCCTGATTTTCCTCACCGTATACCTCATTCGGCTCTGAAAATCATTCTCCCGCGCCTCGCATCCAGAAGCGTATCCGCGCTCTCGTGGTCTTATGGTGTGCATAACTGCCTAAGGGCGAGGAATCAAGCGGCTATACTGACCTTCGTGGCAGTTCCTCCGACCATCCCCACTTCTTTCGTGCCGAAGCAGCCGGTAGAGATGCATCCGCGTCATACCGAGTCGAGCGGCAATATGTTCCTCGTGGTCGGCTTCGTCATATTCGGCATTGCGGCCCTCCTTGCCGCATCCGTATTCGGGTACGAAGCGTATCTCACCAACCAGCGTGAGGATCGTGCGGCAAAACTTGAGGAGTACGACCGTCGCGCCGCAGGAGAGGACGGCGAGTCGGTTAAGGATCTCGTACGTCTCCAGAGCCGCTTGGTCGCGGCCGAGAGCATCCTGAACGCGCACGCGATGCCGTCCGGTCTCTTCGATATGCTCGAGCAAGAGACTCTCGAGAACGTCCGTTTTGACAGCTTCGATTACGTCGTCGCGGATGACGGCACCATAGAGATACGAGTCGCAGGCGTCGCACGCACCTTCAACGCGCTCGCCGCGCAGTCGGAGGCGTTCGCTGCGGACGAAAGCGACATCCGTCGTGCGATATTCTCCGGCATCGCAGAGAACGATGACGGCCTCGTCACCTTCGAGCTTTCGGCGAACGTGGAGCCGGATCTCGTCACCATGCCGCGCTACCTCCCGCAGTCCTGGATAGGGGACGTCGAGGCTGCCGCTCCGGCGGACGCCGCGGCGCCTGCAACGGGCGGTGACGCAGCTCTCGAACCTACGCCATGATGACACGTCTCGTACCATTCGCGCTCATACTCATCGCCATCGGCGTGTTCTTCGGATACGTGAAGCCGACCTGGCAGGGTGAGATACGCACGCTCGAGGACGACATCGCGACATTCGATCGAACGCTCGCGGCCGCTGAGAGCTTCACCACGACATTGAACGAGCTCAAGGCGAAGAAGGCTGCGATACCGCAGGCTGACCTCGACCGCCTCCAGGCATTCCTGCCGAGCGGCGTCGATAACATCCAGCTTATCCTCGACCTCACGGAGCTCGCGGAGCGGACCGATCTCGACATCGAAGCATTCGATACGCCGGAGCCGCCGGCAGAAGCGGAAGCCACCGATACGGACCTCGGCACGGGCGCGGCGTACGAATCCCTCGAGATGACCGTCGCAGCAAAAGGCACGTATGAGAACTTCCGCGATTTCGCGGATGCGATAGAGCGCAGCCTCCGTCCCTTGGATATCGTCGGCGTCACTATCGGGCGATCCGATACCGGCGTCTATGACTACCAGATCACCCTGCGGTTTTACTGGCTCGCTTCATAAGGTATGAATCTCCTCGGCAAGAACAACGCGCTCACCATAGGACTCGCCGTCATCGTCCTCCTCGGGGTCGGCTACCTCGCGTTCTTCGCGAATCAGGACGACGCGTCCTCCGACCCGACGCCTGACGGCCCTGTGTCGCCGGCGGAATTCCGGTTCATCGCGCTGCAGGCGGAGTTGAACGAGATCACGCTTCCGACGACCATACTTTCTGACGAGCGCTTCCTCGCGCTCATCGATCTCGAAACGCCTATCGAGCCCGAAGATAAAGGACGCGAAGACCCGTTCGCGCCGTTGCCGTAGTCTCGCGCGTCTTATCCGCAGCAAGCGCCTCTTTGAGAGAGGCGCGCGGTGTATCATGGACGGTATGACCGCGGGGCGCGATCTATAACGCATGAAAGTACTTTCTATACTCGCCGACAAAGGGCTGTTGAAGTCGGACGACATCCCTGCGATCACCGCAGAGCTTCGCGAGAAAGGAGCGACCTTGGAGAGCGTCCTCGAGAAGCGGAGCGTCGACGCTGAATCCATCCTCAAGGCGAGGGCGGAGGAGTTCGGTATCCCCGCACGGACTCTTCCCGCGGAGAATCCGGTCTCCGATACGACGCTCCATTTCATACCTGAGGATTCCGCACGCCATTACGGATTCATACCGCTCTCGACCGAGGAGGGAGTCTTAGAAGTGGGCATCAAGAACCCGGACAATATAGAGGCGCTCGACGCCCTGCAGTTCATCTCAACCAGGGTAGGGATGCCGTACAAGCTCTTCCTGGTCTCTGACGGCGACTTCAAGCGCGTCATGGACCAGTACCAGAACCTCTCTGAAGAGGTCGATGAAGCCTTGACCGAATTCGAAGGCACGGTGAAGGAAGAGGAGGAGGAGATGAAGAAGGCGGCGGGGAAGGCCGGCGTCAAAGGCCCCGAGACGACCGACATCAAAGCGGACGCGCCGGTCACTAAGATCGTGGCAACCATACTGCGGTACGCGGTCGAAGGCGGGGCCTCGGATATCCACGTCGAGCCGTCCGCCGAGAAAACGCGCGTCCGCTTCCGTATGGACGGCGACCTGCATACCAGCTTGGAGCTCCCGGCGAAGGTGCATCCGGCGGTCGTGGCGCGCATCAAGATCCTCTCGCAGCTGCGGCTCGACGAGAAGAGAAAGCCGCAGGACGGCCGCTTCACGGCGACCGTGGAGGGCCGACGCATCGATTTCCGTATCTCGACCTTCCCGACGGAATACGGCGAGAAGGTGGTGATGCGAATCCTCGATCGCGCGAAATCCTCGACGACCCTCGAGACCGTGGGCTTAGGGAAGGATCAGCTTCAGGCGGTGCGCGAACTCCTCACCGTGCCCTACGGCATCGTGCTCATCTCGGGACCGACCGGTTCCGGTAAGTCGACCACCCTCTTCGGCATGCTCTCTGAGCTCGATCGCGAGCGTTTCAATGTCGTGTCGGTCGAGGATCCGGTTGAGTACGAGATACAGGGCGTCGCGCAGTCGCAGGTGCATCCGGAGATAGGGTACACGTTCGCCTCCGGGCTCCGTTCCATACTCCGCCAAGACCCGGACATCATCATGGTCGGCGAGATACGCGACAAGGAGACGGCGCAGCTCGCGATACAGGCCGCTTTGACCGGCCACCTGGTGTTCTCGACCATTCACACCAATACGGCGGTGGGAGCTATCCCGCGACTGGTCGACATGGGCGTCGATCCGTACCTCATCGCACCGACCCTGATAGCCGTCATCGGCCAGAGGCTCGTGAGGCGCCTGTGTCCAGGAGCCGGTGTCGAGATCCCCGTATCAGAGAGCATCAAAGGGCTCCTCGAGAAACAGTTCGCGGACCTCCCGGAGGAAGCACGCAATAAGATTCCTGCGTTCGAGCACCTCTATAAGCCGGGCACGGCGCCGGATTGCCCTAATGGCACCCGCGGCCGCATCGGCGTCTTCGAGATACTCCGCATGACCAAGGAGCTGGAGCACATCGTCCTTACGAACCCGGTCGAGGAGCAGATCTATCCGGCAGCACGTAAGGAAGGCATGCTCACGATGCGCGAAGATGCCATCGTGAAGGCGCTCTCGGGCGTCATCCCGTTCTCCGAGGTGAATACCCTCGGGGGACAACTGTTTGCGGAGGAGGAGGATGCGCCGTAGCATAAGTAGCGTATGGATACCAAGTATCGGATCTACCTCACCGACGACGATCATTTCCTCCTGGATATGTACTCGGTGAAGTTCCGGGCCGCCGGCCATGAGGTCATCGCCTGCAACGGCGGGGAAGAGCTCATCGCGACCATAAAGGACAAAGGCGCGCCGGACGCGGTACTCCTCGACATCATCATGCCGGGCATGGACGGGTTCCAGACTCTCGAGGCGATACGGAAGGACAAGCTCCTCCCCGAGACGACGACCGTCATCGTGCTCTCGAACCAGGGACAGGATACGGATATCGAGAAGGCGAAGTCCTTGGGCGCGAAGGGATACATCGTGAAAGCATCCGCCATCCCCTCGGAGGTTTTGACCGAGACGGTGAACCTTATCAATAAAAACAAAGCTGCATGAGCGCAAACAGACTCTCCACCCTCCTCGATACGGTCGTAAAAGAAGGAGGCTCCGATCTCCATCTTTCCGTGGGGAAGCCACCGGTCATCCGCGTCGCGGGCGCACTCGTCCCACTGCTTCGCGAGCAGCCGATGACTGCCGAGGAGACGCATGCCATCCTCAAGTCGGTGACGCCGGCGACCCGATGGCCCGTGTTCGAGCAGGTACAGGCGATCGATTTCGCGCACCAGCACACTGACGGATCCCGCTTCCGCGTGAACGGTTATACGGTGCAGGGCACGGTCGCGATCGCGATGCGCCTCATCCCTAGGGAGATTCGCACCTTCAAGGACCTCAACCTCCCGCCCATACTCGAGGTCTTCTCCCAGCGCCAGCAGGGCTTCTTCCTCCTCGTCGGTCCCGTCGGCCAGGGAAAATCCACCACGATGGCGGCTATCATCGACCGTATCAACGAGACGCGCGCGGAGCACATCGTCACCATCGAAGACCCGGTCGAATACCTTTTCACCGAGAAGAAGTCGATGATCCACCAGCGCGAGGTCTTCATCGATGCGCCGGATTTTCCGCAGGCCTTGAAGTCGGCGTTCCGCGAGGACGTGAACGTCATCATGGTGGGCGAGATGCGAGACCAGGAGACCATCTCCTCGGCGGTGACCGCGGCTGAGACGGGTCACCTCGTGCTTTCGACCTTGCATACCAATAATGCCGCGCAAACCATCGACCGTATCATCGACATCTTCCCGCCCAATCAGCAGGGACAGGTGCGCGTGCAGCTCGCGGGGTCGCTGCTCGGCATCTTCTCCCAGCGCCTCGTGCCTCGCATCGCGGGCGGCCTCATCCCGGCGTACGAGCTCCTCATCAATAATGCCGCGGTCGCGAACTTGATCCGCGAAGGACGCACGCACGAGATCTCGACCGTGATACAGACGTCGTCGCAGGACGGCATGATCGATATGGATCGCTCGCTTGCGGAATTGGTACGGAGGGGAGAGGTGACGATTGAACACGCCTACGAACGAGCGACGGATCAAAAGACCTTCGAACGGTATCTCTGAATACCCAAGGTGACAGGGCTCAGGGGGCAGGTTACAGACAGAAAAGCTATACACCCCAATCGCTTCCCTCTGTCCCCGGTAACCTGTAACCTGTAACCTAGCTACTATGCTTTTCTTCTACCGCGCGCTTGATCAGGAGGGGCACGAACGCGAAGGTACCGTCGAGGCCCTCTCGATGGACGTCGCGGTTACGACGCTGCAGCGTCGTAACCTCATCGTCTCCTCCATCACTCCGGCGGAGCAGAAAGGGGTACTCCAGATGGAAGTGCCGTTCCTCAACTCCGTTTCCAATAAGGACGTCGTCATCCTCTCACGGCAGATCGCGACCCTCTTTGAGGCGCAAGTCTCTGCGCTCCGCATCTTCCGCCTCTTGGCGAGCGAGGTGGATAACGCGAAGCTTGCGGAGATACTCACGAAGGTCGCGGACGACCTCCAGGGCGGAAGCCCGATATCGAAGGCCCTGTCGAAACATCCGAAAGTGTTCAGTCCCTTCTACGTCAACATGGTGCGCGCCGGCGAAGAGGCCGGGAAGCTCTCGGAGACCTTCGGCTATCTCGCCGACTACCTCGATCGCACCTATGAGGTGATGAGCAAGGCGCAGAACGCGCTGATCTACCCGGCGTTCGTCATCTTCACGTTCGTGGTCGTCATGGGTCTCATGCTCACGATGGTCATCCCGAACATCTCGAAGATCATCACGGAGTCCGGTCAGCCTATCCCTATCTATACGCAGATCGTCATCGGCCTCTCCCAGTTCGTCGTCGATTACGGCATCTTCATCCTCATCGCGCTTCTCGTTGGCGCGTTCTTCGCGTGGCGCTCAAGCCAGACCGCGTCCGGACGCTTCTTCTTCGATAATCTGAAATTGAATGTCCCGTACGTCGGCGAGCTCTACAAGAAGCTCTATCTCTCCCGCATCTCGGACAACTTCTCGACCATGCTCATCTCGGGTGTCGCGGTCGTCGAGGCGATAGACATCACGGGAGCGGTCGTCGGAAGCGCGGTCTACGAAGGCATACTGAAGCGGGTGTCAGACGACGTGAAGGGCGGGCTCTCCATATCGGAGGCCCTCGGGCGCCACAAGGAGGTCCCGGGCATCATGGTGGCCATGATCAAGGTGGGCGAGGAGACGGGAGAATTGGGCTCCATCCTCAACACGCTCGCGAAATTCTATCGCCGCGAGGTGTCGACGGCGGTCGACACCTTGGTGGACCTGATCGAACCGTTGATGATCGTGTTCCTGGGACTTGGAGTTGGCGTCCTTCTCGCTTCGGTTCTCATACCTATCTACAACTTAGCGGGTTCAATCGGGTAAGCGAACGCCCGAAAGAACATCGTCTGCGTCGTTACGGAGCCTCCCGGCTCCTTTCGTCGTATACCCGATACGCCTCCAGGAGCCTCAGCTCCGCGCCTCGCATCTAATATCCTTTCGAACGTTCATAGATACGAAAATGCACTTGTCCACACGGGTCGATTTATCTGTCCTCTTGAGCCGTACAATGGAGGACAAGCGGAGATTATCCGTCCCATAGCAATTACCTATCTTTACCATGATTCGCGCATCTCTCGGTCACGTGAAGGGCCATGTGAAGGGTCACCTCAAGGGGTTCACCCTTATCGAGCTCCTCGTCGTGATCGCAATTATCGGCATCCTCTCCTCGGTCGTGCTCGCATCCCTCTCGACCGCGCGTTCTAAGGGCCAGGATGCGAAGATCCAGGAGCAGATGCAGGCGATGCGCACCGCAGCCGAGATCTACTACGGCAATAACAGCAATGCCTATACGGCAGGCACCGACTGCCAGGCGGGCATGTTCGCAGATGCAACCTCGAACATGAATGCTCTTATTGACGCGACAGTCGCTGCTGACGGATCGGACGGTACGGACTGCGGCGCAGACGCTACGTCGTGGGCGGTCGCAGCAGAGCTTCCTTCCGAGAGCACCTGGTTCTGTGTTGACTCGACCGGTTGGGCAGGAACCAAGAACAAAGCTGGTAGCGCGTACACCGCGATTACGGGTACTGGTGCGACTGCCGCAAAGAACTCAGCAGGCGCACTCGTCTGTAAGTAGGATTCAAGATTGTTCGAGAGAAACATCCCCAGCCTAGGCTGGGGATGTTTCGTTTTGGGGTAGACTTGGGATATGAAAAGAGGCTTCACCCTGATAGAGCTCCTCGTCGTCATCGCCATCATCGGCATACTCGCGACGGTGGTCATCGCCTCCATTTCGGGGTCGAGAGGGAAGGGGAAGGATACTGCAGTGAAGTCTAACCTCGGCTCCGCGCAGGTTCAGGCCTCCTTGTACTACAACATCGGCATGACGTTCGGCGTCGCGACGACCAGTTGCGTGCCCGCGTCCGGGAGCGTATTCAATGACACGACCACTACCGTGGATGACGTCATCAAGGCGGCTATCGCGGATGCTACGAAGAACGCGAACGGCAACACCATCGTCTGCCGCGCGTCGGCGACCGCATGGGCCATAGGCGCGAAACTCGACCTGCCGGGAAACCGGTTCTGGTGCGTGGACTCGCGAGGTGCCGCGAGGGAGGTGGCAGGCTTCACCGTCTCCGCGCTTAACGCGACGACGCCGCTTTGTCCCGCGTCTTAAGAGTGTGGAAGTACTGATCCTTCTTTTCCTTTTCTGCCTGGGAGCGACCCTGGCGAGCTTCATGCTCGTTATCGCGGAACGAATGCACACCGGCGAGTCGTGGACCGGCGGACGCTCTCGCTGCAATTCGTGCGCGGAACTCCTCGGCCCCTTGGATCTCATACCGCTCGTCTCCTGGCTCGTATCACGGGGTAGGTGCAGGAGCTGCGGCTCGCGCGTGCCGGGAGAGTATCTCGCGGCTGAAGCCCTCTTAGGGACGCTCTTCGTCCTCGCGTATCTTCATACCGGGCTCTCTGCCGCGCTCCCGGCGCTCCTTGCATCTTTGTGCCTCCTCTTGGCGCTTGTCGCCTATGACCTCCGGCACATGATCATCCCGACGGCGCTCGGGGTCCCGCTCCTCATATCGAGCCTCGTCTATGCGTCGCTCGCATCCTTGAGCGCGCATACGTTCGGTGAGACCCTGCTTGGTGCAGGGCTCACGGGAGGGTTCTTCTTCGCATTCCATGCGCTTTCAAGGGGGCGCGCGATGGGGCTCGGTGACGCGCCTTTAGGCGCATCCCTAGCGCTGCTTGCGGGACCCTTGGCGTTCTCGGGCCTCGTCTATTCGTTCTGGATAGGCGGAGTTATCGGCGCCGTCATATTGTTGCGGAGAGCGCCCGGGACTAGAATGGGGAGTGAGGTGCCCTTCGCCCCGTTCCTTGCCGGCGGATTCCTCCTCGCGCTCTTCACTTCATGGGACATCCTTTCCATCATCGGCATCGGCTAAGAGAGAGAGGGTTCACCCTCATAGAGATGCTCGTCGTCCTGGCGATCATCATCATCGTGACCGGCATCGCGATAGGCGGCCATTCGAGCTTCGACCGCACGCTCTCCCTCAATAACGCCGCCTACGGCATAGCGCTCACGCTTCGCGAAGCGCAGACCTATGGCTTCACGAGCCGCGGATACACCGGGATACAGAACACAGGGTACGGCGTCCAATTCTCTTCTGCGACCCCTACGAGCTTCACCTTCTTCGCGGATACCTATCCGGGCGTAGGCGCCAACCAGAAACCAGACACCTCTCCAGGAAACGGACGCTATGACCCGGGCCAGGCACCGACCGGATGTCCTGGTCGAGAGTGCGTGACGAGCTATACGCTCGCTACCGGGTACACCGTAGCGAAATTCTGCGTCAAGCCGCCGACCGGTTCCGCCTGGCTCTGTTCAGGAGCGGATAACCTCACGCGCCTCGACATCGTGTTCAAGCGTCCGGAGTCCGACGCGCGAATCTCGGCGCGCACCGGCTCGGCTTCCTCCGGATACGTGACGACCTATGTCCGTGCGTGCGTCTCGGTGCAGGGGCCGGGAGGCGACACGCGGACCGTATCGGTATCGGAAACCGGGCAGATAGCCGTCTCTAACGACGCATGCGGCTCATGAGGAACGTACGCTACAACGGATATACCTTGGTCGAGCTCATCGTCTCGGTCGCTATCTTTGCTGTCGTCATGCTCGCCGCGACCGGCGCGTATCTCGCGTTCATCAACTACAACCGCCGCGCGACGCAGGCGGCGGCATTGATGAGCTCCTTATCGTTCGCGGTCGACTCCATGGCGCGCGACATACGGACGGGGAAGGACTATGCCTGCAGTGCGACCGGCACGTCCTCGTGCGCGGCCGCCGGGAACGATTCCTTCTACTTCACCGATGCAGACGGCTGCGCGGTGAGCTATGTGTACGACGCGACCGCGAAGACGCTTCTGCGGACGAGCGATGACACCGACGTCGACTGCGAGGCGCGCACCGATATCCCGCTTATCCGCTCCGACGTCACGCCGGGCATCACCTTGAACGACGTGACGTTCTACGTGCGCGGGACCGTCGTCGGCGACGATGTCCAGGCGTTCGCGACCATCGTGATGTCCGGCACGACGTACATCGTCGATACGGGACAGGCTCTCCCGTTCTCCATCGAGACGAGCGCGACCTCCCGCGTCCCTGACCTATGACCATGAAAGCCTTTACCTTAGTCGAGACGCTGGTCGCCATCACGGTGATGACTTTGGCGACCTTGGCGCCATTCGCGGCCGTGCAGCAAGTATTGCGCGCCTCGAATATCTCGCATGATGAGCTCGTCGCGTCGTCCTTGGCGCAGGAGGGTATCGAGTACGTGCGTTTCGTGCGCTATACCAATTGGCTCCGGAGCGACGAGCATGGCGGCACCGGGACCTATAAGCCTCTCATGGGCCTCAACGGCCAGAACGGTCCTGATTGCCGCAACACACGCAGATGCCTCATCGATGCACGCAAGGCTCCCTATACCTCGTCGAACGTCCTCCAGGGCGTGGCCGCGTGCGGCAGGAGTGGCCAGCCGGCCTGCACGAAGCTCTACCGCACCGCCGCCGGGCTCTATACGCAGGATGCGAGCGAATCGAACGGCACGGTGAACGAGCAGACGGAATTCACGCGGACGGTCTCCGTATTCGACCACTCGGCCGAAGGGTATGTCACGGTGACCGTGACTATCACCTGGACCGATCGCGGTACGCATCGCATCATCCTCTCGGAAGACCTCTATAATTGGATCTAGCCGTATGAAAAATTCAGGTTACAGGGGGAAGGGTACAGGTGACAGGAAATTCTTAGGATTTTTTCCTGCTCCCTGCTCCCTGCAACCTGCTCCCCGCGCTCGAGGCTTCACTCTTCTCATCGCGGTCGTCCTCGCCTCGGTAGCGGCAGCCGTCACCCTGGCCCTCACGACGCTCGCGTACAAGAGTCTCGTCCTTTCCTCGGCCGCCAAGGAATCGCAATTCGCGTTCTACGCTGCGGACGCGGCCCTCGAATGCCTCATGTACTACGACAGTAGCAACGCGCCGGGCGGCCTCGGGAATCCGAAGTTCCCGCTCACCTCGACCCCGGGCGATCCCACGATAGACTGCGCAGAATCGGACGCCGTAGAATTTCTCGGCTCGCGCACGGGTTCCGGCGCGTCGCTTGAGACCAAGTACGCAAGCGACTGGTTCTCGATACACGGGAACCGCTGCGCGAAGCTGACTATCTATAAGACCCCGACCAGCATCCGCGGCTATGCGGAAGGCAGCAACACAGCCTGCACGGATCTCGATAATCCGCGCGGTATCGTCCGCGCGATACGAGCGATATACTAGGGGCTACCATGGCTCCTCCTGAGGAAGTACGCGCTCGCGCGAAACGGCTCCGCGACACCATTTCCGCATACCGCACCCTTCAGCACGAGAAGGACGAGACACCTATATCCCCCGAGGCGCTCGATTCCTTGAAGCACGAGCTCGCCTCCCTTGAGTCCGAGTATCCGGAACTGGTGACCACGGACTCGCCGACCCAGAGGGTCGCGGGCGCGGTGCTTCCGGAACTCACGAAAGTACGGCATCGCTATGCGCAGTGGTCACTCTCGGATGCGTTTGATGAGGAGGAGATACGCGCATGGAGCGAACGCGTCGAACGCGGGCTCGATAAGGCGGGCGTCGAGACTCGGCCCGAGTACTCGTGCGAATTGAAGATCGACGGGCTCCACATCGTCCTTTCCTACGAGAAGGGCGAGCTTACGCAGGCGGCGACCCGCGGCGACGGGACAGTCGGCGAGGATGTGACGCACACGGTGCGTACGATACGTTCTATCCCTGAACGTCTTCGAGAGAAGGTTGATCTGGTTGTCGAAGGGGAGATCTATATGAGCCGGAAAGGGTTCCTGAAGCTGAATGAATCGCGTCGGAAGGCTGGAGAACCGGAGTTCGCGAACGCGCGGAACGTCGCGGCAGGTTCCGTGCGCCAGCTCGATCCGAAGGTCGCGGCGGCGCGCCCCTTGGGTGCGTACCTGTACGACATCAATCATCTTTCGGGCGCGGAGATGCCCAAATCCCAGTCAGACGAACTTGCATACTTGCGGGACCTCGGACTTCCGGTGAATCCGCACGGCGCGCATGCCGATACGATAGATGACGTCATCGACTACTGGAAGAAGTGGGGTGGAGAAGGGAAGCGCGACAAGGAGGACTATCTCATCGACGGGGTCGTCGTAAAGGTCGAGTCAAGGCGCCAGCAGGAGGCCTTAGGGTACACCGGGAAGGCGCCGCGTTTTGCGACCGCGATAAAATTCGCCGCCGAACAGGTGACGACCATCCTCGAAGACATAGGCTTGCAGTTAGGGCGCACCGGCAAGCTGACGCCGGTCGCCCACCTGCGACCCGTGTCGGTAGCCGGCACGACGGTCGCCCGCGCGACCCTCCACAACGAGGATTTCATACGCGAGAAGGATATCCGTATCGGCGATACCGTTATCCTTCAGAAGGCCGGAGACATCATCCCGGAGGTGGTGGAGGTGGTCATGGGTCTCCGTCCCAAGGGTACGAAGGCGTGGACCTTCCCGGCATATTCGCCCCTGTGCGCAGGTGACGGAAGGATCGAACGCGTTCCGGGCGAGGCCGCGCATCGATGCGCCGTACGCGGGTCGTATGTAGAGCAGTCCCTGAAGCTCGCGTACTTCGTCGGGAAGAGTGCCCTCGACATAGAGGGATTCGGGAAGAAGACCGTCGAGCTCCTGATGGCCCACGACCTCGTCTCGACCTACGACGACATCTTCGAACTTACCGAGGACGAGTTAGCGCAGCTCCCTGGTATGGGCGAGGTATCCGCGAAGAATCTTCTTAAGGCGATAGACACCGCGCGCGCAGTGCCATTCGATAGGCTCTTGGTCGGGCTCTCAATCAATCATGTTGGAGAAGAGACTGCACTCCTCTTGGCGCGTAAGTTCCGGCACCTGCATCGGCTGTCGCAGCAAGGGACGGAGGATCTCATGCAAGTGGAGGGCATCGGCGAGATAGTCGCGAAGTCGGTGATGCAGTGGTTCAAGAGTAAGGAAAACCAGGCGATGCTCGAACGGCTCACCAAGCACCTCACGGTACGTATTGTCGAGGATCCCGCGAAAGGCGGCGCGCTCGACGGGCAGACGGTCGTCGTCACCGGCACGCTGCCGTCCTTGTCTCGAGACCGCGCGAAGGCGATGGTGCTTGGTGCTGGCGGTACGGTATCGGGCTCCGTATCGAGTAAGACGAGTTTCGTGCTCGCCGGCGATAAGCCGGGGTCGAAGCTCGATAAGGCGCGCGAATTAGGGGTAGAGGTCATCGGTGAGGAAGCGTTCCTGAAGCGCGTCGGCCGCAAGGCCTGAAGCCGTGATACAGTGGCGCCATGATAGGGCCCGACGACGTTAAGAAGCTTGCCGCCCTGGCGCGTATCAGCATTGCCGACGGAGATCTCCCGCAGTTCTCGAAGGAGTTCGAGGGCATCCTCGCGTATGTGGGGCAGCTCGACGCCTTGGATACCGGAAGTGTCAAGGGCGCGGTACCGGCCGTAAGGAATGTCATGCGTGAGGATACGGATCCGCGGGAGCCAGGGATCTATACCGAGAAACTCGCGGCGCAGTTCCCAGCGCGTAAGGGCGACGCGCTTTCCGTAAAGCAGATAATCAGCCATGACTAAGCCCTTGAATGAGCTGACGATCGTCGAAGCCGGGAAGGGTCTCCGTGCGAAGGACTTCACCGTCCGCGAGCTCTGGGACGCATGCGTCGCAGCCGCGAAAGAGAAGAACCCGGAATTGAACGCGTACCTCGAGATATTCGAGGCGAATGACGCCGCCATAAATGCGGCGCAATTGCGCATCGATGCGGGTAATGCTCCCGCCCTGTGCGGCATCCCGCTCGCGATGAAGGACAACATCCTCATCGAAGGAAAGAGGGCGAGCGCAGCGTCGAAGATGCTTGAGAACTATGTCGCCACCTACGACGCGACGGTCACAAGCCGGCTCAAGGATGCCGGCGCTTTGTTCGTCGGCCGCACGAACATGGATGAGTTCGCCATGGGTTCCTCGACCGAGAATTCGGCGTATGGTCCGTCGAGGAATCCGCACGACGTATCGCGCGTACCGGGAGGCTCCTCGGGCGGTTCATCGGCCGCGGTCGCGGCGCATACTTGTATCGCGGCCCTCGGCACCGATACTGGCGGCTCGATACGCCAGCCGGGCGCGCATACGGGACTCGTCGGCGTGAAGCCGACGTATGGCCGCGTGTCGCGCTATGGTCTCATCGCGCTCGGCTCGTCTCTCGACCAGGCGGGCCCCCTCGCAAAATCCGTCGAGGACGCGCGTCTCATCATGGAAGCGCTCGCAGGTACGGATCCGATGGACGCGACCACGATAACGGAGGCGACCTATGCGCCAAGGAGAGCGGGAGAGAAGCTCGTCATCGGCGTGCCGCGCCACCTGCTGTCGGACGGTGTCGATAAGGATGTGCTCGCTGCGTTCGACGCGACGCTCAAGAAGCTCGAGGCGGCAGGACACCGTATCATCGATGTCTCGCTGCCGACGAGCCCGTATGCGCTTCCAGCCTACTACGTCATCATGCCGGCTGAAGCCTCGACGAACCTCGCTCGTTTCGACGGTATGCGCTACGGGCATGCCGCGCGCGGAGAGACGCTTCTTGACGACTATGTCCTCTCGAAGACGGAAGGGTACGGGCGCGAGACCGTCCGCCGTATCCTGCTCGGTACCTTCGTTCTCTCTGCAGGCTATATCGACGCGTACTACCGCAAGGCGGACGCATCGCGTGAGCTCTTACGCCGTGAATACGATGAGGCCTTCAAAGAAGCGGACGTCATCGCGTTCCCGACGACGCCGTCTCCTGCATTCCGTTTCGGTGAGAAATCCGACCCCGTCTCGATGTATCTCGAGGACGTGTTCACGGTGACCGCGAACCTGACCGGCATGCCGGCGGCGTCGGTTCCTATGGGTACGGTCGAGCGTGATGGCGTTGCGCTCCCTGTAGGTCTCCATCTCACCGCCGCCTTAGGAGCAGAAGATACGCTCTTTGCCGCAGCCGCGCTCATCGAGGGCACCGTATAATACAGGGATGGACGCGACCAGTACGCTGGCGACTACCACTGACGTCGTCTCGACACCCTATACGCTCCCCGTCGAGGGGATTTTCGCGGCGCTCTACCAGCTTCTGATCGGCGCCTTGGGTATCACCTCCGGTACCGATTGGACCGCGCTCCTCACCTCCGTATGGATATTCGTGACCGTCATGGCCTACCTCATTTCGGCAGGCATACTCGCGCTCCTCGTCTACCTTTCCGTACGCCAGCACCAGATAGAGACCGAGGAAGCGGATAAGTACGATTTCCTCTCGCAGGAGGAAGCGGACGATACGACGGAGCATTCTCGCTGGAGCCATGTGCAGTCCTTGATCGAGAGCGGGTCACCGAGCGAATGGCGCCAGGCCATCATCGAGGCGGACATCATGCTCGACGATGTCTTAGCGTCCTATGGCTACCCGGGTAATTCCGTAGGGGAGAAGCTGAAGGCGGGTGACCCTGCGCGCTTCCGCACCTTGCAGGACGCATGGGACGCGCACAAGGTCCGCAACGACATCGCGCACCAGGGCTCCGCGTACCCATTGTCCGAGCAGATAGCGCATCGGACGATCGCGAAGTATCGGAACGTCTTCCTCGAGTTCGGCGTCATCTCCTGACTTGTAAAACCTCGGGAGCGGGGTATACTCCAGAGGACTAACGGTGCATACGCATCCGCTAGGGATAGCGGGGTGGAGGAGTGGTACCTCGGGAGGCTCATAACCTCCAGGCACGGGTTCGAATCCCGTCCCCGCAACAAGACACAGAAAGCCGCGACTTTAGGTCGCGGCTTTCTGGCTTATTGCGGGGAAGCAGGGTATCTGAATACCCTACGTCGGGATTCGAAAGGCGCACCGTTGTTTTGGTCAGCAGACCAAAACCGGGCGCCGGGGTCGCGAAAATTTTCGAGCGACGGCGAGAAAATTATTCGTGACCGAATCCTGCTTTGCACGAGCGGAGCTCGCGTCGGGATTCGAAGCGCGGAGCTATATCGAGCCAGCAGGCGAGAGAGCGAGCGGGGCCTGCGACCGAGCTGAGCGTCGGCGAAGCGAGAGTTGTAGGCGAATCCCGTCCCCGTCTTTCCGAACGCCGGGAGAAAATTACCCGTAGAAGAAATGTATATAAGATACATTTCTTCTACACCTCTACTCATCCGTTCCTCATCCGGTGTCTGGCTATACTTGCCGTATGGATGCACTGAAGCTCCTCATCACCATCATCGTCGTATTCGCGGTAGGGAGCGTCGTCTATTATTCATTCATGCGCGTCCCGAGCCCGGACGCGCCTGCCGCCACTATCGTCTCTACCGCTATGCGCCTCTCAAGCCCCTCATTCATGCACGAAGGTACGGTCCCGACCGAGTACACGTGTGATGTGGACACGCCGCCCTCGCCGCCCCTCATGTTCGAGAACGTGCCGGCTGGCACAGTCTCGCTCGCGCTCATCATGGATGATCCTGACGTGCCAACCGCGGTCCGCCCCGAGGGCGTCTTCGATCACTGGGTTCTTTACGACATTCCGCCGCATATACCGGGCCTCCCTGAAGGAGGAAGCGCAGGCGTCACGGGCGCCAATGGACGTGGAGGGCTTTCGTACGCTGGTCCCTGTCCGCCACCCGAGTATGAGCCGAGTGAGCATCGCTATTTTTTCCGGCTCTACGCGCTTGATACGAAGCTCGGCTTAGCAGAAGGAGCTACGAAAGACGAAGTCATCGCCGCGATGACCGGCCACATACTCGAGACCGCAGAGCTCATGGCACGGTATGAGCGGACGGGAAACCAGCGATAAGTATAGGAAATGCCCGGCGCATGCGCCGGGCATTGGTCATGCCTCGTTCCGGATAAGTCCGGCGTCATACAGGCCACGGCACATCACGAACCGCGAAAGCGTGAACGGGAAGCCGTTCCTCTTGAGGAACTCATTGAAACGAGTCAGGCGGCTGTCGTAGCCTTTCTCCTCTCCGAAGACCCGGCGGATGTCATGCCGGTTCCGTTGCTTCTGCAAGAGCTTGATGGCGTTCTTGAAGTACGGCTTCAGCGACCCGCTCTGTCCCGGCATGAGATCGATCGCTTCGTTAAGCGCGAGCCACTCCGCTCCGCTTACCTCCGCCGGCTTCAACTCCTTGTAATGCAAATCCTTCGCCATGTTCAGTCCCCTAAGGTTCTCGACTCGAGACGGTATAGCAAGGCATAGCTCGCTTCGCAATACCTGCTTGGTATAATTTCGCTATGAAGCGATTCCGCATCGAGGATCATCCGCTCTTACCGGAGTTCGGTATCCCGGCCGGGGCCGCCTTCCTCTTCCTCGCGTTCCAGTCGAACGGCAGGCTGTCGGAACTCTCCTTGACCGCGTTCATCGTCGCTGTCTCCTTCATCATCTTCCTCGTGAAGGATCACGCGTACGAACGAAGGCTCTTCCTCTTCGGCATGCTCGCCGGATGCGTGGTCGAGGTCGGGCTGCGCGTCTTCGGGTACCAGCAGCACTGGGCCCAGGCCTCGTTCTTCGGCATCCCGTACTGGCTCCCCATAGCCTGGGGTATCGGGTTCGTCCTCATCACGCGGCTCGGTATCGCGACACGCGGGATAAAGGTGGTAGAGTCCTGACACATGCAGGCGGTGATACTTGCAGCAGGGAAGGGCACGCGGATGAAGGACCTCACGCAAGAGGTCCCGAAGCCGATGCTCAACGTCCTCGGTAAGACCTTGCTCGAGCATAAGTTCGACGCGCTCCCGGACGAGATACACGAGATCATCCTCGTCATCGGGTATCAGGGAGACGTCATCCGGAACCGTTTTGGCGAGAGCTACAACGGTAAGAAAATAACCTACGTCGTCCAAGAGACGCTCGATGGGACTGCGGGCGCGGTCTGGAAGACGCGGTCCCTCATTGATAACCGCTTCATCGTGATGATGGGGGACGACTTATACGCCCGCGAGGACATACAGAGGTGCGTGGATTCGCGGGATTGGGCCGTGGTCGCCGAAGAGACGAAGCACATGGCCTCGGGTGGTAAGGTGGTGACCGATGATGCCGGCATCGTTCTCGACATCGTGGAAGGAGAACATCACGGTACCGAAGGTTTGATGAACACGAATCTCTTCGTCCTCGACGTGAGGCTCTTCGACGAGCCCCTCGTGCCTAAGTCCCCGGGCTCTGCGGAATTCGGCCTCCCGCAGACGGTGCTGCCGGCAGCAAGGCGGCTTGCTATCCCGCTCCACGTCATCCCGGTCACCTCGTGGATACAGATAACCGCACCGGAGGATATCGGGAGGGCGGAGGAACGGCTGCGCGGTGACGCGCTTTAAGTGTGCTGGTGGGAAGACTTGCACTTCCGACCTTGGGTTTATGAGTCCCATGCTCTAACTACCTGAGCTACACCAGCGTGTTGGAAAAATAGCATATTTTAAGCTATCTTGCCGCTTCGCGAAAAAACAGGTAAATTCTAGGAGTTGCGGGGGTGAGCTCTACGAGCTCGCTCCCGCGGCGCTCGGAAAAAACGTACGCGAGCTTCCGTTTTTCCTCGCTTGCGGGAGTAGCTCAACTGGTTAGAGCGCCGCCCTGTCACGGCGGAGGTTGCGGGTTCAAGTCCCGTCTCTCGCGCAGAATAGAAAAGCCGGCCGTGTGCCGGTCTTTTCTTTATTCTGTCGACGAGAGACGGGACTTGAAGGCCGGAAGCGGTATACGAGCGAGCGGAGCGAGGCTTGTCGCTGAGGCGGGGTCGCGGAATTTCACAGAGGGAAATATCCGTGGCCAAGTCCGCGTAGAATAGCGCTCATCAGAAATCTTGTAATTCGCGCAAGGAGCGGTTGCGGTGCACCAATTCGTCATTCCGTACGAGCTCGAAGAACTCGTATTCGGAGCGCACGTTTCGCCCGTAGAAATCGAGAAAGTCCGACATCATAACTCGATCTTTGAGAAGCGCTTCGTTCTCTTTGAGGAACCGTTCATACTGTTCATATGCGTGGCTCTCGAACAGATAGTTGAGTTCGAGTGCTGACTTTCGTGAGAAGAGATAGAGGATGTAGATTGTCCAGAAATAGAAGAATGCGAATAAGAGCGGTATGAGCGTGTGGCGTATGAATCCTGCGCATCGGTACTTCCTGACGAGCTGGCTCATCACAACGACGTGCATCGTCTCGTTGTCCTGTGCCATGCGGCTGAACGCACTCGTCTTCGCGAGGTCTATGGCGCGCCGCTCGTCCATGTAGAACAACGTAAGAAGTGTGTATGTGGCAACCTCCCACGACTGGTACGGTATGCGCGCGATAACCTCTACGGCCTTGAATTTCTGATACGACGGCTTGCGGCCGTACACCAGGGTGCCGGACGCGACCAGGAGCCAACCCAGGACGCGCGGTACAAGCCCGGTCCGGTATCGATCAAACGGACTCGCATACTCGGCGCGAAGTTGAGGGTCGAGTAGAGCGAGGGCAACTCTTTCGTGCTCCGTATAATCTTCGGTCATATAAGGATGATACCAGCCTTAGGAAAGGGATGGGGCGTGCGTGCCTATCGGCGAATACGTGACGCGGTCGAGGACAGGCGCTAGCTTCGTCGCGAGTGCCTTCGCACGGTGCCACTCGCTCGCAAGCTGCATCGAGGACGTGATATGCATCTCCCGGTAGACGATGAGCCGCTGGTCGATGAGCTCGAGGTCGAACGGCCAGTCGACGTCGACGAGGTAGGCGAGCACGTCCGGGGTGAAGATCTCGAGCGCTTCAACCTCGTACTGGTCGGGAGCGAAAAGCTCGAAGGAGCGCTCGAATTCGGCAGGAAGCCTCAAGGGTTTGCCGGCGTCGATACCGTACCTATCCTTCTTCCGGTTCAGATAGAGGTGTGGGAACGTGCCCGCGAATGAGAACTCGAAGACCGTGTAGAAATGGGTTTCCGAGCTCTTCCCGGAACCGAGCGTGAACTGGTATTCGAATATGCGTGCCGGGCGCCCTTCCCATGTGCCGGATACCGCGTTCCGTGCGAAGTTGTAGGCCATCGGCTTCATGAACCGGCCCGAACGCTTGAACATGACGCCTTTCTCATCCGCGGTATCCACGGCCTTCGCGTAGGACCAGGAGTTCGCTGTGGCGAAATTCTCCCAGAACCGGGTGTGCGCCTTCGCGAGGAACCTCGCGAAGAAGAGATAGAAGATGCCAGGAGGTGTGAGCAGGACGAGCGCGACGAATTTCATGATCTCGCCTTCCTCGCCGATGCCGTACTCCACAACGAACCAAACCAAAAGGCCTGCGGCGACGAGTTCGTATATGACGAGGAAGCCGACTATCGCCGGGTACCAGCGCCCGAGTTTCTCCTTATATTCGCGCCACGCTGTTTGGCGGATCGTCTCCGTAGCTACCGTCATGCCCTAGAGCCTAGCACGCGTTATTCCACCGTGACGGATTTCGCGAGATTTCGCGGCTGGTCTATCGGGAGGTCCTTGAGGTCGGCAACGTGGTACGCGAGAAGCTGTACGGGAATAGCGGTCAGTATGGGGAGGAAGGCCTCGTGGGTCTTGGGGACGGTGATGATGTCATCGGCGAGTTCCGCGAGGTCTCCCTCGGCACCCTCGGTCGTGATGGCGAGTACCCGGCCGCCGCGCGCCTTTATCTCCTGAATGTTCGATTTTGATTTCTCATAGAGGGAATCCTCTGGCGCGAGCACGACCGAGA
>CAZMFT010000010.1:0-18861 GCA_964565655.1 uncultured Candidatus Saccharibacteria bacterium
GGCTACAAGCCGCAGTTCTACGTCCGTACGACGGACGTGACCGGCGAGGTCACCCTCCCAGAAGGGAAGGAGATGGTCATGCCAGGCGACACCGTGACTTTCAAGGTCAAGCTCGTCGCACCGATCGCTCTCGAGGAGCAGCAGCACTTCGCTATCCGCGAAGGCGGCAAGACGGTGGGCGCAGGCGTCGTCACCAAGATCTCGGCGTAAGCCCGCGATACTGGATAGAGAGACTGGATACAGGAAGACCCCGGCCTCGGCCGGGGTCTTCCTCGTTTACGGCCTATCCGTTGCATTTTTCGGGACGCTAGTGCATACTCCGTTCACGTTCCATGACAGCGGCTACGACGACTCCGAAGACCAAGCGCGCCTCCAAGAAGGCGGGCGATGCCGCTACTCCTACCGAAGCGAAGCTCCGCATCCGCGTCCGCGCCTACGAGCATAAGATCCTCGACCTCTCCGTAAAGCAGATCATGGATACCGCGGCGCGCTTCGATGCGAAGACCGTGGGCCCGGTCCCGCTCCCGACCGAGATCAAGCGCTGGACCGTGAACCGTTCCACCTTCGTCCATAAGGATGCGCGCGAGCAGTTCGAGATGCGCATCCACAAGCGCCTTATCGATATCCTGAATCCTTCCCCGAAGGTCATCGAGGCTCTGACTAACCTCAATCTGCCGTCTGGCGTCACGATAGACGTGAAGATGGTGTAGCGCGGGTCTAAAACCGCTACGCACGACCGCCCTCTACGGGGCGGTCGTGCTATATTCGGCCAGAGAAACCTGCAAGGAGGCAGTGATGCCGAAGAAAGAAGACGGATTCGACAGCGATAAGCTCGTCGAGGCGGTGAAGCGCACGGCGCCAGCTTGCGCTGCGCATGCGATGCGCGCCTTGAAGGGTCACACGATCCTTCCGCGAAATCACCCGGCGGCGAAGCTGACGAGGAAGATGCTCGGCGACTCGCGCCGTGCTCAGAAGAAGACCTGAATGAGAGGGTAGGACATGACCGGAAATCCGTTCACTCGGCTCTATCTGAGACTTCTCAGTCATTGCGAGCAGCGATTCCAAGAGGCGAATGCCGAAGCGAAGAAGCTGAGTCCTGAGCGCAGCGAAGCGCTCAAGGGCGGCAAGCTCAATCAGGCAAGCCTGATTTCGCATCGACGACGTTTCTACGAGAGGGAGCAGGCGAAGTACGCGAGGCGTATTTTTGCTCTTACTCTCGGACGGAGATCCGCTCCCGCACATGCGGCGGACATTTTCGCCGCATGATCACCGAAGGCTGCGACACCTAGGTGTCGCAGCCTTTCACCTTGTTTTCAGATGCCTAGGAGTAGAGTGGTGCCATCGCCCTGCTCCCTGTGATTCCCCATGAGGGCACATGTGAGACAGTGTGCGACGCGGACGCCGTCCTCTGGGCGGCGTCTCTGCACGCATTTGCATAGAGTAACGCCTACCTGTATAGTCCCTAAGTCGCATGTACGGGCCTCGCCCGGACCACTGGACGGGACGGCTCCCTAGGGGGAGCCCGAACGCGCCATGTGGGCGCGATTTTTCGTAAAAATGAAATTCATCCTCGGCACCAAGGGTCGCATGACGCAGATCTTCACCGAAGACGGTGAGGCTATTCCCGGTACGGTCGTCATGGCCGGGCCGGTCGTCGTCACCCAGGTGAAGGGGAAGGATACGAAGGACGGGTACGGCGCGGTGCAGGTCGGATACGGTGCCCGCCGCGCGTCCCTCCTTTCGAAGGCGGTCGCGGGGCACTTGAAGGGGCAGTCGTTTTCGACCGTGAAGGAGTTCCGTACGGACGAGGTGGGCGACCTTGCCGTCGGCTCAGAGATCAAGGCGGACATCTTCGCTCCAGGCGACGAGGTCGAGGTCGCGGGTACGTCAAAGGGTAAGGGCTTCGCGGGCGTCGTGAAGCGGTACAACTTCAAGGGAGGCCGCCGCTCGCATGGTCAGAAGCACTCCGAGCGCGAGCGCGGATCTTCCGGCGGAGGCCCAGGTCGCGCCGGAGGCCGTGTCGCCCTCGGTATGCGTATGGCCGGCCGCATGGGCACCGACCGCGTCACCGTGAAGAACCTCAAGGTGCTCGCGGTCGACGCGGCATCCGGACAGATCATCATCTCGGGCGCTATTCCGGGCGCACCCGGCTCCTTGGTCGAGATCGTCTCCAAGTAATTTTCGTACTATGGCAACTCCTAAAAAGACCCCAGCTAAGAAGACTGCACCTAAGACGGCTGCAGCTCCTAAGGCTGTCAAAGAGGCAGAGGTCAAGAAAGTCACGGTTCCGGCAGGCGAGCTTCCGGTCTTCTCCATGGACGGCAAGCAGGTATCGAGCTTGAAGCTCCCGGCAGAGCTTTTCGCGGCCAAGTGGAACGCGGACCTCGTGCACCAGGTCGTCACCGGCATGCAGGCGAATGCGCGCCATGTCATCGCGGATACCAAGGGTCGTGGCGAGGTGCGCGGCGGCGGCAAGAAGCCGTGGAAGCAGAAGGGTACCGGCCGCGCGCGCCACGGTTCCTCCCGTTCTCCTATCTGGAAGGGCGGCGGCGTGACCCATGGCCCGACCGCTGAGCGCGTCTTCGCGGTCAAGATCAACAAGAAGATGCGCCGCGCAGCATTCCTCTCGGTCCTTTCTCGGAAGGCCGCTGACGGCGAGGTCATCCTCGTCGACAAGCTCGAGTTCGCGGCGCCGAAGACCGCGACCGCGAAGGCGATGCTCGCGTCAGTCGCCAAGGCGGCAGAGGCACCGATGCTCGTCGCAAAGAAGAAGAATGCGGCCATGGTCGCGTTCGCAGAGCCCTCGGCTGCCGTGAAGAAGAGTTTCCGCAACATCGGCAACATCGGCATCGAGGAGGCGCGGAACTTGAACCCGGTCGACCTCATGACGCACCGCTACCTCGTCATTGAGAACCCGGCCGCCGCGTTCGCCGCGCTTGCCGGCCGCACTAAATAAACCCGTATGGCACTCTTTGGAACCAGCGCGAAGAAGAAGACCAAGAAGGCAGGCGTGAAGCCTGCGGGGAAGGTGGTACGCGATAGCGAGAACAAGCTCGCGGGCGCCCTCCTTGCTCCGTGGCTTTCCGAGAAGGCGCTCATCGCGACCGAGAAGGGCGTCTACACGTTCCGCATCCCGGCGGATGCGACGAAGAAGGACGTCATGCTCGCGGTCGAGAAGTATTACAAAGTGACGCCGGTCAAGGTACGTACCGTCACTATTCCTGCGAAGAAGGTGTCCCTTCGCCGCCGCCGCGGGTTCGGCATGAAGGGCGCGAAGCGGAAGGCGTACGTCTTCCTGAAGAAGGGCGAGACCATACAGTTCGCATAACGCTTATGAAAACCTACCGCCCGACCACTAAGAGCCGTCGCAACATGAGTACGCTCCCGTACCGGGAGCTCCTCTCCGGCGACCGCCCGACGAAGTCCCTCATGAAGGGGAAGAAGGTGCAGGCAGGCCGCAACGCATTCGGCCGCATCACGACGCGCCACCAGGGCGGCGGCCATAAGCAGCGCCTCCGGGATATCGATTTCAAGTACGACAAGAAGGACATCCCGGCGAAGGTAGAGACCATCGAGTACGATCCGTTCCGCTCGGCATTCATCGCGCTCGCGCTTTACGCGGACGGCGAGCGCCGGTACGTCGTCGCGCCGAAGGGCATGAAGGTCGGCGACATGTTCACGGTCGGCGAGAATGCGCCCATTCGCCTGGGCAACCGCATGCCGCTCGGGAAGATTCCCGTCGGTACGTTCGTATACGGCATCGAATTGAAGCCTGCTGCGGGTGCCGTCATCGCGCGCTCCGCAGGCGTCTACGCGGAAGTCATCGCTCACGACGCCGGCTACGCGCAGGTGAAGATGCCATCCACCGAGGTCCGCAAGATCTCCGACCTCTGCTGGGCATCGGTCGGCGCTATCGGCAACGAGGAGTACAACCTCGTGAAGATCGGCAAGGCAGGACGTTCGCGTTGGATGGGCATCCGTCCGACGGTCCGCGGTACCGCGATGAACCCGGTCGACCATCCGCACGGCGGCGGCGAGGGACGTCAGGGCCGCGGTCTCCGGCGCGCAAAGTCCATGTGGGGCAAGCCGACAGGGAAGGGTCAGAAGACCCGTACGCCGAAGAAGTACTCCAACGTCTTCATCGTGTCCCGCCGGAAGGTCGGGAAGAGGAAGAAGGGATAAAGGATAAGCAAAGGGCCCTGAGAGGGGCCCTTTCGCGTTATAGGCCGGGCGAAGCTAAGATAGCGTAAGATTGTACGAATCATGGGGACCTCGATGAATCTCACAGAGCTGGCGACGCATGGGCGCGCCTACGTCCGCTATCCGGAACCGCTCCGGAAGGCGGTGGAAGACGCGGTCGGTGCCTGGCGTGCGTTCTACGCGCTTCCGGTCGAACAGAAGAGACGATGCCTCTACGACCCTGACACGAAGACGAGCGGCAATGGCTACGAATGGAAGGGTGTGGGCTCGGTGGACCTCAAGGAGAATTTCCACCTGCGTGTCTCCGTTCGCGACGGCCTTTTGCGCCGCGCCGCGCTCGCAGACCCGGCGCTCGGCCCAGCGTTCGTCGAGAAGGCGCTCCAGATTCCGGAGTATATGGCGCCACTCATCGAGAAATACGCGCGGACGGCAGAACAAGATTTCTCCATACCAGGATTCCTCGACGACGTGATGAGCAAGCGAGAGGATTGGCTCTTCCGCTTCCTGCATTACTTCGGCGACCGCACGCCAGGGGACGAGTTCGCCGCGCCGCACAACGATAAGGGCGGCTTCACGCTCCATCTTTATGAGAGTCATCCGGGCGTGGAGCGTCTTACGTTCGGCGAGAAGGAGTGGGTGCCGATGGATCTCCCGCGCGGAGAGACCGTCATCATCGCAGCGAACGGTCTGCAGAACCGCTCGAAAGGCGCGCTCCAGGCGGTCTCGCATCGGGTCGTCGCTAACGAGGAGACGGCGAAGACCGGGCGCGATGCCGCCGTCTGCTTCTTCAACTTCGCGAACATGCGGTTCTTCAACAAGAAGGAGTTCGGGCCGCAGCAGGATTTCCCGCCCGGCTTCTTCTACGGGATGCCGCACGAGGAATACGACCGGTATTTCATAGATTAGGCCGCAAGCAGGCGCCCCCGCGGGGCGCCTGTTTCTTGCGATAACGGCTCCGGGATATACTGGCCCCCAGGTCAGTACCTCACAACGGAGAGAGAGGGCTATGCAACAGATGGTAGCGCCTCAACTTGATGTTGAGGGCTTTGCGACCGACATGCTCGTCCATGTAGGGCGCTCGCGCGCGTTCGACGCGCGCATCCGAGATATGATCGCGCGCTGGCAAGCGTTCTGCGCGCTTCCGGACGACGTGAAGAGTCGATTCGGGTACCATCAGGACCCGACCTTCAGCGGCTACGGGTACGAGGATAAGCGCGCCGGAAACGGCTTCGACCGGAAGGAGGATTTCCATTTCCGGATGGACCGCATCGAGGATCTCTATCAAGAGGCCGAGAATACGGGCGCGGATGAAGCACATGCGCTCCTCGTCTCGCTCGAAGATACGAGGCATGATCTCGACGACCTCATGGGGCAGGTCGCCCGCGCGGTCGGAGAGCGGTACAAGCTCCTGCATCTTGCCAAGGAGGTGTGGGTCAGGGGACCGATGCGTATTATCCGTCTCCTCCACTACCTCCCCGGCGGGAAGGCGGGCGCCATCCTTGGCGAACAGCACTGCGACAAGGCGGGCTTCACGGCGACCCTGTATGAGGACAGGCCAGGGGTCGAGCGCATGACGCGGGGCGGGGACTGGGTACCCATGGATGTCATTCCGGGTCACTCCTTCGTCTTCCCGGGCCTCCTTCTACAGCTCCGGAGCGAGGGGAAGCTCATTGCTCCTTGTCATCGCATCGTTGCGAACGAAGCGACGGCGCGCCACGGACGCTGGTCTGCGGTCGCCTTCTCCGACCTTGCCCACCCCATGGTCTACGACAAGGAGACCTACGGCAGGACGCAGAGCCATCCACCCCGCTGGAACTACGGCATGCCGCATGAGGAATTCTCCCGGTTCTTCAAAGCACGAACCCTCTAAGGGAAAGAGAAAGCGCCGCGACCAAAGGTCGCGGCGCTCTTCATTTTCAGGCGCGTCCGGTAAGACGGCTTCAGAACGTGAGGCCGAGTCCCCGCCTGCCTGGCCTTCCGAACGCCGTATCCCAGCGGCGGTTTATCTCTTCGCGAGAGACGCTCCCGCGTCTTCCTGGCCCATGCGCGAGCGGGGTATCTGGATGAGGGTCCTTCGGTACCCCGAAGATGCGGCGCAGCTTCTCCTTGGTCTCGGCCGAGATGCCGGGGTCGTTTTCGGGAGGACAGGCTTCGCACATCGATGTGCTCCTCTAGAGTGCTTCTATCCAAACGATACCAGGCTTCCTTATTATCGGTATTCGGCGCGAAGGATGGCCGAGAGCTCTGCCTTCGGGATGCGCGCTTCTTGGGCGCCAAAGACATAGGGCCCTACCTGGTAGGGAGGGAAGAGGAGTACGAAGGCATCCTCCTCGAAGTAGAACCACTGGAAATTATCACTCAATGGTTCGGTGCCGTCCTCAAGATAGGAGCGGTCGAATTCATCGAGCGGGACGGAAGACTGCGCTGCCATCTTGGGCGCGAGTATCGCGCGCGACTTCTCCGAGAGTACCGAGAGGTACGAGGAGCCGGGGGAAAAGAGGTCCGAAAGGGAAAGCTCCTCGCCGGTCGAGAGGTCGAACGTGAACGTACGGTAGTAGGTATTCGGATGCGCTCCCATCGTATCCGCGTAGATGAGGTAGATGAAGGAGGCGGTATGTGCGTCGGACTTGACCGTGTAATCGATGTCGAGCTCCTGCTTGCGGCCGTCCCGGTAAAAGAGCTCGATCTCCTGCGGCGTGAGCGTATCGAACCCGCCATTTGCTTTGAACTCGCTCATCGTCTCTTCTATCCAGGCCCGCATCACGGCAACGGCCGCTGCATCCGCCTCAAGGCCTGCTGAAGCCTGAAGCGGGGTCGCCGCCGGGTACGATGCTTCGATGTCGTAGAACCGGGCGCTCTCGGAGATCTTCTGCGGGGAGTCGGTCCACTCCGGGGTCGCGCCCTGTCCCGGAGTGAAGGCGGGAAGCCCTTCAGGACGGCTCGAGAGGTACCAGAAGAGTCCTCCGAGAGCGATAAGCAGCACCAGGAACCCGATGATGGCGTCTTTTGAGAAGGTCATAGGCTAAAAGTGTACCACCGGGGGGAGGAGGGAGGGGTATGAGGAAAGACAGAAGAACCGGTTTCGGGGCCTAATTTGACGGTTCATCCCCGCTCCTGTATCTTTTGGCTATCCCGCCCAGGGCGCGGGCTTTATATTTCATGTCTCGATCGCTCAAGAAAGGTCCCTACGTGGACGCTAAGTTGATGAAGAAGGTCGCCGGCAAGAAGCCGTCGGAGTCTTCAACGATCCGTACCTGGGCACGTAACTCCCAGATCGCTCCCGAGATGGTCGGGTTCACGTTCGGCGTCCATAACGGCAAGACCCATGTGGACGTCCTCGTTTCCGAAGAGATGGTGGGGCACCGCCTCGGCGAGTTCTCGCCGACGAAGAAGTTCCAGCGCCACGGCGGAAAGATGCAGAAGGAGCTCGAGCAGAAGCGCCAGGAATCGGAGATCGCCGCTGCGAAGGCTGCGAGCGCGCCCGCCAAGAAATAAGGTATGAAGGCTGAACTTTCTAACCACAACCAGTCTCCGCGGAAGGTCCGTCTCGTGACCGACCTCGTCAAGGGCAAGTCCGTCCCGGAGGCCCTCACCGCCCTCACGCTTCTCCCGAAGCGCGCGGCCCTTCCTATAAAGAAGCTCCTTGAGAGTGCGGTCGCGAATGCCCGCGCTGCAGGCGAGAAGGCCGAGGATCTCAAAGTGAAGAACATCACGGTCGACTCCGGCGGCATGATGGTCCGGTACATGCCGCGCGCCATGGGCCGCGCGACGCCTATCCGCCGCAAGAAGAGCAAGGTCGTCCTCACGCTCGCGAAGGTCGCTGCATAACTTTCTATGACTCACACCGTACATCCTTACGCTCACCGCCTCGGCATCATCCGCGACTGGAAGAGCCGCTGGTTCGCCGGCGACAAGAAGCAGTTCCGCGAGAACCTCAAGGTCGACGCGGCTGTCCGCGCATTCCTCGGGAAGCGCCTCAAGGGAACCTTCACTGGTGATATGGAGCTCGAGCGCACCGCGAGCGAGTACCGCGTGGTCGTTCATACCGCGCGCCCAGGCCTCGTCATCGGCCGTTCCGGCGAGAACGCCGCTAAGCTCCGCAAGGAACTCGGTGACGTCGTTCGCGCGGCGAGCGCGAAGGGAGGCAAGACGCTCCCGGTGAAGCTCGACATCATGGAGATCCGCCAGCCGGAGACGAACGCGGCGGTCGTCGCGGCGATGGTCGTCGAAGGTCTCGAGAAGCGCATGCCGTTCCGCCGCGTCCTCAAGTCCACCATCGAGAAGGTGATGGCCGTCCGCGAGGTGAAGGGCGCTCGTATCGTCGTCTCCGGACGCCTCGGCGGCGCCGATATGTCGCGCACGGAGCAGGCGAAGAAGGGCCGCATCCCGCTCCAGACCTTCCGCGCGGACGTCGATTTCGCGCGCGCAGAGGCGAACACCAAGCTCACGGGCGCTATCGGCGTGAAGGTATGGATCTACCTGGGCGATAAGTTCGACACTGCGCCGAAGACCGCTACCCCGGTAGAGGCTCGTCCTGCCCGCGCATAACCTGCCATGCTTTTCCCTAAGAAAGTCAAACACAGGAAGTGGCAGACGGGACGCAAGTCTCCGGAGCGCCTCAACCGTCCTGATACGCGCGGCACCAAGGTGTCGTTCGGCTCCTTCGCCTTGAAGGCAACCTCCGCGTCGCGCCTTACCTCGAACCAGATCGAGGCTGCCCGCAAGGTCATCACCCGCGCAACGGGGAAGGGAGGCAAGATGTGGATCCGCGTCTTCCCGGACCGTCCGGTGACCGCAAAGCCTGCGGAGGTGGGCATGGGTTCCGGTAAGGGAGATCCGAAAGGCTTCGTCTTCGAGGTCCGGCCGGGCCGCGTCCTCTTTGAGCTCGACGGCGTGCCGGAGGCGGCAGCGCGCGCATCACTCCGCCAGGCGGGGATGAAGCTTCCGATGCGTACCACGGTCGTCGCCCGCTAATACGATATGAACAAGCGCATGAAGGACATCAAGGATAAGACGAAGGAGGAGCTCTCGAAGCTCCTTGCCGAGAAGCGCGAGAGCCTCCGCGAGCTCCGCTTCGGCGCCGCAGGCGCCCGCGCGAAGGACCCGTCGGAGGCGGGGAAGCTCCGCGCCGATATCGCGCGCATCCGCACGATAGAGAACGCTAAATAATTTTTATGGAAACTACCCGCCCGCAGACCCTGACCGGCGTCGTCGTCAAGACCGCCATGAAAGACACCGTCACGGTGGCGGTCGATCGCTACGTCAAGATCCCGAAGTACAAGAAGTACGTCACGCGCACGAAGAAGTACCTCGTCCATGACCCGGGCAACACGGCCTCGGTCGGCGACCAGGTAACGATCGTCTCGACGCGCCCTATATCGAAGCTGAAGTCGTTCAAGCTCGCATCGACCTTGAAGAAGGCGATCGCGTCCGAATAACCGTATGTTGCAGCCTCAGACTATCGTCACCGTCGCAGACAATTCAGGCGCCAAGGTCGCGCGCATCTTCAAGGTGCTCGGGGGCTCGAAGCGCCGCTACGCTGCTATCGGCGACGTCATCATCGCGTCCGTCCAGACGGCGGAGCCCCGCAAGCCCGTGAAGAAGAAGGACGTGGTGAAGGCGGTCGTCGTCCGTACCGTGAAGCCGTATCGCCGCCGCGACGGCTCGTACGTCTCCTTCGACGACAACGCCATCGTCATCATCGAGAAGCAGGGCAAGGAGATGGGTCCTAAGGGGAACCGCGTCTTCGGCCCCGTCCCGCGCGAGCTTACCGAGAAAGGCTGGGCGAATATCGCCGGCATCGCGCCTGAAATAGTGTAGGTATGAAAAAGTACACCCAGCTCAACATCCGGAACAAGAAGAATCCCGTCGCCAAGAAGGCGAAGGTCGCGAAGATGCGTCTCAAGAAGGGCGACACCGTGATCGTCGTCTCCGGGAAGGACAAGGGCAAGTCGGGCGCTATCGTACGCGTTCTGCCGGATGTCCGTAAGGTCGTCATCGACGGCGTCGGCGTCGTGAAGCGCCACATCGGGCAGCGCGGCCGCCAGTCGGGACATATCGTCGAGGCACCGCGTCCCATCGACGTCTCGAACGTGATGCTCAAGGATCCGAAAGGCGGAAAACCTTCGCGCGTAAGCCGCGCGGATGGCGCGCGCGTCGCAAAGTCGAGCGGCTCGACCCTCTCGTAATCACTCATTTATGATGCAAACCAAAGAACGAGAGAAGGGAGCATTCAAGGCGCTTGGCGAGGAGCTCGACGTCAAGAACGTCATGGCCGCTCCGCGCATCGAGAAGGTCGTCGTTTCTTCTGGTGTCGGCAAGAAGCGCGACAAGAAAGTCCTCGAGTTGATCGAGAACCGCCTCATGCGTATCACCGGCCAGAAGCCGTCGGCGCGTCCCGCACGCCTCTCTATCGCGTCCTTCAAGGTGCGCGAGGGCGATGTCGTGGGGTACCAGGTCACGCTCCGCGGCGCCCGCATGTACGATTTCCTCGATCGCCTCATCCATGTCGCCCTCCCGCGTACCCGCGACTTCCGCGGCCTCTCGGACTCGGCTATCGACGAGATGGGCAATATGACCATCGGTATCAAGGAGCACACGATCTTCCCGGAGACCTCGGACGAGGAGGTGAAGGACGTATTCGGGCTCGCGGTCACTATCGTCACCAGCGCCAAGTCGAAGGCCGCTGCGACCGCATTCTTGAAGCACCTCGGGGTGCCCCTTAAGGCGAAATAGGCCGTCTTTGACCGGCCTTTCCCTTAGTGCTACAGTAGCGACACGCTCCTCGGAGCTTTTTTCTATGGCTAAAGCATCCCAACTCGCTCGGAACGAAAAGCGCGTGAAGCTCGCGGCTAAGTACGCTGCGAAGCGCGCGGCTCTTAAAGCTGCCGGCGACTCTGACGGCCTCCAGAAGCTCCCTAAGAACGCCTCTCCGGTCCGCATCAAGAACCGCTGCGCGGTCTCGGGCCGTTCCCGCGGCTACCTCCGTGCATTCGGGCTCTCCCGCATCCAGTTCCGCGAGCTCGCCCGCGACGGCAAGATCCCGGGCGTAAAGAAGGCATCCTGGTAGATTTCCGTACGAATATGATCACAGACCGCGTCGGCGATTTCATCATCCGTCTCAAGAACGCTTCCGCGTCAGGGAAGCGACACGTCTCCGTGCCGCACTCTGCGCACCTCGAGGACATCGCGAAGAAGCTCCGCGAGCTCGGATTCGTCGAATCCGTCGAGACGACTCGCAAGGAAGCAGGGAAGACTCTCGATATCGCGCTTCGCTACGAGGACGGCGTTTCCCGCATCCGCGGCGTGAAGCGTATCTCGAAGCCGGGCCGCCGCCTCTACACGCCGGCGCGCGAGGCGCACGCGGTCAAGAATGGCGTCGGTGCTCGTCTCATCTCGACTCCGAAGGGCGTCCTCTCGGACAAAGAGGCGCGCCAAGTGAAGGCGGGCGGCGAGGACCTGTTTGAGATCTGGTAATCATATGAGCCGCCTCGCAAAGAAACCTATCGTCGTACCAGGAAAGGTGGAGGTATCCGCTGCATCCGGCATGCTTTCCGTCAAGGGCGGGAAGGCGACCCTGTCTCGTTCCATCCACCCGGCAGTCTCCATAGAGGTCACACCGGAAGGCATCGTCGTTTCTCCGAAGAACAATTCGAAGCTCGCGAAGGCGCTCACAGGCACCTTCGCCGCGCATGCGCGCTCCATGATCACGGGCGTCGAGACGCCGTGGAAGCGCGTCCTCGTTCTTGAGGGCGTCGGCTACAAGGTGGAATTGAAGGGCAAGGACCTGCAGTTCATCGTCGGATTCTCGCATCCGGTGAAGCTCGCGATCCCCGAGGGTATTACGGCGACGGTCGAGAAGAACGTCATCACTATCGAAGGCGCGGACAAGGATGCGGTCGGCCAGTTCGCTGCGCACATCCGCCGCGTGAAGCCGCCGGAGCCGTACCTGGGGAAGGGCATCCGCTACCAGGACGAGGTCATCCGCCGCAAGCAGGGCAAGAAGGCTGTCTAATCCGCTATGGCTACTACTCCCTCCAAGAAGGTCATGCGCAAGGCGCGCCACAAGCGCGTCCGCGCGAAGATCGCCGGCACCCTGGCGCGTCCGCGCCTCGCGTTCTTCAAGTCGAACCGCTTCGTCTCGGTGCAGCTCATCGATGACGCGTCCGGGAAGACGCTCGCATCCGCGCATGGCCGCGAGTTCCCGGGCACGATGACCGCGCAGGCGGCAAAGGTAGGCGCCGAGATAGCGAAGCGCGCGAAGGCAGCGGGCGTCTCCGCGGTCGTGTTCGATCGCGGCGGCTTCGCGTACGCGGCGCAGGTGAAGTCGCTTGCCGACGCGGCGCGCGAAGGAGGTCTCACTTTCTAATACTATGGCCGACGAAACACTCACCATGACTGAAACCCAGACTGCCGCTCTACCGGTCGAGACTCCTGTCGCTGACGCAGCTCCGGTAGCCGAAGCGCCTCAACGCGGTCGCGGTCGCGACAACCGCGGACGCGGTCGTGGTACGCCGCGCGCTCCGCGCGAGCGCGGCGAGTTCGACCAGGTCACTATCGCGGTGCGTCGCGTGGCCCGCGTCATGGCCGGCGGACGCCGCTTCTCCTTCAGCGTCGCTATCGCGATAGGCGATAAGAAAGGACGCGTGGGTGTCGGCTTGGGGAAGGGTGCAGACACCGCGCTCGCCATCGACAAGGCGGTGCGCGATGCGAAGAAGCATCTCATCACGGTCGCTCGCACCGATTCGAACTCTATCCCGCACGATGTCCATGCGAAGTACGCATCCTCGACGGTGGAGATCATGCCATCCCCTGGCCGCGGCCTCGTCGCAGGTTCCGCGATGCGCTCCGTCCTCGAGCTCGCAGGCGTGACAGATGTCGTCACGAAGATTCATACGCGCACCAAGAACAAGCTCACCATCGCTCGTGCGACGGTTGCCGCGCTTAAGACGCTTCGCGCGCGCTAATATTATCTCCATGCAGCTCAACTCACTCAAGGCAAAGACCAAGCGCGCACCGCTCCGCCGCGTCGGACGCGGCGGCAAGCGCGGCAAGACCTCGGGCCACGGTGGCAAGGGGCAGACGGCGCGCGCGGGTCATAAGATCCGCCCGGAGATGCGCGACAAGATCAAGAAGCTTCCGAAGCGCCGTGGTCATGGCAAGAATCGCAGCCGCACGGTGCGCATGTCCCGCGTCACGCACGTCCCCGTGAATCTCGCGGTCCTCGAACGCGCGTTCTCGGCTGGCGACACGGTGAACGCGGAGGCGCTCGTGAAGGCAGGAATCGTCCGCGCCGTGCGCGGCCGCCTCCCGCGCGTGAAGCTCCTTAATACCGGAG
This sequence comes from uncultured Candidatus Saccharibacteria bacterium, assembly GCA_964565655.1. Classification (GTDB taxonomy): domain Bacteria; phylum Patescibacteriota; class Minisyncoccia; order Phycocordibacterales; family Phycocordibacteraceae; genus C7867-001. The sequence continues at coordinate 13,538 of CAZMFT010000010.1, forward strand.
AGCTCACGAAGGCGCTCACCGTCTCCATCCCGGCAGTATCCGCATCTGCTAAGGCGGCCATAGAGAAGGCGGGCGGCTCCGTCCTCCATGATTAGCGCATTCTTCAGGAAGCTGCGCCTCGTATTCTCTGACTCGACGCTTCGCGCACGCATCCTTTTCATACTCGGCGCGTTCGCTGTCTTCCGCCTTCTCGCTGCCATCCCGGTCCCGGGCGTTAATCGCGACGCCTTGGAGGCATTCTTCCTCAATAATCAGTTCTTCGGCCTCCTCAATATCTTCTCGGGCGGCGGCTTCTCGAACCTCTCCTTGGTGATGCTCGGCGTGGGTCCCTACATCACGGCCTCCATCATCATGCAGCTGTCGACCATCCTCTTCCCGAAGGTGAAGGCGCTCTATTCCGAGGAAGGGGAGGCAGGCCGCGCGAAATTCACCTCGTGGGGCCGCTACCTCACGGTGCCTATCGCCATTACGCAAGGTATCGCGTTCCTCACGCTCCTCGAGAGCCAGGGCATCATCGCGCCCCTCTCATCCCTTGAGTTCGTGACGAACATCATGCTCATCGCTGCCGGCTCCATGCTCCTCATGTGGATCGGCGAACTCGTCACCGAGTTCGGGATCGGTAACGGCGTATCACTCATCATCTTCGCGGGCATCGCCGCAGGCCTCCCGACCGGACTCGCGCAGGCCCTCTTCACCGCGACTGCCGCAGATATCCCGGCATACCTCGCATTCGTCGCCATCGGTATCGCAGTGATCCTCGCGGTCGTCACGGTATCGGAAGCGGAGCGCTCGGTGCCTATCGCGTACGCGCGCCAGGTGCGCGGTGTCGCTTCCTCCTCCATCGGAGCATCGACCTACCTTCCGATACGCCTCCTGCAGGCCGGAGTCATTCCGATAATCTTCGCGCTCTCCCTCTTGCTGCTTCCGCAGATGATCATCGCCGGCCTCATCTCGTTCGGCGTCCCTGGCCTCTATGGCGCAAGCGCATGGTACGCAGCGTTCTCCGCGAATCCGTTCGCGTATGGTGCCGCATACTTCCTTCTCGTCGTCATGTTCACCTTCTTCTATACGTCTATCACGTTCGAGCCCAAGCGCGTCGCGGATAATCTTCAGAAGGGCGGCGCATTCGTCCCAGGCGTACGTCCTGGCCCAGAGACTGAGCGCTACATCTCGAATGTCGTCTCTCGCATCACGTTCCCGGGCGCGGTATTCCTCGGCGCCATCGCGGTCATACCGTTCATCGTGCAGGGCATCACGGGAATCTCCTCCTTGGTCATCGGCGGTACGGCGCTCCTTATCGCGGTACAGGTCATCCTCGACCTGATCCGCAAGATCGACGCGCAGCTAACGTTGCGAGAGTACTAAGAGAAGGCGGCCCAGGCCGCCTTCTTCGCACGGTGATAAAATCTACGCATGGAATTCAACACCATCCTTTTCATCGGAAAGCCGGGAAGCGGCAAAGGCACGCAGGCAAAGCTCCTTTCCGAAAAAATCGGATTTCCAGTAACCGCATCCGGGGATCTCTTTCGCGCGATAAACAAGGAGGACACCCACATCTCTCGGAAGATGCGAGAGGAGCATGAGCAGGGACTGTTGGCGCCCGACTGGTACGCGACGTACCTTTTCCAGCAGTCCGCGCTCGCGCTCGCGCCCGAGAGCGGCATCATCTACGACGGGTTCGGTAGGAAGGCTCCAGAGGCGAAGGTCGTTATCGATGTCCTTACGTGGCTCGAGCGTCCGTTTACCGCCGTCCATCTTTCCGTACCTGACGAGCATATCAAGGAGCGCCTTGCGCTCCGTAAGGAGACATCAGGTCGTGCAGACGACCATAGCGTCGACAAGCGGCTCGAGGAGTTCCGTACCTTCACGGAGCCCGCTATAGAAGTGTTCCGCACGGCCGGAAAGCTCATCGAGATAGACGGTACGCCGGATGTCGAGACTATCCAGAAAGATATCCGCGAACGCCTCGGTATCGCATGACCATCCGAACGAGAGAGGAACGCGAAGCGCTCGTCGCGGCGGGGAAGCGTCTCGGCATCATCCTCGAAGAGCTCGAGAACTGCATCGCGCCGGGAGTCACGACGATAGAGCTCGAGGAGGTCGCGGACCGGATGATACGCGAAGGGGGCGATACCACCGCGTTCAAGGGCTATACGCCCGAAGGTGCGGCGCGTCCATACCCGGCATCCTTGTGCGTATCCATAAACGACGAGGTCGTCCACGGCATACCGAACGAGGAGCCGCGAACCCTCGTCGAGGGTGACATCGTGACCTTGGATCTCGGTCTTACGCATGACGGGCTCATCGTAGACTCTGCGGTCACCGTTCCGGTGGGGAAGGTGAGTGACACTGATAAGGCGCTCATCGCTTCGACCGCCGCAGCGCTCGAAGCGGGTATCCGGGCAGCGAAGGTAGGCGCACGTGTCGGCGACATCTCGCACGCTATTGAAGAGTCGTTCGACGGCACGAAGTTCGCCATCGTGAAAGTCCTCGGCGGTCATGGGGTCGGTCGCGAGGTCCACGAAGAGCCCTTCATATCGAATTTCGGGATTGCTGGCACCGGTGAAGAGCTCGTCCCTGGCATGGTGCTTGCTCTGGAGCCTATCGCGAGCGCAGGGAAGGGCGCGGTGCTCCTCTCGCCTGACGGATACACCTACCGAACCAAGGACGGCTCCCGTGCGTCCCATCACGAGCACACCATTCTTATCGAGGAGGGCGGCACTACCGTGGTCACCCGCCGTCCCTCTGAAAAATCCTGATAAGGCTCTTTTCTCGAAAAATTCGCCTCATGGTATAGTCGTCTCACTAGCGCCTCGGGGCGCCATTAATGTATTAACCGCGATTATCATGCCCATCCCGCACCCCAAGAATGAACGCAGCTTCGTCATCATAAAGCCGGACGGAGTCCAGCGCTCCCTTATCGGCGACATCATCGGGCGCTTCGAGCGCACGGGCCTGAAGCTCATCGGCTTGAAGCTCACGATTCCCGACTCCGACCGTATCTGGAAGCACTACGACAAGGATGATGCGTGGTTCATAAAGAAGGGCACGAACATCCAGAAGGAGCGCGAGGCTGCGGGTCTTTCGGCAGAGAAGGAGCCTATCGAGTACGGCAAGGACATCATCCGCGCCCTCGATCGTTACATGACCTCGGGTCCCGTCGTCATGATGGCGTGGGAAGGTAACCAGGCGGTCGGCGTCGTCACCAAGATCACGGGCGGTACGGAGCCTGCGACCTCTGACGTCGGCACTATCCGCGGAGACCTCACCATCGATTCCTACGGCATCGCCGCTATAGATGATCGCGCGGTCAGGAACCTCATCCACTGCTCGGATACCCCGGAGAACGCGGAGAAGGAGATCGCGCTTTGGTTCACCCCGGAGGAGCTCATCAACTACCGGCTCGTGGGAGATCAGATTCTCTATGACGTGAACCTGGACGGCATCCTCGAATAGGACACGACGCTAGGAATAGAAAAGAGCCCGCGTACGGGCTCTTTTCTATTCAGGCGCTATCGTCTTACGCATCCATATGCGTATAGGTACAGCCTCATCCGTGTCCTTCCGGTATACGGCATTTTCGCGGTAGATATGAACGCCGAAGTCGTTCACTCCCTGATCAAGCGTAGCGGTCCTGAACTTCTCCGGGTGCGCGATCCATTCGTCATAAGTCGCTTGATCATCAGGATATGGCGAGTATCCGAGCTTCGTAAGCCATGCCAGCACATCAGCCTGTCCTGCAGCTGCCGCGATCGTAACAGCCTCATGCTGTACGGCAGCAAGCTGGCGCGCCCATCCTTCGGCTTGGTGATAAAGAGAAGTCCCGATGCCTTTCTTGCTTCGATGCGCAGTATCCACTTCGCGGTGTACGAGATTCAGATCATGCGGGTGTTCCGAATCTTTCTCATTGCTTGCGGTAAGCCACATCTGGGCGATCGGAAATTCCAGATCGCCTTCCTTCCTGATGTACGCAAATCGCATCTGTCTGAATGTCTCGGTTTCAGGGTCGTGAAAGTCGAGATATTCGATCCTAAATGATGTCTCTTCATCAATGCCAGGGAGATGCATTTCATGCTCAAGGCACTGATAAAGATCGCTTATCTCGCTTTCAGACAGGAGGGTCGATTGGTCCACGATTGAGCCGTCAGTAAAGCCCTTAGCCAGCGATTCGGGTATCGATATCGGAGCCTCGCTCGGAGCTTGTTCGGGAGATATGCCCATCTTTTCCATGCCCCGACTGTAGCATTTCCGGGTACCTGCTCTCCACAAGGACTTCAGGTGCTGGCGGTATAATGGTCTCGGAGCCGGTCTTATTAGAGCAACTGTTGAACTTCCGGGAATCCGATATTCAAGCGTTCGGGAGAATCCTCAAGAGGATTCCGAAGGACACTGTGGGGATACCCACCTGTCAAAGAAGTTGCAACATGGGACCGGCTCCGCTAAGAAACGCGCATCATCTGATGGGCGTTTCTTAGCGTTTAGGGTCGCGTGATAAAGTGGGCCCATGCGGTATTCGTGGCTCCTCCCGGCACTCCTCCTCTCGACCCTGATAGCCGTGCTCCAGCACTACGCGATAGCCAATTACCTATACTGGCACTACCCGTGGTTCGACGTGCCGATGCATCTTTTGGGCGGGGTGGTTATCGCGACCGTCTTGGTAGCGTTCTTCCATGAGTTCCGTCCGAAGCTCTTCGTCGTAGCGGCCGCAGCGATATTCGTGGGTTGGGAAGTCTTCGAGTTCCTCCTCGGTTTCCCGCGCGAAGCGAATTATGTATTCGATACCTCGCTCGACCTCCTGAACGACACCTTAGGCGCGACCCTGGTCTATGCGATAGCGCGTATCACCGTATGGCGTTGAAGCTCACGTTCTGGGGAGGCGCAGGTTCCGTCACCGGCTCCAATTTCCTTGTCGAGGAGGGGGATGCGAAGGTTCTCGTCGATTGCGGCCTCGAGCAGGGTAGGGATGTTTCCGGGGACTCGATGTATCAGCCGTTTCCGTACGAGCCGAAGAGCATCGGCGCCCTTATCGTGACGCATGCGCACCTTGATCATGTCGGCCGCATCCCGAAGCTGGTGCGTGACGGGTTCCGCGGTCCCATATTCATGACCGCGCCGACCAAAGAGCTCGCCGAGCTCATCCTCAACGATAGCGCCGGGATACTCGGGCAGGACGCGAAAGCGAAGGGCTTGCCGCTCCTCTACGAGGAGAAAGATGTCGATGCCGCGTTCGAACTTGCAGAAATCGTCGAATACCGGAAGCCGTTTACGGCCGCAGGTCTCTCGTGCGTCATGACGGACACGGGGCATATTCTCGGCTCCGGAAG
>CAZMFT010000010.1:18961-23974 GCA_964565655.1 uncultured Candidatus Saccharibacteria bacterium
CCGCAGGTCTCTCGTGCGTCATGACGGACACGGGGCATATTCTCGGCTCCGGAAGCGTCCGGGTAGAAGGAAAAGATGGCTCTGCCGTTGCGCTAACTGGTGATATCGGGAACTCTCCTTCGCCCCTATTGCCGGATTGGCAGCCGGTAAAGGATGTGGACGCCTTGGTGATGGAAAGCGTCTACGGGGATCGTTCTCACCCGCCGCATGAGGAGCGGGTCGACAAATTACGCACGACGCTCAAGGATGCGATAGCGCGCGGCGGCGCGATCCTCATTCCGGCGTTCTCCCTAGAGCGCACGCAGCTCATGCTCTACGAGCTCTCCAATTTCTTCGAGGAAGGAAGCATCCCGAAGGTTCCGGTCTATCTCGATTCACCGCTCGCTATAAAGGTGACCGCGGTCTATGAGAAATACGGGCAGGAATATTTCAGGAAGGATGCGAAGGCGGAGATGACGAGGGAGGGGAGCCTGTTCGAGTTCCCATTCCTCACCAAGACGGAGAGTCGGCAGGAGTCGGATGATATAGCGAACGTGGGGAATCCGAAGATCATCATCGCGGGTGCAGGCATGAGCCACGGCGGCCGTATCGGGCGCCATGAGGCTCGGTACCTCCCGGATCCTGCCTCGACGCTTATCCTGGTGGGCTACCAGGCGCCAGGGAGTCCGGGTCGCCGCATGAAGGATGGCGCGGCGACCGTACGTATCGATGGCCGAGATGTCGTCATGCGCGCGAAAGTGGTGAACCTCGAGGGCTGGTCCGCGCATGCCGACCGCGATGAACTCCTGCGGTTCGCGGAGGAATCTATCAGCGCAGGTCGCACGAAGATGGTGTTCACGGCGCTCGGAGAGCCGGCATCCGCGAGATTCCTCGCGCAGCGCATCCATGACTATCTTGGCGCGAAAGCCGCTGTACCGCAGAAAGGGGAGGCGTGGGAAATCTCGAAAGATATAGTGCGGAAGGTATAAGAAAAGCCCCGCGAGAGCGGGGCTTTTCCTGTGTCGGGATCGTTAGGCTACCTTCTTGAGGACGCGAGCGAAGACCTCGGGGTGGTCCGATGCGAGAGTCGCAAGCACCTTACGGTCGAGCGCAACGCCGCCCTTCTTCAAGGTCGCGATGAACGTGCTGTACGACTTGAAGCCGTTCTCGCGGAGCGCCGCGTTAAGGCGGACGATCCAGAGCTGGCGCATGTCGGTCTTCTTGTCCTTGCGGTGGTTGAAAGCGTACTTGCCGGCGTGGACGAGAGCCTCCTTCGCGAAACGCTCCTTCTTCGAGCGGGCGTGGCGGTAGCCCTTCGCACGCTTAAGGACGCTCCTGCGGCGCTTTGCGGCTATCGTACCTCCTTTGACGCGTGCCATACGAGATTGGTTACGGAATTACTTTGCAACTTTCGTGCCCGGGAAGAAGCGGCGCATCACGCGGTTGGAGACCGCGAGATTTACCGAGCGGCGCTTCGCGCTCTTCGTGCGGTTGCGCTCCTTGGCATTGAAATGGTTCTGGCCGGCCTTGCGCGCGACGAGCTTGCCGTTCTTGGTGACGCGTATCCGCTTCGTATAAGACTTGTTGGTTTTCATTGTGGTGTTGGTTGCGGCTTAGCCGACTTGTCGCGCTCGATGACGCCCGCGAAGCCCTTCGGGCTCCGCGCGACCGGCTCCGCTACCTTGTGGGGGTAGGGGATCAAGGCAAGGAATTTCTCGAGCCGGGTCTTGAGGAACGCTTCCTCCATGCCCTTGTACCGTCCCTTGAGGAAGAGTTCGGCGCGGACCCGGTGGCCTTCGGCGAGCCATTCGGCTGCCTTCTTGGCCTTGAGCTGCATATCGTGCTCGCCGGTACCGACCTTGATCTGAACCTCCTTGGTCTCGGAAACCTTGGCTTTGGCCTTTACGGCCTTGTCCTTCTTGCTCCGTTCGTACTCGAATTTACCATAATCCATGACTTTGGCAACGGGCGGGATGGCCGAGGGAGAGATCTCGATGAGGTCGAGGCCGGCCGCTTCTGCGGCTTTGAGGGCGTCCGCCAAGGAGAGCACGCCGAGGTTCTCACCTTCGGCGCCGAGTACCCGGAGTTCGGGGGCGCGTATCTCGCGGTTGATGCGTACGGGTTCGGTAGACACTGGCTTAGATACCGTGAATATACCACGAAAAACGGCCTAGTTGCAAGGCGTTCCGCTGACGAAAACCGGCGCCCCTGGGGCGCCGGTTTTGAGGCATGTGCTGGAGATTAGCGAACCGTGGTGGAGGCTGAGGCCTCGCTCGTGGTCGCTGCGTCTATCTCCGCGCTGAATTCTGCAAGGAGCTCGGAGAGGTCCTGAAGTTCCTCCTCGCAATCCTCGCGCGTCCCTTCCGGGCTCTGGCAGGCGCGGGCGAGCTCCTCGCGCTGCGCTGCGATGTTGTCGTAGCCCTCATCGAGGACGGCCTGGACGTCCTTCGGGGCTGAAAGCCAGAGGTAGCCGACGACGATTAAGAGTACGAAGAGTATGCCGGCGATGATCCATGCCGTGTTGCTTTCGCGTGTATCCATGAGGGTTGGTTAAGGGGTAATGCCGATATTCAATAGGACCCCTGTCAGGGGCTTTCCCTACCTTGCGCTACGAGCGCTGAAGCCTTCATGAAGCCGTATACTGAGTGCATAACGTATATGCGCAGTGGCAAGAAAGTGTGCGTCGACGACCTCATGCAGAGCGGGTACTGCTACGAACTCTCTGCCGGAACGGGAAAGGACTTCGACCCGCGCTTTGTCCCGCAGCTCGCGCCTAAGGAGATGCTCGCGCTCGGCGTGTTCGGCGGCAAGTACATGACCGATTGCAGAGACGAGTTTCCAAAGGATTGGTTTACGGACGCCAAGCTCTGCCATGAACGCCACGATCCGAAGCTTAACTATTTCGGTAAGAACGCATCGCAGCCCTTATCGGTGTGGCGGAAGAAGGGATGGATATATAAAGATGACCCGCGCGGGTGGTTCCAGTGGTACTGCCGGTACTACCTCGGACGGCGTATTCCAAAGGAGGACGAGCGACAGATAAAACGATGGCTCGCTATTGGCCGTCACATACGCCAAGTGCAGCTGCATTGCCGGAAGGGAGACGAGACGTGCCGGCCGCGCCAGCGCCAGGCAATACTTCACTGGGCCTACGACAGCCGGAGGATATAAGAAAGCCGCGCCCGTGGGGCGCGGCCTGTTCTTGTCATCCGATGAGGATGTCGTGTTCCTTGGCGAACCGCAGGAAGCATCCCTTCGGATACTCGAGAGTATCGTACTGCTGCCTATGTGGCTTTCGTACGTTCGCTTCGACGAGCTCCGCGAGCCTCTCTCGCGCCTGCGGCTCTGTGAGGCCGATAAGGTTCACTGATGTCGCCCAAGGCGCATTGTCCGCCTTGTGGACGACCGCCCAACAGGTTTCGGTCATAGCCTCACCCGATAGTAAGCGTAACGGAACTAGGTCCTTGTTTGATGACGGCCATCGCCAGCGTCCTCCTAGTCGACAAGCATGTGGCGAGCGAGGTGTGGGCCGAGTCCGATCCACTCTCTTAATGCCTCGAGCTCGGCAACTGTTTCGTCAGAGAGTTTGAAGGGCTCGATACCAATCTCCCGAAGATCGTCTTCGGAAAGCACGGTGAGACCCTCGGTAAGGTCGAGTCTCCGTATCGCCATTTCGGTACTCCTTTCTCCCCTTATCTAACCATGGCCCTCGTCGGTTGCTGCAGGATATTAGAACCTCCAATCCACCAAGGCGCGCCAACATAAAAGGCCTCCGAAGAGGCCTTTTATGAAACTAGGTGGAGGTGGCGGGAGTTGAACCCACGAATCACTAACCGTTTTGCTCCAGGTGTTCGCAAAACGCTACGTGTTCGCGGGCCCGCCTCGCATCGCTATGCGATATGCTCCGGCTAGTTCGACTCAATTGGAAGCAAAGCAGTTTGCTTCCTCCCACCTCCACAAAGCAAAGACCCGCCTGAAGCGGGTCGATGCATTTGCTTTGTGGAGGTGGGGAGAATTGAACTCCCGTCCAGCCTGCTCTTGAGAACGAGTCTACGACGCATAGCAACCGTTAGGCGCTAAGGTAGGGTGCGAGGAACGGATGCGAAACCACTCCTACCGGATCCCTTATTTAACTATCTGTTCGGGAGGACAGAAAGCGATCTCATGGGTTATTCCGCCGCATCCCCTCTACCATGAGCCCTAGAGGGAAGAGACGTCGCTTAGGCGAAAGCGCGAGGCTTTTACGCGTAAGCGAACGCGAAATCCTTCATACCGAAGTACGGGGACTTCACGCTTGAAGCTGTTTTGGCTGCAAGTTTCAGTGCCTGCGTGATTAAGCTGGGCAGCAGGCTTCCAGCGCGTCGCACGTTTCTCAAGGAACAGACCGTCGAAACCGGTCACCCCCGGGAAGAGGACGAGCGAGCGCTCATCAGCTTTCCGTGATTGAACGATAAGCGTCTGGCAGTGGGGACGAAGCGAGCTTCGTCCCAAGAGTAACCACCTATTTGAATAGGCGATCGAGGCGTATGCGTCCGCCGTTTTCGTCGGTCGGCTCGTCGAGATCGAGGGAACCCTCGAATTCTTCCCGTGCCGGCTCGGATCTCGACGGAGGGTCACCCCGACGATTCCTGAACGCTGTGCGGTTCACAAAGCTACGATTGATATCCCGGTACCCAGTCATGAAAGCCCCCTAGGCTTCGCGGTTGAAATGCACTCCCAGAAACTCATCAAGCAACTCCTGGTGTGGATTCTACACCCTTCGTTTCAGAACGCGATCCGCTTCCCGGAGCGCATCCTTCCTCTTGAGGTCTTCGCGCTTGTCCGCCTTCCGCTTACCGCGGACGACCGCGATGCGAACCTTCACCAGACTCCCTTTATTATATACCTCAATTGGGACAATTGTCAACCCTTTCTTCGCGTCGGCGTCCGCGAGGAGACGTATCTGTGTTTTCGAAAGGAGGAGACGCCGGCTCCGTTCAGGGTCGTACTCGGCGCTCGTGTTCGCCGGCTGGTAGGGAGGTATGGTCATGCCCG